>NZ_CAXAPG010000009.1:0-198891 GCF_963970585.1 Pseudomonas sp. RL_105y_Pfl2_101
GCGCCTTGCTGCGCCCGGAAGGGCTGAAAAATGAAGAAAATGGATCAAATTTCGACGCGGGTCGTTTTTTGAAAAGTACTGACGGCTCGATAGCCGGAGAATATCCGGCTATTTCAGACCATCCTTAAGGGGACCACTTAAGAGGACGGATTTATTTTCTGATATTAATCCATCCGCCTTTCCCGCTCAGCCAACCTCCTCAAACCGCCGCCGCTTCATGAACAACCCCATCCCTATCGCCACGGCAAAAGCCGACAGCAACCCCAGATCAAACCCCAACACGCGGGTCTCACCGGCCAAAACGCAGCCAACCGCACCCGCCGCCACCAACACCACGCCTAGCCACTTGCGTAGCAGATAGGGTTTGAGGAATCGATCGAGTAGAAAGGACAACACCAAGGCAATGACCAATTGAGTAATTACGGACATGTACGTCTCCGGTCAGGTCTTGATGATCAATGTCGAGAGGGTGCGTTGCGGGCCGATACCGCCGTTGACCTGCGCCTCGATGCTGACCAGTACGTCGCCCGCATGGTAGGTGGGCAGGATTTCATTGGCATACATGCGCACACCGGCCCCTACAGACGCCGCCACGTAATAGGGGGCCACGGCCTTGGCGGCGGCAGTCGAGGCCGTGGTTGCAAGGTTGGCGATCGTGGTGCGCTGGGCGTTGAGGGCGTCGCCCTGTTGCCGGGTGAGCGGCTTGGAGATACCGATCATCATCACGCAAGGCAGGCCCTTGGCCTGCATCTTGTCGTATACCTCGACGACCTTGCTGTTGACTTCATAGTGGGCGCTTTTTGCCTCGCCAAAATGCAGCTCGCGCAAGCGCCCACGTTCGCTGTCGGTGAGGGTGATCTACGAGACGTTGAAGACGATCCCGTGATTGCCCATGTATTGAAAAGTCCCTTCGAACTTCATCGCCCGTATCCTTTTGGGGTAAAGGTGGCAATTCTCTGCAACGGGCGGATCGGATTCAAATCATTTCGTATCGCCGGATTGAGCAAAACAACCCACATGCATCGCCAAAACGCTCCTCTCCTACAGCCCCCGCCTACAACGTCCATCTAGCTACGCATCCTTGCGCCTTTGCCTACAACTACGCCAGAATCCGCCCGCTTGTGCGCCTTGTCCCTGGGTTTTATTGTCGTTCCTGCCACTGCCCATCAGTGGTCGGGTTTAGTAGCCCGAGGTAATCGAAGTTGTACAAGCGCTTCAAAAACAGGGCCCGACCCTGTTCTTGATGGTGGCTGTACGCAGGGCGCTCAGGCGCGCCGGCTTCTTCGGTTCCCCGGTCTACTAACCTGCGTACAGCTGCCCCCCCTTTGTTTAGTAGCTTCGGGGTGTCGGCACCACATCTGGAACCGAAGCTTATGTTCAAAATAACGCCGAATCCGCCAGAAGCAGATTCCACCTCTACATCCGCAAAATCCAAAGCCCAGCAGCAAGACGAAACCACCAAACGCGTGCTCGATCACTACTTGCTACCGAAACCGGATAAATCCCAAGAAGCCCCCAAACCGGGGCAGCTGTACGCCGTCGTGAAAGGCCTCGATAACGAATGCTTGCTTGCCAACCTCACTGAGACGCTGGCTTCGGCTGATGCCATGGTGAGTGATCTGGCGTTTGATCTGGAGGGATCGAGGCGCCATGTGGCGCAGGGGATTCAGCAGTTGATTGAGCTGAGTTCGTTATTGGCGAATCGGGTGTTGGATAACGTGGAGCCGCGGCAGTAGGTAAGCATTTGTCATGAAAGAACCCGGCGTTTGCGCCGGGTTTTGTTCCGCCCTAATCAGCGGAAATTAGTCCGTCGCGCCGTGCCGTGCCCTGGTGCAGGACACCTGGATGATGACGTGCGTGAATTGCATGCGAGCGGCCCAAAGGTCGACAATCGAAAGAAGCATGAAGCTTGGGCCGATTTAATTGCTGCGAAAGTATTATTCACTCGAATCCCCGACTTCTGGGCCGTAATAGCTGCGCAGTTAGACGAGATAGGTACCCTATTAGGCCCCGCAACACACTCTCACCCTTCCGGCCAAACCCGGGTAAAAATAATCAAGGATTATGTAGCCGCTTACAACCAAGCAGGTAGTACATCAAAAGGCTGCTTCAGCAGAATATTCTGCTGCTTTTCAAGCCCTATCAGCACCACTCAGGCAAGAGAAAATGCGTTCAAGGCGGCTTTCAAGAAAATTGCCACTGGCAAGTTGTAAGAGAAGGAAATAAAACGGAATTAATTAAAAATCCGCCCCTTTTCATTAACGCACCTTTGTAGCGTGGGGACTCGCTCCATCTGTAGATATGTAGGAGCTGTCGAGTGAAACGAGGCTGCGATCTTGCCCCAGACAATTGAGTCATGAGTGAAAGATCAACATCAAGATCAGAAGATCGCAGCCTCGTTTCACTCGACAGCTCCTACCGATCGAGTTTTTTCAGGAACACCGTCATTTCCGCTAGATAGCTATCGCTCGTTCGCACATCGGGTGGTGAACACAACATCTGCAACAGCCTCCGAGCCTGCTCGTGATGCCTACAACTACGCCAGAACCCGACCGCTTGCGCGCCTTGTCCCGGGGTTCTATGGTCTTCCTGCCACTGCCCATCAGTGGTGGGATTTAGTAGCCCGAGGTAATCGAAGTTGTACGAGCGCTTTCTCAAGCAGGGCCCATCTCGGCAGCCGCGAGACAAAGGAATGTGAATATGCGGCATTGGTTTGACGCAGGGGTGGCGAAAAGAATCGCGATCGTCTCGTTTCCGTTGATGGGGACGATGGTCGGCAATTTATTGATGATGCTTGTCGACAGGCTATGCCTGGCACACTACTCACAAGATACGCTGGCCGCTTCCGGTCCTGCGGTATTCACAAGCATGGCGATTATCGCTTTCTTCTGTAGCACCGTCGGCGTTTCACGTTCCTTTATTGCGCAGGCGAATGGTCGATCGGGGCTCAGCGAAGCTTGTAATGAAGCCGCACTGGGGCTGCTCCTTGGTATTGGCTGCGGTGTCCTGCTATTTGTCGCCGCCCCGCTGATCGCGATGATCCCACAGCTCAGCTCCCGCCCACCGCAGATTGTCAGCCTCGAATCGCAGTACATGCTCTGGGCGGCGATCTTCGGTGGCGTAATGACGATCGACACAGCGCTGTCCTCGTTCTTCAACGGTGTGGGTCGAACCCGCGAAACGCTCATGGTCGGCATCGTTGGTCAAGTAGTCGATTCAATCTTCACCGTCGGCCTGGTCTTCGGAAAGTTCGGGCTGCCCGAAATGGGAATGGCCGGAGCCGCTATCGGTACGTTGATCGGCACTTTGTCCATGCTGACGTGCTACGCAGTAATGCTGCCTCGAAAAATCTGGCTTGAGTTGATAAACATCATCATTGCCCGTAGCGGGCGCCTACTGCCCCGGCTGTTTTTCCGGCTGCGTAGAGGTGTTCCCAGTGGCTTGTCCGCCGGGGTGGATCAGCTCGGCAATACTGCATTCATCTGGATAGTCGCGGTACTGGGCTCTAGTGCGCTAGCGGCAAACAACGTCAATCTGACGATCAATTACCTGGGCATCATCCCGATCATCGGTTTGGGTATTGGTTGCAGCATTCTGTGCGCCACTGCAGTGGGCAAGGAGCAATACACTGAGTTGGCAACGATCCTACGGGTGACCGTGACCATCGAGCTGCTCTACGTACTGCTGGTTTCCACCGTTCAAATCACTGTGCCACAGGTCTTGCTCAAGGCTTTCGGCGAACTGGGGCACAACCCGGAGATCGTCGCCCTGGCCATCGATACACAACGCGTACTGTGGACATTCTCCGCCGCCTTTGTCTTCTCTATGACGGGTGCAGCCGTCTTGGAGAGTATTGGTATGGCCAGATTTTCGCTGGTGGTGCGCCTGATTCTGATGTGGTTTATGAGCATTCCGTTGATCTATTACACCGCAATGAGCAATCGCGATGTCCCGTCGTCGCTGATGACATGCTGGGTCATCGGTTCGGTGTTTGAGTTTCTGATTGGCGCAATTTATTTCTGGCGAATCGCCAAAGCCATTCGAGGGGCCGAAAACCGTCTTAACATCGATCCTCATCCTGCCAGCGAGAGCGCGCTATGAACCTGATTATTCGACGGTGCTTGAGAAGTTATTTGTAGGAAATTTGAACCGAACGCCCTTATAGAAACTTAATGTGGCAAACGCCCCGTCTTGAGGTGTTGTCTCGCCCAGATCTGCTGGGCATTGGGATGTAAAAAAGTGGACGCATTTATTTTTAGTGGGATAAGTCGGTTTGGCGGACTGGTATTGAAAACGAGGTGGGCTTTTTTATGAGTGCTTTCGCACTCAAGCGGGAGCAAGCTCCCTCGCCACAAAAAAGCTGTTTTGCATGAGTTCATGCCCGACGCAAAGCGATCCTCAACGTAAGGAATTCTGCTTACACCTTTCGGCGGCCAAGCGACAATCTATATTCCTAAAAGTTGGATCCAATATAGCAAATGAGTATATAACGCAAAAAATAACAGTGTCATTTATCAAAATGATTATGTTAGTTTCGCTTTGCCTTGCAATGAAATGCGAACGGCATAATCTTTCAAAAAAATGGAGCTTTTTATGAAACTCGATATGTCCAAACTGATCGTATCTCAATCCGCACTGAGCCTGACTGCAATGGTTGCGCTGTCGAGCGTAAACAAATCTATCGGCGAATAAATTTCGACGGTGATTTATTAGAAGGACTGCCATATCGCTATGGCGGTCCTTCTTTTTATGGAGAGCCTGCTTTCAAGGAGAAATCAATTGAGCATCTTAATCACAAATGAAGAGTATCGCCAAGATGCCTACACATTGCTCAATCAATACAAAGAGTCGATGAGCTACTTGGCGAGCGTGTTTAATGATGACTATCAAAAATCCGACTCTGTGACCAAGCTGTCTTGGAAGTCTTTCGCATTCTACAATAAGTGCATCAAGAGCTTGCAAGCCAACGATGCAGATTCAGGCTTACATTTTTTTCAAGAAGCCAAGCAAAACGAAAGGCATGGATCAGAAGGATTCAGGGTTTCTGGCTTCTCTGAAAACAACCGAAAAGAAGAAATTGACTTGGTTGCCGATGAAGTACGAGAAGAGGCGTCTGGCAAAATCAGCATTGGTTTCATCGGCGCTGATGTTGCTGAAATCGAGAAAGCAAAATTAATCGCAGGAATAGAACTTCTCAAGGCCCAATCGATAGACCTCTACAATGAAGCTGAGATCCTAATAGATGAAATAGTCTTGACGGGGCCTGGCGATGAATATCATGTCAGATCGGCCAGCAGTTACAATTTATTAGGGCTGATTTTGATATGGGCCGATGAAGTCCATAGCCCCATCTATTACGCACAACAGGTAGTCCATGAGGCCGCCCATTTAAGACTGTTTTTAAAAAGCACAGATGATAAGTTTGTTTTGAATCCAGAGAGTGAATTATACACAGCGCCATTCAGGCCTGACGCCCGTCCCATGCTCGGTATATTTCACGCACTTTTCGTACTGGCTAGAATTGCACTGGCAATGTCTGGTTTGGGAAAAATAGCGCCTGGAAAACTGGCAGAGGAAGCGCTTGAGAAAGGGCGGGCGGCTGAGAAGAGATTTTTCGCGACCGCAGCTCAGATCAAGCGGGACGGTGTGTTGACGCCCATGGGACAACAGATTTTCGATGAGTGCTTGGAGGAAATGACCAAAATATCACCTTTTCGCAATGTTTATGATGACATGCTGAAAAGTGGATTCTGAGCAATGAACAGTTTTAAAAAAATCGCCCCACATGATTACGCATTCTTATTGCTAGTGGCGCTGATCTGGGGGGGGAACTTCGCCTTAATTAAAGTAGGGCTTGAACAAATCAAACCCTTCGTGATGACATTCATCAGGTTTTCGCTTTGCGTCTTCCCGTTTGTATTTCTCATGCCAAGACCTAAAATTCCAGCTTATGTACTCGCCGCCTATGGAATATTGTTTGGTGGCGGAATATGGGGGTGCGCCAACATTGCCATCTATACAGGAACCTCTCCCGGCACTGTATCCCTCATCATTCAGCTCAGCGCATTCATGACATTTATCATTGGCCTGATTGCCTTTAAGGAAAGAGCTTCCAACATCAGCATTATCGCCCTCGCGATATCACTCTCTGGCCTTTTCTTGATGCTAATCAAGAACAATCAGGGTTCAGGTCCGTTGGGCGTTGCTATCTGCTTGCTCGCAGCTTTTTGCTTTAGCATGTGTACTTTCATTATTCAAAAATACAAGCCTAAAGACCTGCTACCCTTTATGGTTTGGAGCTTCTTATTTAGCCTTCCAGTTCTATTTGTTCTTGCCTTGTACTTTGAGGGTGCCGAGTCATTCTATAGCCTGAAGGATGCGATAAACTACAAAGTCATAGTGTCGCTGATCTCACAGTCTTACGTGACGACTCTGCTGGGGTACTGGATATGGAACTACAACATCAGAAAATATTCCGGATCCACCGTGGCCCCCATTGGCTTGTTGGTTCCGTTTTTCGCCATCATCATTTCCTACTTGTTCTTTAGCTACCCGATAAATGGAACAGTCATTCTATCGATAGGCTTGGTTTTCTGCGGCGTGATGTTGTTCAACCTACGACACAGCATTGAGCAGTTATCTAACAAGACCGCCATACAAAGATGACACGACCTTGCTCAGGTTTAAAATTTGCCGCAGGAACGCATGCACCACTTCAATGCCGTCTCGGCCAAACCGCCCAAAAAAAGTGCGCTTCGCTAGTCATTTTGGAGCGCGCTTTTTGCCCGTTGATTTAGTTGCAAACTTTAACTTTCAAAGCGTCTTAAACACGGGGTTTGAGCGTGCACAAAAACGGTACGGCCTGCACTTATCACGGCCCAAGCGGTAGTTTTCACTTCCGTCATGCCGAAACGCTTACGATAGGGAAGTTTCCATGAAAAATTTTTCAAAAGAATTAGCTATTTTTTTAGTCTGCTCAACGGCTTACCGCCTATGTTCCGGGGCATTGGTGGTCTCCCTGACGTGGACCATCCTCAACCAGAACGAAGGTGGTTATTTACCTTTGGCATTGGCGATTTTTTGCTCCTTCATTCCGGCCTTCATCACGCCGGTGATCATCAAGCAGCTGTCGGCGCGAATGAACGGACGAAAAATGAGCAGCTGGTTTACGTTTTGTCTGGCCGGTCTCAGCCTGGTGGTAGGGGCAAGCCGAGACATCACCATCGCTCTACTAGCCGCCAACCTCTTTGTCTGGCTGGTTTTCATGCTGCTCGAAGCCAGCTTGGATATGTGGTTCACCCAGGTTCAGCGTGGTATGGATGAAGCCTCTGTCAGACGAATCAGTGGTGCAACCACTGCAACCGGTCAAGCGGCCCTGATGATTGGTCCGTTGTTGGCAGCCGGCTTGATGCCGATCCTGCCGGGTATGGGGTTCTTCATTTTTCTGGGCGCTGGATTCCTGCTGGTATCAGCGATTTGTTACATCCGCCATGGTCACTCGGTGGTGGCACAAGAGGCTAGCGAGACAGTTGCGCCAGCCAAGCTTCCACTCACCCTGTTTGTGCCCATGGTACTGATCTGGCCAATCCTCGGTGCCTTCAATTTCATGCTTCCCGTGTATGTGTCGAGCCATGGCTGGGCGCTATTTGAGCTTGGTGTGCTGGATGCAGTGTTTGGCATGGGGATGGCGTTGGTGGGAGTGCTGATCATTCTGAGTAATACCGGTCGCAATCTATCGGTATTTCTCTCGGGGCTGATCGGGCTGGCCATCATTTCCGCAGCGGTATGGTTTATGGTGCCAGATACCCTGGTGCTCAAGGCGCTGAGCCTGCTGATCCTTGGCATGGCCTTTGGCGGTGCGCGGGTGCATATCCGAGCAGCCATTGCCTACCGCTACAGCGAGGCTGCCGTTGGTGCGTGTGTTAGCCGGGCGAATGCCCTCGCAACACCGGTCTTGCTGTTAATCCTCAGCCTGCAGTTGGCATTGATCGAGAGCGCGTGGCTGATACCGTTTCTGATGATTACCTTGTCCATTGTTCTATTGCTGCAGACATCGGCGACTCGCTTTGCCCAAGGACACACGAGCCCGGTAACAGCAGGTGCCTGATAGTCCTTATCCGGGGGCAACATAGCCCCCGATTGGGCCACTTGCGCAGCAGATACGGCTTGAGAAACCGATCGAGCAGAAAGGACAGCGCCAGGGCAATGATCATTTGGGTAATTTCGGGCATGTGTGTTTCCAGTCAGGTCTTGGTGATCAGTGTCGAGAGGTGCGTTGTGGGCCAACGCCGCCGTTGACCTGCGCCTCGATGCTGACCAGTACGTCGCCCGCCTGGTAGGTGCGGCAGGATTTGATTGCAGACATACGCGCACCGAGCGTAGTGGATTCAAATCATTTCTATGCCGCCGCCACTTGGCGAGGCTCTTGAGAATTATCTGTAGGACAACCGAATCGAACGCCCTTGCGGAAACTTTAAGTGACAAACAACCCGCCCAAACCGGAATTGTCCTTTATGTAAATCGCCATATCTGAATAAAACTCAGAGCCTTGCGAATTCATCAAGGACTGAAGAATGGAGTTCGATAAGTATCAGTTCACCCCCCATCACGGGATCACTTTCTGCGTAAGCCGTTTCACCGTCATGCCCGCAGACAGAGGCGGGCTCAGAACGCTGTATTTTCGCGAGGCGAAAGCGGCCAACTTTGAAGTCACCCGATTGCTGGTGGAGCTCTATGACAAGATGCTCGCCAGGGATCTGCCTTGTGTCATGAACGTCGGAATTTCCAATCCCCCTGACTCGTAGCCAGGGGGATTGGCTCAATGAGCAACGCACGGATCTTCTCACCATTGCCACTGGGATTTTTACGGGGGTGGCGGGTCAAGTGCCAGGCATTGGTAAAGCTGTCGCACCAGCAGCAGGCTACTTAGGCCGAAGGTGGGCCAAGGACCTGTTACCGACCTATCACACTGGCGATGTAATCGTCAGCCTGGGTGCTCAAGTCAGCGGTGGTATCGGGCCACAGCGCTCAACTTCGTCCATCATCATTCAATCCCGAGGAAACATAAGCTATGAGTCTCAATAGTCAGTATGTACTGGCCGGTTTGGGGATCCTGCTGCTGCATGTTTGTGTGAGACGCTACGTGCTCAGGGTACGACTGGGGATAGCCCTGGTTTGCTTGGGTTTTTTGGTGATATTTGTGTTGCCGTCATTCATTGGCAGCATTGATGTCGGACTCTTTGCGATTGCAGCAATAGCGGCGGGATCGGGGATGATCTCCAGTCGAAGGCTGTACGAGAAGTGATGGAGGCCGCTCCTATCGGTCCAGTTTTTTGAGGAACACGGTCATTTCTTTTTCGGCTTGTTTGTCGCCATGGGCGCGGGCGGCTTCCAGGCCTTGTTGCCAGGCTTGGCGGGCTGCAGCGGCATCGCCCTGGCCTTGGTGGGCCTTGCCCAGTAGTTTCCAGGCTGCTGAGTACTTGGGGTCGAATTCGACGCAGCGTTGGAGGTGTTCGGCGGCGCGGGGGAATTCGCCTAGGTCGAGGTAGCCTTTGCCTAGGCCGAAGCGTAGCAGGGCGTTGTCCACACCCTTGGCGAGCATTTTTTCCAGGGAGTCGAGCATGGGGTGGGTCCTTTGGGGTTATGTCAGTGATTGATCTGTTGAATGTGAGATAGCTATCGCGAGCAGGCTCGCTCCCACAGTGGATCTCAGTCGATCACAATTTTTGTGAACGACAGCGACCCCTTGTGGGAACGAGCCTGCTCGCGATGAGGCCCCTCCTGTCACTGCACATCCAGGATCAGAAGAAACTCAACCCCACATGGAACAGCTTCTCGACATCGCGAATGTGCTTTTTGTCCACCAGGAACAGGATCACATGGTCGCCGGTCTGGATGGCGGTGTCGTCGTGGGCGATCAGCACTTGTTCGTCTCGGATGATCGCGCCGATGGTGGTGCCCGGCGGCAGGCCGATGTCGCGGATGGCCTTGCCGATCACTTTGCTGGACTTGGCATCGCCGTGGGCAATCGCCTCGATGGCCTCGGCCGCACCTCGGCGCAGGGAGTGCACGCTGACGATGTCGCCGCGCCGCACGTGGGCCAGCAAGGTGCCGATGGTTGCCAGTTGCGGGCTGATGGCGATGTCGATGTCGCCGCCCTGGATCAGGTCGACGTAGGCCGGGTTGTTGATGATCGTCATGACCTTCTTCGCCCCCAGGCGCTTGGCCAATAGCGACGACATGATGTTGGCTTCGTCGTCGTTGGTCAGGGCCAGGAAGATGTCGGCATCGGCGATGTTTTCTTCCAGCAACAGGTCGCGGTCCGAGGCACTGCCCTGCAGCACCACGGTGCTGTCGAGGGTGTCGGAGAGGTAGCGGCAGCGCGCCGGGTTCATCTCGATGATCTTGACCTGGTAACGGCTTTCGATGGCTTCGGCCAGGCGCTCGCCGATCTGCCCGCCGCCAGCGATGACGATGCGCTTGTAGTTCTCGTCCAGACGGCGCATTTCGCTCATGACCGCGCGAATATTTGCTTTGGCGGCGATGAAGAAGACTTCGTCGTCGGCTTCGATCACCGTGTCGCCCTGGGGCAGGATCGGCCGGTCACGGCGGAAAATCGCCGCCACCCGGGTCTCCACGTTCGGCATGTGCTCGCGCAACTGGCGCAGTTGCTGGCCCACCAGCGGCCCGCCGTAGTAGGCCCTGACCGCCACCAGTTGCGCCTTGCCTTCGGCAAAGTCGATCACCTGCAAGGCACCAGGGTGCTCGATCAGGCGCTTGATGTAGTTGGTCACCACCTGCTCGGGGCTGATCAGCACATCCACCGGAATCGCTTCGTTGTCGAACAGGTCGGCGCGGGTCAGGTAGGACGCTTCGCGCACCCGGGCGATCTTGGTTGGGGTATGAAACAGCGTGTGGGCGACCTGGCAGGCGACCATGTTGGTTTCGTCGCTGTTGGTCACGGCCACGAGCATGTCGGCATCGTCGGCGCCGGCCTGGCGCAGCACCGTTGGCAACGACCCGCGACCTTGCACGGTGCGGATGTCGAGGCGGTCGCCCAAGTCGCGCAGGCGTTCGCCGTCGGTGTCGACCACGGTGATGTCGTTGGCTTCGCTGGCCAGATGTTCCGCCAGCGAACCGCCGACTTGTCCTGCGCCGAGGATGATGATTTTCATCCAGTCACTCCTATCGAATCGGTCTTAACCGCGTGCGGCGGCGATCTTGATCAGCTTGGCGTAATAGAACCCATCGTGTCCGCCCTCCTGGGCCAGCAACTGGCGGCCATGGGGCTGTTTCAGGCCGGCTTGGCTGGCAATGTCCAGTTCCCGCGCCCCTGGGGTGCGGGCGAGAAAGGCGTCGATCACGTCGGTGTTCTCGGTCGGCAACGTCGAACAAGTGGCGTAGAGCAGCATGCCACCGACTTCCAGGGTCGGCCACAAGGCATCAAGCAGTTCGCCCTGCAACACGGCCAATGCCGCAATGTCGTCCGGCTGGCGGGTGAGCTTGATGTCCGGATGGCGGCGGATCACGCCGGTGGCCGAGCACGGGGCGTCGAGGAGGATGCGCTGGAACGGCTTGCCGTCCCACCAGGTTGCCGTGTCGCGGCCATCGGCGGCGATCAGCTCGGCCTCCAGGCCCAGGCGTTCGAGGTTCTCCTTCACCCGCACCAGGCGCTTGGCTTCCAGGTCCACGGCCACCACGCCGGCCAGCTTCGGCTCGGCCTCGAGGATGTGACAGGTCTTGCCACCCGGTGCGCAGCAGGCGTCCAGCACCCGTTGGCCAGGCGCCAGCTCCAGCAGGTCGGCGGCCAGTTGGGCGGCTTCGTCCTGGACGCTGATCCAGCCCTCGGCAAAGCCCGGCAAGGCGCGCACATCGCCCGGGGTTTCCAGCACGATGCCGTCGCGACTGTAGTGGCACGGGATGGCCGGGATGCCCGCCTCACCCAGCAACGCCAGGTAGGCATCGCGGGTATGGTGGCGACGGTTGACCCGCAGGATCATCGGCGGGTGGGCATTGTTGGCGGCGCAGATGGCTTCCCACTGCTCGGGCCAGAACGCCTTGAGGGATTTTTGCAACCAGCGTGGGTGCGCCGTGCGCACCACCGGGTCGCGCTCCAGTTCGGCCAACAGGGCTTCGCTTTCCCGCTGGGCACGGCGCAACACGGCATTGATCAGGGCCTTGGCCCAAGGCTTTTTCAGCTTGTCGGCACAGCCCACGGTTTCGCCGATGGCGGCGTGGGCCGGGACGCGGGTGTAGAGCAGTTGATAAAGCCCCACCAGCAACAACGCTTCGACGTCGGCATCGGCGGCCTTGAATGGCTTCTGCAACAGCTTGGCCGCCAGGGCCGACAGCCGCGGCTGCCAACGGGCGGTGCCGAACGCCAGGTCTTGGGTGAAACCGCGATCACGGTCTTCAACCTTGTCCAGTTGGGTCGGCAAGGAACTGTTGAGGGAGGCTTTGCCGCTGAGGACGGCGGCAAGTGCCTTGGCGGCGGCCAGACGCGGGTTCATGAGGCGTCCGCCGCTTGGCCGAGGACGGTGCCGACGGCAAATTTCTCACGGCGGCTGTTGAACAGGTCGCTGAAATTGAGTGCCTTGCCACCGGGCAGTTGCAGGCGCGTCAGGCACAACGCCTGTTCACCGCAGGCCACGACCAGGCCATCCTTGCTGGCGCTGAGGATCTCACCCGGTGCGCCCTTCCCTTCGGCGTAACTGGCCGCTAGCACTTTCAGGGCTTCGCCGTTCAAGGTGCTGTGGCAGATCGGCCAAGGGTTGAAGGCGCGCACCAGGCGTTCCAGCTCAACGGCCGGACGACGCCAGTCGATACGGGCTTCGTCCTTGTTCAGTTTGTGTGCGTAGGTGGCGAGGCTGTCATCCTGCACCTCGCCCTCCAGCCTGCTCGCGGCCAGGCCGGCAATGGCCTGGACCACGGCCGGCGGGCCAATGAGCGCGAGGCGGTCGTGCAGGCTGCCACCGGTATCTTCGGCGCTGATGGGGGTGCTGACCTTGAGCAGCATCGGCCCGGTGTCCAGGCCGGCTTCCATGCGCATCACGGTCACGCCGCTCTCGGCATCGCCCGCTTCCACGGCACGCTGGATCGGCGCGGCACCGCGCCAGCGCGGCAGCAGCGAGGCGTGGCTGTTGATGCAACCCAGGCGCGGGATATCCAGCACCACTTGGGGCAGGATCAGGCCGTAGGCGACCACCACCATCAAGTCCGGCTTCAACGCCGCCAGTTCGGCCTGGGCTTGCGCATCGCGCAGGGTCGGCGGCTGCAACACCTCGATGCCGTGCTCCAGGGCCAACTGCTTGACCGGGCTGGGCATCAGTTTTTGCCCGCGACCGGCCGGTCGGTCCGGCTGGGTGTAGACCGCGACGATTTCGTAGGGGCTGGCCAGCAGGGCCTTGAGGTGTTCGGCGGCAAATTCGGGAGTGCCGGCAAAGACGATGCGCAGTGGCTCAGTCATGGGTAGCTCTCAATTACAAAGCAGTCGCAAAAAGAAAAAGGCTTGCCGCGGCAAGCCTTTGAAGGGGGGCATCAAGCGTTCTGGCGATGGATCTTTTCCAGTTTTTTCTTGATCCGGTCACGCTTGAGGTTAGACAGGTAATCCACGAACAGCTTGCCGTTGAGGTGGTCACACTCGTGCTGGATGCACACGGCCAGCAAGCCTTCGGCGATCAGTTCATAAGGCTGGCCGTCACGGTCCAGGGCCTTGATCTTGACCTTCTGTGGGCGGTCGACGTTTTCGTAGAAGCCTGGCACCGAAAGGCAGCCTTCTTGGTATTGGTCCATCTCGTCGGTCAGGGTTTCGAACTCGGGGTTGATGAACACTCGCGGCTCGCTGCGGTCTTCGGAGAGGTCCATGACGACGATACGCTTGTGCACGTTGACCTGGGTCGCGGCGAGGCCGATGCCTGGCGCTTCATACATTGTTTCAAACATGTCGTCGACCAACTGACGCACTTCGTCGTCCACTACGGCCACTGGTTTGGCGATAGTGCGCAGGCGCGGGTCTGGAAATTCGAGAATGTTCAAAATGGCCATAAGCTTGATAAATGCACGTGTGAGGTAAAGTCGGGTGGCTGGCCTGGCGTGTCTTGGGATGCAGGCTACCGTTGTAAAACGTTGCGCTTGTGGAGAATAGCTCCTTAAGCAGCGAGCCACGGGGGCTCTGGCGTTTTACGCGAACGCACATAATAAAGGGATTCACCGCATGAGGAAATCACTACTCGCCCTGCTGCTCCTGGCCTCGGCCGGTATCGCGCACGGGCAAGTGCAACTTCGGGAAGGTTTTCCCCAGCAATACACGGTGGTGACGGGGGACACACTGTGGGACATTTCCGGCAAGTACCTGCGCGAGCCGTGGAAATGGCCGGAGCTGTGGCAGGCCAACCCGCAGGTCGAAAACCCCAACCTGATCTATCCGGGCGACACCCTGTCGCTGGTCTACGTCAACGGCCAGCCGCGCCTGACCCTCAATCGCGGCACTTCGCGCGGTACCATCAAGCTGTCGCCGCGCATTCGCAGTTCGCCAGTGGCCGACGCCATCCCGAGCATTGCGCTGCAATCGATCAACAGCTTCCTGCTGAGCAACCGCATCGTCGACACGCCTGAGGATTTCAACAAGGCCCCCTACATCGTCGCCGGCAATGCCGAGCGAGTGCTCAGCGGCATGGGGGATCGGGTCTTTGCCCGTGGCTCGTTCGATACGAACCAGACGGCGTACGGCATCTTCCGCCAGGGCAAGGTCTACACCGACCCCGAGACCCAGGAATTCTTGGGCATCAACGCCGATGACATCGGCGGCGGCGAGGTGGTCGCCACCGAGGGCGACGTCACCACCCTGGTCCTGCAACGCACCACCCAGGAAGTGCGCCTGGGTGATCGCCTGTTCAGCGGCGAAGAGCGCTCGATCAACTCGACCTTTATGCCCAGTGCGCCGAAATCGGACATCCACGGGTTGATCCTGGACGTGCCGCGAGGCGTGACCCAGATCGGCGCGCTGGACGTGGTCACCCTGAACAAGGGCCGGCGCGACGGGCTGGCCGAAGGCAATGTGCTGGCGGTGATGAAGACCGGTGAAACCGTACGCGACCGTATCACGGGCGAGCGGGTGAAAATCCCCGATGAACGGGCCGGTCTGCTGATGGTTTTTCGCACCTACGACAAGCTCAGCTATGGCCTGGTGCTGTATGCATCGCGCTCGTTGGCGGTGCTCGACAAGGTTCGTAATCCATAACGGGTCTCACAAGTTACCAACAGAGTTATCCACAGCTTTCTCCCGTTTGAACGGGGCTCATAACGATCAAGGATTGATCACATGCCACTGCCTGAACCTGCGCCGGTTTCCCCTGCGGAACTGGAGGCCCGACTACGCCTTCACCGCTTGCCGGAGCTGGGACCCAAACGTTTCATGACCCTGATGGAGGCCTTCGGTTCGGCCTCCAAGGCCATCAGTGCACCGGCCAGCGCCTGGCGCGCGTTGGGCTTGCCGTTGGCCTGTGCCGAGGCGCGGCGCAACCCGGATGTGCGTGACGGCGCCGCCCATGCATTGGCCTGGCTGGAGCGTTCGGGCCAGCATTTACTGATGTGGGACCAACCCGACTACCCGGCGCTGCTGGCGCAGATCAGCGGCGCGCCGCCGCTGCTGTTCGTCGCTGGCGACACCTCGATCCTGGAAAAACCCCAGCTGGCGATGGTCGGCAGTCGCCGGGCATCACGCCCCGGCATGGACACCGCGGCGGCGTTTTCCCGCAGCCTGGCCGGGGCCGGTTTTGTCATCACCAGCGGCCTGGCCCTGGGCATCGATGCGGCGGCCCATCAAGCGGCGCTGGATGTTGGCGGACGCACCGTCGGCGTGCTGGGCACCGGCCTGGAAAATTTTTATCCACAGCGCAATCGGCGGCTGGCGGAGGCGATGATTGCCCAGGGCAGCGCGGTGTTGTCGGAGTTCCCGTTGGACGCGCCGCCCCACGCCAGCAACTTTCCGCGCCGCAACCGGATCATCAGTGGTTTGTCCCTGGGGGTACTGGTGGTCGAAGCCAGTGTCGCCAGCGGTTCGCTGATCACCGCCCGACTGGCGGCGGAACAAGGCCGCGAGGTGTACGCCATTCCTGGATCGATCCATCACCCTGGTGCCCGAGGCTGCCATCAACTGATCCGCGACGGTGCGGCGCTGGTGGAAACCGTCGAGCACATCCTCGAAGCGCTGCGTGGTTGGCAACAGTTACCGCTGGCCTCGGAGCCTGTACCCGTGACCCATCCGCTGCTGCGCCTGCTGCATGCCGCGCCGCTGAGCAGTGAGGCGCTGGCCGACGCCAGTGGCTGGGGCTTGCCCAAAGTGCTGGCGGCGTTGACCGAACTGGAGATGGAAGGACGCGCGACCTGTGACAGCGGACGCTGGTTTGCGCGCTAGGTTTTATGGGGAAGATCGGTAAACTGCCCACAGCCTTATTTGCGTTGCGGGAGAATCTTCATGGTCAACAGTTGGCGTGTGCAACAAGCCGCGCGAGAAATTCGCGCCGGGGCGGTGATTGCCTATCCAACCGAAGCGGTCTGGGGCCTGGGTTGTGACCCGTGGAACGAGGAGGCGGTGGAACGCCTGCTGGCGATCAAGTCGCGACTGCCCGACAAAGGCCTGATCCTGGTGGCTGACAACATCCACCAGTTCGACTTTCTGTTCGAAGATTTCCCCGAAACCTGGATGGACCGCATGGCCAGCACATGGCCGGGGCCCAATACCTGGCTGGTGCCGCACCAGGACCTGCTACCGGAATGGATCACCGGGGTGCACGACACGGTCGCGCTGCGGGTCAGCGACCATCCCACCGTGCGCGACTTATGCTCGTTGGTCGGGCCGCTGGTGTCCACCTCGGCCAACCCCCAAGGGCGCCCGGCGGCGCGCACGCGGATTCGCGTCGAGCAGTATTTTCGCGGGCAGATCGACCTGGTGCTGGGCGGCAACCTGGGCGGGCGCAAGAACCCCAGCGTGATTCGCGACCTGGCGAGCGGCAAGGTCGTTCGGCCGGACTGATACCGCGTCATCGTTCATCGCGGGCAAGCCTTGCTCCCACAGGTCAGGCTCTTGCAGGCTGGCGATACAATTTTCCAGGTACTGGCGCACCGGTTCCTTCAGTTGGCCGACCGACTGTTCGACATCGCGGCTGACCCGCGGCTCGAAGGGGGCTTCGCATTGCCGTTCGAACGGTTCGCCGCCTGCGGTGGATCAGCCTGGGAGGGCCAGGTCATAGGACAGCTTGCTGATCAGGATCACCAGCAGCACCAGGAACAGCCCACGGACAAAGGGCACTCCCTTGCGCACCGCCAGCCAGGTGCCGGTCAGCGCGCCGAGGATATTGAACAGCGCCATCGGCAGCGCCACCAGGTAGAGCACGTTGCCGGTCGGGATAAAGAACAGCAGCGCCGCGACATTGGTGGCGATGTTCACCAGCTTGGCTGACGCCGAGGCGTGCAAGAAGTCGAAGGCGAAGCAGCGAATGAACAGGAAGATCAGGAAGCTGCCGGTGCCCGGCCCGAACAAACCGTCGTAGAAACCGATGGCGCCACCGACCAGTACCGCCAGCAGCTTCTCCTTGGTGCCGATGCGCATGGGCTTGTGCAGGCTGCCAAAGTCCTTTTTCCAGAAGGTGTAGATCGCCATCAGCACGATCAGCACCAATACCGCCGGGCGCATCAGTGCCTGCGGCACGATCGATACCGTCGCCGCGCCAGCGAAGGCCATGACAAAAGCCGCGCCGGCGGCAGGAACCACCAGGCTCCAGTCGATCACCACCTTGCGCACGAACGAGCGCGCAGCAAAGGCCGTGCCGCAGGCCGCCGCGACCTTGTTGGTGCCGAGCAGGGCGGCGGGTTGGGCGCTGGGCAGCACATTGAACAGTGCCGGAATCTGGATCAGGCCGCCGCCGCCGACGGCCGCATCGATCAGGCCGGCGGCGAAGGCAAAGACACATAGCAGGACGATATCGAACATTGAATCAGGCTCTGGCGATAACGGGGTGGGGGTCGAGAGCGGAAGGCTAACGGAAGGGCCTTTTTTGTGTTGCAATGTCATATTGCGAAAAGTGCAACGAGGTGGCCGATGGCACTGGATATGTTGGCTGATCTTGAAGCCTTTGCGACGGTGGCCCGCAAGCGCAGTTTTGTCGTCGCAGCCCGCAGCCTGGGGCGCTCCCCCAGCTCGCTGACCCGCGCCATTCAAGGGCTGGAAGAACGCAGCGGGGTCAAGTTGTTCAATCGCTCGGCCAATGCCGTGACGCTGACCGAGGCCGGCGAGCGGCTACTGCCCCACGCCCACAGAATGCTCGATCTGCAACGTGAAGCGGACGAGGACTTGGCCGGGCTCAGCGGCCTGGCCACTGGCTGGATCCGCTTTTGTGCTCCGCAGTCCTTGGCCCACACGGTGGTCCCCGGATTGATCACCCAGTACAGCCAGCGTTATCCCGATGTCAGTGTGGATGTGATCTTCACCGATGCGGCGGTCGATCCGGTCAAGGGCAAGCTGGACTTTTCAATTCGCGGCGCCTTTCCACAATCCAGCGACCTGATCGGCTACCCGCTGTGGAGCTATTCGCGCTACCTCTACGCCAGCCCTGACTACCTGGAGCGACGCGGGCTGCCGGCGTCCATCGAGGCGCTGGAACAGCACGCATTGATCCTGCACACGGCGCCACGGATCCTCAAAGAATGGAATTTTCGTGGGCCGGGCCACGCCGGCAGCTTTCGCGTGCACCCCAAGTTTCGCTTCAGTTCCGGCGCGGCGGTGTTCCAGGCTGCGCTGGCCGGCGCCGGGATTGCCCGCCTGGCCGACTGGATGGCGGAGCCGGAAGTGGCGTCGGGGCGCCTGACGAGGGTGTTCCCCGAATACAAGCTGACCTCCAGCACGGGTGAAGACCCGCGCATGCATGCGGTCTATCCCGCCGGCAACCTGCCGTTGCGGGTCAAGAACCTGCTGGACATGATCCGTGCCTACGGTGACAGCGTCAGCCGCTCCTGAACCTGGGTTTTGTACGAAAAATCTGCCAGAACGCCAGGAAATTTGGTCCCACAGGTTTTACTCTGTGGGAGCAAGGCTTGCCCGCGATGAGGCCATCAAAAACACGCGGTCATTCAAGGCAGGAGCACGGTCGACCCCGTCGTCCGCCGCGCCGACAGCTCGGCCTGAGCCTTGGCCGCTTGCGCCAGTGGATAACGCTGGTTGATGTCGACGGTGAGCTTACCGCTGGCGATCATTGCAAACAGTTCATCGGCCATGCGCTGCAGGTTTTCGGCGTTGTTGGCGTAAGTCGCCAGGGTCGGGCGGGTGACGTACAGCGAGCCCTTGGCCGCGAGAACTCCCAGGTTCACACCCTCCACCGCACCCGAGGCATTGCCGAAGCTCACCACCAGGCCACGGGGGGCGACGCTGTCCAGGGAGGTCAGCCAGGTGTCCTTGCCCACCCCGTCGTACACCACAGGCACCTTCTTGCCGTCAGTCAGTTCCAGCACCCGCTGGGCGACGTTTTCCTTGCTGTAGTCGATGGTTTCCCAAGCACCGTGGGATTTGGCGATGGCGGCTTTTTCCGGCGAACTGACGGTGCCGATCAGCTTCACGCCCAAGGCCTTGGCCCACTGGCAAGCCAGGGAACCCACGCCACCGGCGGCGGCGTGGAACAGGATGGTTTCGCCGCCCTTGAGTTCATAGGTCTGGCGCAACAGGTACTGCACGGTCAGGCCCTTGAGCATCACGCCCGCCGCCTGTTCAAAACTGATGGATTCGGGCAAATGCACCAGGTTGGCCTCGGGCAACACATGCACATCGCTGTAGGCCCCCAGCGGGCCGCTGCCGTACGCCACCCGGTCGCCGACCTTGAACCGCGTGACGTGCGAGCCGATCGCCTCGACCACACCCGCGCCTTCGGCACCCAGGCCTGATGGCAACGCCGGTGGCGGATAAAGGCCGCTGCGGTAGTAGGTGTCGATGAAATTCAGGCCGATCGCTTTGTTACTGACGCGCACCTGCTGCGGGCCCGGCTCGGCAGGCGAGTAATCGGCGTACTCGAGCACTTCGGGACCGCCGTGGGAACTGAACTGGATACGTTTGGCCATCTTCACTTTCTCCTTGTCGCAGGACTTTTACCAAGCCTGCTATCGGACTCCTAAGCTTGACCGTCGTCAACTGTGGTGTGGGCAAGTGCGGTGGTATCCTGTGCGCCCATTTGCCACCGGCCCGCTATACGCCGCGTAGCGTAGCCCTGATCAAGGTGATGTCATGTCCACTCGCACCGAGGCCGTGAAAGCCTACCTGCTCGACCTGCAAGACCGTATCTGCACCGCCCTGGAAGCCGAAGACGGCGGCACTCGCTTCATCGAAGATGCCTGGACCCGGCCGGCCGGTGGTGGCGGTCGCACGCGGGTGATCGAAAACGGCACGGTGATCGAAAAGGGCGGCGTCAACTTTTCCCACGTCTTCGGCAGCGGTCTGCCCCCCTCGGCCAGCGCCCATCGGCCAGAACTGGCCGGGCGCGGCTTCGAAGCCTTGGGCGTGTCGTTGGTGATCCACCCGCACAACCCGCACGTGCCGACCTCCCACGCCAACGTGCGTTTCTTCATCGCCGAAAAGGAAGGCGAAGAGCCGGTCTGGTGGTTTGGCGGCGGCTTCGACCTGACGCCTTACTACGGCGTCGAGGAAGACTGCGTCCATTGGCACCGTGTCGCCGAGCAGGCCTGCGCGCCGTTCGGCCCCGAGGTGTACCCGCGCTACAAGGCCTGGTGCGACAGCTACTTCCATCTCAAGCATCGCAACGAGCCCCGGGGCATCGGCGGCCTGTTTTTCGACGACCTGAACGCGTGGAATTTCGACACCTGCTTCGCCTTCATCCGCGCCATCGGCGACGCCTACATCGATGCCTACCTGCCGATCGTGCGCCGCCGCAAGCACGACGCGTTCACCGCCAAACAGCGGGAATTCCAGGAATTTCGCCGTGGGCGCTACGTGGAGTTCAACCTGGTCTACGACCGCGGCACCCTGTTCGGGCTGCAATCGGGCGGGCGTACCGAATCGATCCTGATGTCCCTGCCACCGCAAGTGCGCTGGGGCTACGACTGGAAAGCCGAGCCGGGCAGCGAAGAAGCGCGGCTGACCGAGTACTTCCTGCAAGATCGCGATTGGCTGGCGAAGGCCTGAACGGGGATTTTTCATGGACCGCTACGTTGTAATGGGTAACCCGATCGGCCACAGCAAGTCGCCGTTGATCCATCGCCTGTTTGCCGAGCAGACCGGGCAAACCCTGGACTACAGCACGCTGCTGGCACCGCTGGAGGATTTCGCCGGTTGCGCCCAGGCATTTTTCCGCGAGGGGCGTGGGGCGAACGTCACAGTGCCCTTCAAGGAAGACGCCTTCCGCCTGGCCGATACCCTGACCGAGCGGGCCCAGCGGGCCGGGGCGGTCAATACGTTGAGCAAACTGGCCGACGGTCGTCTGTTGGGTGACAACACCGACGGCGCCGGGCTGGTCCGGGACCTGACCGTCAATGCCGGCTTCAACCTCCGGGGCAAGCGCATCCTGTTGCTGGGGGCCGGTGGCGCAGTGCGTGGCGCCCTGGAACCGCTACTGGCCGAAGCGCCGGCCTCGGTGATCATCGCCAATCGCACGGTGGAAAAAGCCGAATTGCTGGCCGAGTTGTTCGCCGACCTGGGCCCGGTCTCAGCCAGCGGCTTCGACTGGCTGCAAGAGCCGGTGGACCTGATCATCAACGCCACCTCCGCGAGCCTGTCGGGGGATGTACCGCCGATTGCCACCTGCTTGATCGAGCCCGGCAAGACGGTTTGCTACGACATGATGTATGGCAAGGAACCGACCTCATTCTGCCGTTGGGCCAATGAACACGGCGCGGCGGTGGCAATGGATGGCCTGGGCATGCTCGCCGAACAGGCGAGCGAAGCGTTCTACCTGTGGCGCGGGATACGCCCCGACACCGCGCCAGTACTGGCCGAACTGCGCCGCCAGTTGGCGCTGTAGGAGCTGTCGAGTGCAACGAGGCTGCGATCTTGTCCCAGGCAATTGAGCCACAAGTGAAAGGATCAAAATCAAAAGATCGCAGCCTTCGGCAACTCCTACAGGGTTGAATCAGTTCAGTCCTCGAAGTGAATCGGGCACTTCTGCGCCCCCTCCAGCTTCATCAACTCCTCCACCACCTGCGGCCGGGCCATGCGCAAGGTCAGGCTGCGCCCCTGGCTGCGCAGGCGCCGGGCTTCCTGGTGGAGCATTTCCACCCCGGAATAATCGATGAAGTTGATCTGCTGGGCATCGATGACCACCCGCTGCGCCTGCAACCGTTGCAGGCGCGCTTGCAGGTAATGGCTGGCGCCGAAAAAGATCGAGCCGCCGACCCGCAGGATCTCCGCCTCCCCTTCGCGAAAATGCTGCACCCGCGGCTGTGAAGTGCGCTTGAGGTAAAAGAACAGCGAGGCCAGTACGCCGGCGTAGATAGCAGTTTGCAGCTCCAGCAGCAACGTGGCCAGGCAGGTCAGGCTCATCACCACGAATTCGGCGCGGCTCACGCGGTACAACGCCCGGAGACCGCGATGATCCACCAGCCCCCAGGCGATCAGCAAAATACTGCCGGCCATGGCCGGAATCGGTATGTGCGCGATCAGTCTCGCCCCAGCGACCGCAAACAACGCCACCCACAAGGCCGAGAACACCCCGGCCAGGGGCGAGCAGGCCCCGGCTTCATAGCTGAGGCCGGAACGGGTAAAGGAACCGGCCGACAATGATCCGGAGAAAAATCCGCCAACGATGTTGGAAAGCCCCTGCGCCCTCACCTCCTGATTCGCATCGAGCAATTGCCCGGAACGTACCGACAGCGAGCGGGCGATGGACAGGCTGGTGACCAGCCCAAGCATGCCCACCGCAACAGCCCCGGGTAGCAGGCGCAGGATCAGTTCCAGGTCCAATGGCAACAGCGAGAGCGGTGGCAGGCGCCCGGCAAAGGCGCTGACCAGCGCCACATGCCCGAACATCACCGGCCACAACCAGACCACCAGGCTGCTGATGACTAACGTTATCAACAGGCTCGGCCAGCGCGGCAGCAAGCGCTTGAGCACCACGCCCAGGACCAGGGTCCCCAACCCCAGCAGCAGCGACGGCTTATCCACAGCCCCGATGTGCTCGACCAACATCAGCAGCCCCCTCAGCGCCGTGGCTTCGTTCGGCAAGTCGAGGCCCAGCAGGTTCGGCAACTGCCCCAGGGCAATGACCACCGCCGCGCCCAGGGTGAAACCCAGCACCACCGAGTGCGAGACGAAATTCACCAGCGCACCGAAACGCAGCAACCCCAGCAACCATTGGAAAACACCCGCCAACACTGTCAGCAGCAGGATCAAGGTGATGTAGTCCTGGCTGGCAGGCACGGCCAGCGGACTGACGGTGGCGTACAAGACGATGGAAATCGCCGCCGTGGGCCCGCAAATCAGGTGCCACGACGAACCCCACAGGCAGGCGATCAGCACCGGCACGATCGCCGCATACAAGCCGTATTCCGGTGGTAACCCGGCAATCAGGGCGTAGGCAATGGACTGCGGCAACGCGAGAATCGCGCCGCTCAGGCCGACGATCAGGTCACGGCCGACACTGGCGCGGGTCTGCCGGGGCAGCCAGCTCAGGAAAGGCAAGAGTGAACGGCGCGTGGGGATTGCCATGGGGCCTCAAGGATGGGGGGTTGGCGCAAGAGTATCAGGTGAACCCATGTGGCGAGGGAGCTTGCTCCCGCTGGGCTTCACTGCAGGAGCTGCCGAAGGCTGCGATCTTTTGATCTTCAAGTGCCTGGGAAAGATCGCAGCCTCGTTGCACTCGACAGCTCCTACACAGCTCCTACTGAGCCCAGCGGGAGCAAGCTCCCTCGCCACAAGAGCCACTCGCCATTATGCCTAGAGCTTGGCCTTCACCGCCGCCAGCGCATCCTTGCCATCGAGGGTCTTCACACCGTCCAGCCATTTATCCAGGACCGCCGGGTTGGCCTTGATCCAAGCCTTGGCCGCATCGGCGTTGCTGACCTTGTTGTTCACCACCTCGGCCATGATGCTGTTTTCCATGTCCTGGGTGAAACTCAGGTTGGTCAACAGCTTGCCCACGTTCGGGCAGTCCTGTGCATAACCCTTGCGGGTCAGGGTGTAGACACTGCCCGTGTCGCCGAAGTATTTCTCGCCACCCTTGAGGTAGTGCATTTTCAGTTGCACGTTCATCGGGTGCGGTGTCCAGCCAAGGAAGGTCACGAATTTCTGTTTCTTCACCGCCCGGGAGACCTCCGCCAACATCGCCTGCTCGCTGGATTCCACCAATTTCCACTCGCCCATGTCGAAGTCATTGGTCTTGATGATTTCTTTCAGGGAGAGGTTGGCCGGGGCGCCGGAGCCGATGCCGTAGATCTTCTTGCCGAACTTGTCGGCGAATTTGTTCAGGTCGGCAAAGTTATGCACACCGGCATCCCAGACATAGTCCGGAACCGCCAGGGTGAATTCAGTGCCGTCCAGGTTCTTGGCCAGTTGCGTGACGTCGCCATTGGCCACGAACTTGTCATAGAAACCCTGCTGCGCCGGCATCCAGTTACCCAGGAACACATCCATCTGGCCGTCCTTGAGGCCACCGAAGGTAATCGGCACCGCGAGGGTGTCGACCTTGGCCTTGTAGCCCATCCCGTCCAGCAGGAAACCGGTGATGGCATTGGTGGCGGCGATATCGCTCCAGCCCGGGTCGGCCATCTTCACGGTTTCGCAGCTTTGCTCGGCCCAGGCCGAAACACTGCTCAACGCCAACAGTCCGGCGGTCAGTACTGTGGATAACTTTTGCATGTGCATGCCCCTTACGTTATTGGTTTTGGCAGGGTTGTGGATAACGGGCTTTGCGCTCCAGATCGTCGAGGTCGATGTGGTTACGCATGTACTGCTGGCTGGCGTCCACCAGCGGCTGGTGATCCCAGCTCTTGAGTTTACCCAGGGCCAGCGCCTGGGCGACGAAGCGGCGGCGCCGCTGGCTGGCGAGCACCTGTTGATGAATCGTCGGGATGTCCCACTTGGCACGCGCCTCGGCCAGAAATTCGGCGAACAGGGGTTGATGCTCAGGGGATTGGCTGAGATTTTCCAGTTCCTGGGGATCGTTGCGTACGTCGAACAGCAGGCACGGGTCATCTTCGCTGTAGATGAATTTCCACGGGCCGCGACGGATCATCATCAAGGGACTGATGGTGCCTTCGGCCATGTATTCACCGAAGACTTCATCATGCCCGCCCTGCCCTTGCAGGTGCGGCAGCAGCGAACGGCCATCCAGCGGCATGCCCGGTTCCAGCGTGCCGCCGGCCAGCTCCACCAGGGTCGGCAGCAAGTCGGCGGTGGACACGGCCGCGCTCACCCGGCCGCTGGCGAACTGCCCCGGCGCACTGATCAGCAACGGGACGCGGGCAGCCATTTCGAACCAGTGCATTTTGTACCAGAGACCCTTTTCACCGAGCATGTCCCCGTGATCGCCGGAGAACACGATGATCGTGTCGTCCAGTAGACCGGTGTCTTCCAAGGTCTGCAGCAGCTTGCCGACATTGCTGTCAATGTAGCTGCATGCGCCGAAATAGGCACGGCGGGCGTCACGAATCTTATCCACAGGCATTGGCTTGTCCCACAGGTCATAGACCTTCAGCAGCCGCTGGGAATGTGGATCGAGCGCCGTTTGCGCCGGGGTTTGCGGCAAAGGGATGTCGTTGTCGTCATACAAATCCCAGAACGCCTTGGGAATCGTGTACGGGTCGTGTGGGTGCGTCATCGATACCGTGAGGCAAAACGGCTGGTCGCCGTCCTCGCGGATGTGATCGAACAGGTACTGCTGGGCCTTGAAAACCACTTCTTCATCGAAATCCAGCTGGTTGGTGCGCACACATGGCCCGGCCTGCAACACCGACGACATGTTGTGATACCAACTCGGCCGCACGTCCGGCTCGTCCCAGTTCACCGCCCAGCCGTAGTCGGCCGGGTAAATGTCGCTGGTCAGGCGCTCTTCGTAGCCGTGCAACTGGTCCGGCCCGCAAAAGTGCATCTTGCCGGACAGCGCCGTGCGGTAACCAAGGCGGCGCAGGTAATGGGCGTAAGTCGGCACGTCCGCCGGGAAATCCGCCGCGTTGTCGTACGCACCGATCTTGCTCGGCAACTGACCGCTCACCAAGGTAAAACGCGACGGCGCGCAGAGCGGGCTGTTGCAATAGGCGGCATCGAACACCACGCCCTCGGCGGCCAGGCGCGACAGGTTCGGCAGCTTGATCGGCGAAGGACCGTAGATCGGCAACATTGGCGCGGCCATTTGATCGGCCATGATGAAAAGAATGTTCTTGCGCTTCATGTATTCGCGGCATTCCATAGTAGATAGTTATGCGATATTGCTGCGATTGAGCATGTAGCCCCAAGGTTTTTGGGTAAAGCCCATACAGGACAATGACTAGGATAAGCACAGCTTATGTATGACGCTCTGGGTAACCTGTCGCTGGAACTGTTCCGCGCCTTTGAAGCCGCGGCGCGCCAACACAGTTTCACCGCGGCGGCGATTGAGCTGGGCACCACGCAACCGGCCATCAGCCAGCAGATCAAGCGCCTGGAAGAGCAACTGGGTACGCGGTTGTTCGACCGCATCTATCGCGGCATCGAACTGACCGAGGCCGGGACGATCCTGTTCGAGCAGGTACAGGCCGGCTTGCAGAGCATCGATGCCGGGCTGAGCGCGATCACCGCCCAGCATCAGCATGAGGTGCTGCAAGTCGCCACGGATTTCGCGTTCGCCGCCTATTGGCTGATGCCGCGCCTGCATCGCTTTCACGCGGCCAACCCGCAGGTGGACGTGAGCCTGGTGACCAGCGAACGCAACCACAACATGCTGCGCTCCGATATCGACGTTGCCGTATTGTTCGGCGACGGTCGCTTCAAGCAAGGCGAAAGTCGCTGGCTGTTCAGCGAGGAAGTCTTTCCGGTGTGCAGCCCGCTGTTGCTCAAGGAACACCCCAGGCCCTTGCCGGTCCAGGCCTTGGCGGAACTTCCGTTACTGCACCTGCGAGCGGACAACAGCAACAGTTGGTTCGACTGGAGTGGCGTATTTCGCGAGCTGGGCATCACTTCGCCGCCGGCCCCAGGGCAGTTGCGCTTCGACAACTACACACTGCTCATCCAGGCGGCGATTGGCGGCCAGGGTGTTGCCATCGGCTGGCGTCACCTTGTGGATAACTTATTGGCGCAGGGCCTGCTATGTCGCCCGATCGCTGAAGCGGTGCCGTCGCGGCTGGGGTATTACGTGGTCTTGCCCCAGCGTAAACGCCGTGGCGCATTGATCAGGCAATTCGTCGATTGGCTGATGGAAGAACAGGCCAATAGCGCTGAATCACTGACCGGGCTGCCGTTGCCTTCTATTGCGGTTTGAAAGAACCACACCTTGGGCAGCGTCTACATGGCCGCGACGAAACTGACGTGCTGGCCCACATGCAGATTCAAGCGCAGCTCATCGGCAATGCCGACCGCCACTCGATTAAGCCGCTCCAAGGATTCGGCCAGACCGGGTTCGAGGCTGGTACTGACCTGGCTGAAATGTTCGATGCCCAAGCCTGGCGCGGCATAGGGTGCGTTGATCAAGGTCCACTGCAAGGTGCTGTTCTTCAGGGCATCGAGCACTTCTTCGGCGCCATGGCGTTGCAAATCGTCATCCGCCGGCTCCTCGTCGAGCGTCGCAAAGTCGCCGACCAGGAACAGCCGCGCAATATCCACCGCCTGCATGCCAGCGATCAGTGCGTCCACGGCCAACACCTGCTCCACAGGGCCCGGCATCCATGTGCGTTCCACTTGTTCGCTGTTCATCGGCAACCCCGGCGCGTTCAGCAGACACACCACGGCGCTGGCACCGGCAACACTTTGCTTGACCCGCTCGGGATCGAAAAGATCACCGGTCTTGGTCCGCAGGCCCGGGCGCGGCGCCAGGGCGGTAAGATCGTCGAGAATGGCGATGACCTCGTGCTGGCGGCGCAGCATTTCAGCCATCAATGCACTGCCAAGGCTGCTCATGGCACCATAAAGCACCACTTTGATGACCGAGGTTTCGGCATTTTTCATGGCTGGTTTTCCTTTTTTTCCGCGTATAAGGCCTCTGACCCGCGAAAAACGGTGAGGGTTCGGCCTCTTTATCAAGGAGTGACAGATGCAGCGGATCAAGGGCTATCACGCCCACGTGTATTTCGACGCCCATACCCTCGACCAGGCGCGGGCCCTGTGCGAGGAAGCGGCGCAACTGTTCCCGCTGAAAATGGGCCGCGTCCACCAACGCCCGGTCGGCCCGCATCCGGACTGGAGCTGTCAACTGGCGTTCGAGCCGCAGTACATCGGCGTAGTCTTGCCATGGTTGGCGCTCAATCGCAAAGGCCTGGTGATTTTCATGCACCCGGAGACTGGCGATAACCTGGCCGATCACACCGACCATGCGATCTGGATGGGCGCGGTGCGGCCGTTGGATCTTTCGGGGTTCTGAGTCCAGTTCATGCGCTATCGGCTTTTGGCGCTGGATCGCTCAGATAATCAGCTTCAGCTCACGCGCGTTGTCATCATTGATGACGCTGACGGAACCTGGGTTAAACCCCATGGTTTTAACCAGAGTGCTCGCTGATCGCCGGCCTGTTGCCGCTGCCAGTGCTGTTCATGGTGGCCTTCAGCATCGCGATGATCGTCAACTACCCGTGCCTGCAACAGCAGAAAGACCGCGTCGCGGCCCACGCCGGCAGCGTGTTGGCGGTGGTCAGGCTGATTTTCGCGGCCGGTATCTTTACCGGCATCCTGTCCGGCACCGGCATGGTCGACGCCATGTCCAAGAGCCTGCTGGCGGTCATCCCGGAGTTCCTCGGCCCGTACCTGGCCGTGATTACCGCGCTGGTGAGCATGCCGTTCACGTTCTTCATGTCTAACGATGCATTTTATTACGGGGTGTTACCGGTTCTCGCCGAGGCAGCCAGCCATTACGGCGTCACCGCCGTTGAAATGGCCCGTGCTTCCATCGTCGACCAGCCTGTCCACCTGTTAAGCCCACTGGTTCCGTCGACCTACCTGCTGGTAGCGTTGGCCGGAATCGAGTTCGGCGACCACCAGCGCTTCACCCTGAAGTGGGCAATACTGGTTTGCCTCTGCATAATGTTCGCCGCATTGCTGATGGGGATTTTTCCGCTATTCAGCACTCTATAAAAGCAATGCCCGTTGCGTCGCCATCAGCGGCGCGGCCTAATACTCGCTCAAAGGAACTCACATGGAATGGCTGACCAATCCGGAAATCTGGGTTGCCTTCTTCACCCTGACCGCCCTGGAAATTGTCCTGGGCATCGACAACATCATCATGATCTCGATCCTGGTCAGCCGCATGCCCAAGCACATGCAGGCGCGCACCCGGATCTTCGGCCTGGCGCTGGCCATGGTCACGCGGATCCTGTTGCTGCTGTCCATCACCTGGGTCATGCGCCTGACTGCCGACTTGTTCGAAGTGTTCGGCCAGGGCATCTCCGGTCGTGACCTGATCCTGTTCTTCGGTGGCCTGTTCCTGCTGTGGAAAAGCTCCCAGGAGATGTACCACGCGCTGGAAGGCGAAGACGAAACCGGCGAGACGCCTACGGGCAAGGGCGGCAGCTTCATCTACACCATCGTCCAGATCGCGATCATCGACATCGTGTTCTCCCTGGATTCGGTCATCACCGCCGTGGGCATGGTCTCCCATGTACCGGTCATGGTGGCGGCGATTATCGTGGCGGTGCTGGTGATGATGCTGGCGGCGGGCACTATCAGCGCGTTCATCGACAAGCACCCGTCGCTGAAGATGCTGGCGCTGTCGTTCCTGCTGGTGGTCGGTACCGTGCTGATCGCCGAGTCGCTGGACGTGCATGTGCCAAAAGGCTACGTCTATTTCGCCATGGCGTTCTCCCTGGCGGTGGAAGCGTTCAACATCAAGATGCGCACTGCCATGGCGCGCAAGCGCAAGCAGCAGGATCCGGTGAAACTGCGCAAGGATATGCCGGGTCAGTAACGGTATAGGGCAATGAATGAAGGGGCTCTTGGAGCCCCTTTTTCATGCCGGCAGAAAATCGCCCGCTCGATCCGCTTGCTTGAGCAACTGTGAGAGCCTGCTCGCGAAAGCGGTCTGTCTGAACCGGTGGTGTTGGATGTGCTGCCGCCATCGCGAGCAGGTTCGCTCCCACAGGGTTTGAGGTGTTTTCGAGGAATTTATTTTCATGACAGTTTTGTTTCAAACGATTCTTTAGCTGTGCAATGCTGGCGCCCGAACCGTTCGCCAACTACAGCTTAAGTACAAGAAAGAAGAATGTGGCATCGTCTATTTGTTCCTTTGGGACGCTAACAGGGGGCTTCTCATGCTGACCCTGCTGAATTTGCTCTCCGCCGTGGCTCTGCTGATCTGGGGCACGCACATCGTGCGCACCGGCATTTTGCGGGTCTATGGCTCGAACCTGCGCCATGTCATCGGCCAGAACATGTCCCGGCGCTGGCTGGCGTTTATCGCCGGCATCATGGTCACGGCCATGGTCCAGAGCAGCAACGCCACGGCCATGCTCGTCACCTCGTTCGTCGGCCAGGGCCTGATGGCGCTGACCCCGGCCCTGGCGACGATGCTCGGCGCCGATGTCGGCACCGCGCTGATGGCGCGGGTGCTGACCCTCGACCTATCGTGGCTGTCGCCGCTGCTGATTTTCCTCGGGGTCATTTTTTTCCTGTCGCGCAAACAGACCCGCGCCGGGCAGATGGGCCGGGTCGGCATCGGCCTCGGTCTGATCATCCTGGCCTTGCAGTTGATCGTCGAAGCCGCGGCGCCCATCACCCATGCCCAGGGCGTGAAAGTGATCTTCGCCTCGCTCACTGGCGACATTCTGCTCGACGCCTTGGTCGGTGCGTTATTCGCGATGATCTCCTATTCCAGCCTGGCGGCCGTGCTGTTGACCGCGACCCTGGCCGGCGCCGCGGTGATCAGCCTGCCAGTGGCCATCGGCCTGGTGATCGGCGCCAACATTGGCAGCGGGGTACTGGCGTTCCTCAGCACCAGCATGCAGAACACCGCCGGGCGCCAGGTGGCGCTGGGCAGCCTGCTGTACAAGCTGATCGGGCTGTTGTTGATCATTCCAGTGCTCGACCCGCTGGTGGGCTGGCTCGACGGCCTGGATTTCAGCGCCCAGGAAACGGTGATTGGTTTCCATCTGCTCTACAACACCGTGCGTTGCCTGGTGCTGCTGCCCAGCGTCGCCCCCATGGCGCGGCTCTGTGCCTGGCTGCTGCCGGAACGTCCGGACACCAATGGCACGGCCAAACCGCGACATCTGGACCCCACCGCCCTCGCCACCCCGAGCCTGGCACTGGCGAACGCGGCCCGGGAAACCTTGCGCATTGGCGACCTGATCGAAAGCATGCTCGAAGCCATGCTAGACGTGCTGCGGGGTACGCAAACGGCGGTGACCCAGGACGTACGGCGCATGAATGACGACGTCGAAGCGTTGTGCAGCGCAATCAAGTTGTACATGGCGCAAATGCCCCGTGAGGACCTCAGTGAACAGGACAGCCGCCGCTGGGCGGAAATCATCGAGCTGGCGATCAACCTGAAACTGGCCAGCGACCTGATCGAGCGCATGTTGCGCAAGGTCCAGCAACAGAAGACCTCGCAACGTCGCTCCTTTTCCGAGGTTGGCCTGCAGGAATTGGCGGGGCTGCACAGCCACTTGATCGCCAACCTGCGGCTGGGACTGTCGGTTTTTCTCAGTGCCGACCGGGAAAGCGCCCGGCAGTTGCTGCGTGAGAAACGTCGCTTTCGGGCGCAGGAACGGCGCATGGCCCACGCCCATGTCAGCCGTCTACAGCGCAAGGTCGTGCAAAGCCTGGAGACCAGTTCCCTTCACTTGGAGCTGATCGCCGACATGAGGCGGCTCAATTCGCTGTTTTGCGGCAGTGCCTATGTGGTCCTGGAGACGGCCGAGATCGGCGCGCTGGCGGTGGATGAAATTAGCGACATTACCCATTCGCCGTGAACGACTGGCGCATTGGTCAGTCAGTAACAAAGGCTCGGGCCTGAAACCGTTCGCCGGCCCGCCTGCTCCCACTGTCATGAACACCGCATAGATTCGATGGGGGAGCGAGCTGACTCCGGGCGGCGAGCCGCCGATGACGGCCTGCCCGGCACCATGGACCGCCACTCAGCCGCCAGGAAGCCTTTATGCGTTGTCTGTTGCTCGCCGTTCTTTTGCTCGGCTCACTGCCCGTGGTCGCCCTGGACCGGTTCCAGGTCGAAGGCTATACGTTGCCCAACGGCCTGCAACTGATGCTCAAACCCGGCACCGAGCGCGGGCATGTGGCGATCCGCTTGGTGGTCGGCGTGGGCCTGGACGACTTCAGTTGCGCTGACAAGGAACTGCCGCACCTGCTCGAACACCTGCTGTTCAGCGGCGTCGATGAGAGTGGTGAAGGCGGCCTGGAGGAGCGCATGCAGGCCTTGGGTGGCGAGTGGAATGCCTTCACAAGCAACGCCGACACCACGTTCGTCATCGAGGCGCCAGCGCGCAATCAACGCAAGGTCCTGGACCTGCTGCTGGCGCTGCTGACCCGCACCCGTATCGATGAAAAAGCCCTGGAGGCGGCCAAGCGCGTGGTGGAACGCGAGGACGGTGGCCACTACACCCATCTGCAACGCTGGCTCGATCATCAGGACCTAGGTCACAAGGCCAGCAATCAACTGGCGGTTGAGTTGGGCCTGCGCTGCGCGGAACGGGCCGAGGTCGAGCGCCATACCCTCGCCCGCCTCGAACAAGTGCGCAAGGACTGGTATGCACCGAACAACATGACACTGATCGTGGTTGGCGACCTCGACCGACTGTTGCCGGCCTACCTGGAACGCGCCTTTGGCGAACTCGAGCCGGTGGAGCCCAGCCCACACGAGGCGCTGCCACAGATCCGCTACAAGGCGGTCACCAAGCGCAACCTGATCCATGGCCTGGTCGGCAACAGCGCCAAGCTTCATTGGCTGTTTCCGGAGCCGGTGCTGGACGAGCAGCATGACGAAACCTTCGCACTGCTCAAGGATTATCTGGACTGGGCGCTCTATCGCCAATTGCGCCTGGCCCGTGGCTTGTCCTACGGACCGTGGACCGAGCGCGAGGTGTTCGGCGGCGTTGGCTTCTTCAGCCTGAACGCGGACCTGTCACGCGAAAACTTGCCCCAAGCCGAACAGGCGCTGGAAGAACTGCGCAAAAAATTGCTCAAGGATGGCCTGGACCCCGCCAGCTTCGTGCGCATCAAACGCGCGGCCATTGCCCATCAGTCCTGGGCGGTTCAAGGCAACAGCGCAATGGCCGATTACTACTGGGGCGCCCTGGGCGATTATGAAGACGGCCGTTTCGCCAACCCGGCCCTGCGCCTGCAAGAGGTGAGCCTGGAACAGGCCAACGTGGCCCTGCGCGAACTGCTCAAGGACCCGGGTTACCTGCGCATCGAGAAGCCGTTGCTCAGTGACGATGAGCTCGTCTGGGGGGTGGCAGGTTTGCTGGGGTTGCTGTTGCTCGCAATGGTGATGTGGCAAGTACGCCGGCGACGTAGGAGCTGACGAGCGCAACGAGGCTGCGATCTTTCCCCTGGCGCTTGAATCCCAAGTGAAAGATCAAGATCAACAGATCGCAGCCTTCGGCAGCGCCTACAGGGAGATGCCAAGTTTTGCTAAATGCCCTCGCCACAAGAACACTCGTCACATCGACGTCCTGGCGATACTCTGCCAGGGATGTTTCCTACGACTTACTGTGAAACCACCGAATGCAAAACCTGACTCTCTACATCCAGCGCATCCTTGAACTGATGAAGCGCTATCCAGGGGTCATTGCCCTCGGCGGGTTCATCTCCGGGGTCGGCAGCTTCATGCTGGTGGACCGCCAGCAGGGCCTGGCGACCTGGATTGCCATCGTGATGCTGGTGAGCTGGCTCTGGTTGATGGTCGAGAACAGCATGACCCGGCTGTTCGCGCGGATTTTCAAACGAGAAATCCCCCAGCCGCTGTTGCGCTACGCCACGCAGATGATTCACCAGGAAAGCCTGTTTTTCGTCCTGCCGTTTTTCTTCATCACCACCACTTGGAACAGCAGCCAGCTGATTTTCACCGGCCTGCTGACGATCGCGGCGCTGATTTCGATCATCGACCCGCTGTACTACAAATGGCTGGCGCCTCGGCGCTGGGCGTTCCTGGCGTTGCACACGCTGACGCTGTTCGCCGCCCTGCTCACGGCGTTGCCGGTGATCCTGCACCTGACCACCGACCAGAGCTTCAAGCTGGCGCTGGGCATTGCCATGCTGCTGTCGTTTCCCAGCCTGGCCTCGATCTTCCCGATCCGCACCGTGCGCAACGCCCTGGCGATCCTGTGCATCACCCTGGGGATTGGCGCCACTGGCTGGGTGCTGCGCTCCTGGGTACCGCCGGCCACGCTGTGGATGACCGAAGTGGCGATCAGCACCCAACTGGAGGACCGCACGCCGGGCGCCAGCCTCAAGGAGGTCAGTGCGGCCCAGATCCGCGGCAACGGCCTGTATGCCTACACCGCCATCAACGCGCCGCGAGGACTGGATGAGCGGATTTATCACGTCTGGCAGTTCAACGGCAAAGAAGTCGACCGCATCGCCCTGGACATCCACGGCGGGCGCAAGGACGGTTATCGCGCCTGGACCCACAAGCAGAACTTCCCGCAAGACCCGACGGGCAAATGGCAAGTACGGGTGCTGACGGAAAATGGCCAGGTGATCGGCGTGCTGCGTTTCTCTGTGCGCGCCGCCACACCCGAGGCAAAATGACGGCGGTCGTGCTATTAGGTAGCGCTGTTCAAGTCGAACGAGCATGGAGCTTATGACCCCCGGATCCCACACGGGCACTGCCCGGCTGGACACGTCTCGCTCTCCGGCGCAGTTATGGGTCAGCGGTGACTGGACGCTGGCCCATTACGCGCAGCTCAAGCGCTTGAGCGAATCCTTGCGCGGCCAATACGGCGAGGACACGCTGATCGACCTCAACGGCCTCGGCGCCCTCGACACCGCTGGGGCTTCGTTGCTGGTGGAGCTGCTGGGGTCGGAACGGCTGGGCAAGACCGCCGAGCACCCCGATTGCCGCTTGCCAGCCGCCGAGCGGGCGCTGCTGCAGACGGTCTATTGTTCGCTGACGGACTTCTGTGTGCCGGTGAAAGAGCCGCAGGTCAGCGTGATGACACAGCTGCTGACACGGATCGGCCGCGCCGTGGACAGAGTCTGGCAAGACACCCTGCAACTGCTGGGTTTTGTTGGTCTGATCCTGGAAACCCTGGCCCGCAACCTGTTTCGCCCCAGGCGCTGGCGCATGACAGCGATGGTCGTACATATCGAACAGACCGGCCTGGACGCGGCCCCCATCGTCGCCCTGCTGACGTTTCTGGTGGGCGCGGTGGTGGCGTTCCTCGGCGCGACGGTGCTGGCCGATTTCGGCGCCAGCATCTTTACCGTGGACCTGGTGGCGTTCTCGTTCCTGCGCGAATTCGGCGTGTTGCTCACGGCCATCCTCATGGCGGGCCGCACCGCCAGCGCGTTCACCGCGCAGATCGGCTCGATGAAGGCCAATGAAGAAATCGACGCGATCCGCACCCTTGGCCTTGATCCGGTCGAGTTGCTGGTGATTCCACGGGTGCTGGCGCTGTTGGTGGCGCTGCCGATGCTGACCTTCCTGGCCATGCTTTCGGGCATTATCGGCGGCGGCGTGGTCTGCGCTTTGTCGCTGGGTATTTCACCGGCCATGTTCCTGACGCTGTTGCAGTCAGACATTGGCGTTCAGCATTTTCTGGTGGGGATGGTCAAGGCGCCGATCTTTGCCTTCCTGATCGCCGCCGTGGGTTGCCTGGAAGGTTTCAAGGTCAGTGGCAGTGCCGAATCGGTCGGGGCTCACACCACGTCCAGCGTGGTCCAGTCGATTTTCGTGGTGATCGTGCTCGATGCCGTGGCCGCGCTGTTTTTCATGGAGATGAACTGGTGAGCCAACCCTTACGGCCGCCCACCGAGGCGGTGATTCAAGTGCGGGGCCTGTGCAATCGCTTTGGCCGCCAGAGCGTGCATGAAAACCTCGACCTGGACGTGTACAAGGGCGAGATTCTCGCCGTGGTCGGCGGCTCCGGCAGCGGCAAATCGGTGCTGCTGCGCAGCATCGTCGGCCTGAACCGGCCCAGCGCGGGTTCCGTGCGGGTGTTCGGCGAGGACTTGCCGAGCCTGCCCCCGGAACAACGTTCGCGGGTGGAACGGCGCTTTGGCGTGTTGTTCCAGAAAGGCGCGCTGTTTTCGTCACTGACCGTGACAGAGAACGTCGCCCTGCCGCTGATCGAACACGCCGGGCTCAGCCGGGCCGACGCCGAGCACTTGGCGGCGGTGAAACTCGCGTTGGCCGGCCTGCCACTCTCGGCCGCAGACAAGTACCCCGCCTCGCTGTCCGGCGGCATGATCAAGCGCGCCGCCCTGGCCCGTGCACTGGCCCTGGACCCGGACATCCTGTTTCTCGACGAACCCACCGCCGGCCTCGACCCCATCGGTGCGGCGGCGTTCGACCAGTTGATCCTGACACTGCGCGATGCCCTGGGCTTGAGCGTGTTCCTGGTCACCCATGACCTGGACACCCTCTACACCATCACCGACCGGGTGGCGGTGCTGGCGCAGAAAAAAGTACGAGTGGCCGATGTCATCGACAAGGTGTCGGAAACCGATGATGCCTGGATTCACGAATACTTCCATGGCCCTCGCGGCCGCGCGGCGTTGTCGGCCGCTACACAATCGAACGAGGTTTGACATGGAAACCCGAGCCCATCATGTGCTGATCGGTCTGTTCACCGTCATTGTGGTGGCCGGCGCCCTGCTGTTTGGCCTATGGCTGGCCAAGTCCAGCGTGGACAGCGAGTTCAAGGATTACGAAGTGGTGTTCAACGAGGCGGTCAGCGGGTTGTCCCGAGGCAGTTCGGTGGAGTACAGCGGGATCAAGGTCGGTGACGTCGTCAACCTGCGCCTGGACCCGAACGATCCGCGCCGGGTGCTGGCGCGGGTGCGCTTGAGCGGGGAAACGCCCATCAAGCAAGACACCCAGGCCAAGCTGGCACTGACCGGCATCACCGGTACCTCGATTATCCAGCTCAGTGGCGGCACGCCCCAAAGCCCGGCGCTGAAGGGACGCGACGGCGAACCGCCGGTGATCATCGCCGCGCCCTCGCCTATCGCCCGCCTGCTCAACAACAGCGATGACTTGATGACCAGCATCAACCTGCTGCTGCACAACGCCAATGAAGTGTTTTCCTCGGACAACGTCCAAAGCCTGGGCAAGACCCTCGAGCATCTGGAGCAAACCACCGGGGTCATTGCCGAGCAGCGCGGCGATATTCGCCAGACCATGCAGCAACTGGCGTCCATCGGCAAACAGGCCAGCGCCACGCTGGAACAGACCACCGCGTTGATGCGCAACGCCAATGGTTTGCTTAACGACCAGGGCCAACAGGCGTTCAGCAACGCCGGCCAAGCCATGCAGTCCCTGGCTCGCAGCACCGCGACCCTCGACAAACTGTTGAGCGATAACCGCGATTCGTTGAATAACGGCATGCAAGGCCTCAATGCCCTGGGCCCAGCCGTGCGTGAGCTGCGCGAAACCCTGAGTGCCTTGCGGGGGATCTCCCGGCGCCTGGATGCCAACCCCAGTGGCTATTTGCTGGGCAATGACAAGGACAAGGAGTTCACGCCATGAAGCCGTCCAACCGGTTTATCCGCCCTTTTCTCTTGCTGGCAGGATTTGTCCTGGTGGGCGGGTGCTCGATTTTGCCCAAGACCGAACCTTCGGATGTGTATCGCTTACCCGCCACCCAGGTCCCGGCATCTGCGGGCACGACGGTGAGCTGGTCGCTGCGCCTGGCCAGCCCCCAGGCCAGCGAGGTGCTCAACAGCCCGAAAATCGCGGTGATCCCCCAGGGCAATCTGTTCAGTAGTTACGCTGCCTCGCGCTGGAGCGACCCCGCCCCGGTGTTGTTGCGCAATCGCCTGCTCGATGGCTTCGCCCAGGATGGACGCGTCAGGTTGTTGAGCGTCGCCGACAGCAATCTGCAAGCAGACCTGGAGCTGGGCGGGCAATTGCAGGCGTTCCAAACCGAATACCAGGGCACTGCGGCCAGCGTGGTGATTCGCCTGGACGCGCTGCTGGTGCGCGGGTTCGACCAGCGCATCCTGGCCAGTCGCCGTTTTGAAGTGCGCCAGTCATTGAGCGATGTAAAAGTGCCGGCGGTGGTGGACGGCTTTGGCCGGGCCGGTGACCGGCTGACGGCCGAGGTGGTGACCTGGACATTGGAGCAAGGCCAGCGTTTCGCAACGCCTTCGCCTTACTGAAGACGCGCCACCTGAAGCCAAGGATTGGGGTTCAGCCGAAGAACCAGTAGCAAACGCCAATCGCCGCCACGACCCCGGAGAATTCGGCCAGCAGCGCACACCCCACGGCATGGCGCGCCCGCTGGATGCCCACGGCGCCGAAATAGACCGCCAGCACGTAAAACGTGGTCTCGGTGCTGCCCTGGACGGTCGCCGCCACCATGGCCGGGAAGCTGTCGACGCCGGAAGTCTTCATGGTCTCGATCAGCATCGCCCGGGCGGCGCTGCCGGAGAACGGCTTGACCATCGCGGTCGGCAAGGCATCGACGAAGCGCGTGTCCCAGCCGGCCCACTGCACCAGATGCCGGATGCCGTCCAGGCCGAAATCCAGCGCCCCCGAAGCCCGCAGCACGCCCACCGCGCACAGCATCGCTACCAGGTATGGCAGCAACGTCTTGGCGACGTCGAAGCCCTCCTTGGCGCCTTCGACGAAGGCTTCATACACCTTGACCTTGCGCAGGGCGCCCACCACCAGGAACACAATGATCAAGCCGAACAGCGTCAGGTTGCCCAGGATCGATGACAACCCCGCCAGCGCCGTGGCCGAGAGCGTCGCCAGCAGCGCCATGAAACCGCCCAGCGCCAGCGCACCCGGGATCAGGTAAGCCAGCACCACCGGGTCCCACAACCGCAGGCGCTGCATGAACGCCACCGACAGCAGCCCCACCAGGGTCGAAGCGCTGGTGGCGAGCAGGATCGGCAGGAACACCAGGGTCGGGTCTGGCGCGCCTTGCTGCGCGCGGTACATGAAGATCGTTACCGGCAGCAGCGTCAGCGACGAGGCGTTGAGTACCAGGAACAGGATCTGCGCATTGCTGGCGATCGTCGGGCTGGGGTTGAGGTCTTGCAGGGCGCGCATGGCCTTGAGGCCGATGGGGGTGGCCGCGTTGTCCAGTCCCAGGCCGTTGGCGGCGAAGTTGAGGGTAATCAGGCCGATGGCCGGGTGGCCGGCAGGCACTTGCGGCATCAACCGCAGGAACAGTGGGCCGAGGACCTTGGCCAGCCAGTCGACGATGCCGGCCTTCTCAGCGATGCGCAGGAAGCCCAGCCACAGGGTCAAGGTGCCGAACAGCAGGACCATCACCTCCACCGACAACTTGGCCATGGCGAAAATGCTTTCCACCATGGCCGCAAAGATCCCGGCGTTGCCGCCGATCAACCACTGCACCAGCGCCGATACGGCTGCCACGATAAAGAAGCCAAGCCACAGGCCATTGAGCATCGGTCAAATCCCCCGGAAGATGCCGCGAATGATAGCGGGGCTGGCAGAAACGACAAACCCCGGATTTCTCCGGGGTTTGCTTGGCTTGATGTTGAATGTGCCGCCACCATCGCGAGCAGGCTCGCTCCCACAAGGAACACTCGTCATTGTGGGAGCGAGCCTGCTCGCGATGGCGGCCTCAAGGCAGGCATCAATTACTGGAAGTTTCCCCCACCGGCAGCGGCTCTTTGCTGCGCCAGTGCGGCAAGGAGTTCCAGTAGCGCTGGCCCTTGGCATCGTCGTACATGCCTTCCCAGCGGGCGATGACCAGCACGGCCAGGGCGTTGCCGATGACGTTCAGCGCGGTACGGGCCATGTCCATGATGCGGTCGACACCGGCAATGAAGGCCAAACCTTCCAGCGGAATGCCGACACTGCCCAAGGTGGCCAGCAGCACCACGAAGGACACGCCCGGCACGCCGGCGATGCCTTTGGAGGTGACCATCAGGGTCAGTACCAGCAGCAATTGCTGGCTGATGGACAGGTCGATGCCGTACAGCTGGGCGATGAAAATCGCCGCGATGCTCTGGTACAGGGTCGAACCGTCGAGGTTGAACGAATAACCGGTGGGCACCACGAAGCTGCAGATGGCTTTCGGCGCGCCGTAGGCTTCCATTTTCTCGATCACGCGCGGCAGCACGGTTTCGGAACTGGCGGTGGAATAGGCCAGCACCAACTCATCCTTGAAGATGCGCATCAGCTTGAGCACCGAGAAACCGAACAGGCGGGCGATCAGGCCCAACACCACGAAGGCGAAGAAGGCGATGGCGACGTAAACCAGGAGCACCAGTTTCGCCAGCGGCAGCAGCGACGCGAAGCCGAAGTTGGCGACCGTCACCGCGATCAGGGCGAACACACCGATGGGGGCGTATTGCATGATCATGTGGGTGACCTTGAACATGCTTTCCGACACGCCCTGGAACATTTTCACCAGCGGCTCGCGCAGGTCCGATTGCAGGCTGGACAGACCCAGACCGAACAATACGGAGAAGAAAATGATCGGCAGCATCTCGCCACGCGCAACGGCGGCGAAGATGTTCGACGGGATGAGGTTGAGGATGGTCTGGACGAACGCATGTTCATGCTGGACTTCCGCGGCCGTGGCCTGGTACTTGGAAATATCCACCGTACCCAGGGTGCTCATGTCGATGCCGGTGCCCGGCTGGAAGAAGTTGGCCAGCAGCAGGCCAACGACAATGGCGATGGTGGTGACGACTTCGAAGTAAAGGATGGTCTTGAGGCCGATGCGCCCGAGCTTCTTGGCATCACCGACCCCGGCAATGCCGACGATCAGCGAGGAAATCACGATCGGGATCACGATCATCTTGATCAGACGGATAAAGATATCGCCCGCCGGTTGCAGCACGTTGCTGATCCACCAGGCCTTCTCGGCACTGAAATGGTTGAGCAGCGCGCCCAATGCAATCCCGAGCACCAGACCGATGAGGATCTGCCAGGCGAGGCTTAGTCGTGCCTTCTTCATATCATTACCCTTACTTCAGTTGGACTCGGACAGTGGCGCGAACAGATCGTCGATGACGAAAAACACTCGCGCCCCTGCCCCCGTATAAGGTCACCCCGAGCGCGTGAGCGCGCTTACTGGCAGGCGAAAAAAGGCGCAACTATTGCGATGCAAGGGGGACTCGTCTAATGCCGTAAACGCCTACCCTATGCCGAATCGGCATGAGATTTTTCAAACGAAACCCGCCTTCCAAGCGGTTCGAATACGCCATTTATGCAGGCATAAGTGCCGCGAGCCGGCCATTTCAGCGTAGCTGGGCTTTCTCTCGCAAGCGTGGGGAACCGTTGTAACGGCCGCGAATCGAGACGCGCCCCCCGGGAGAAATTGCGTCGGCATTCTCCGATATACGGTCAGGGAAAGGGGAATAAATAGGTGGGAGGAGACAAAATGCCGCATCGCCGAGCGGCCTACGGCGCCCACTCAGGCAACCGCTCTGGCGCAAGCCTCTTACGCCACGAAGCGCGAGGCAAGTTCGCCAAGCCGTGAGGGCTTCGCGAACCTGCGTCGCAGCTTTTACCTGACCCGGCCCTTTCGCAGGCACCCCTTGTGCCCGTAGGTCACTCCGACCCTCATCGGTCAGAACGTCCCGGCCCCCTGGTCATGCACCGGCCCTCCTCGGGCTGTGCAGCAGAGAAAAGCAGGGCTGCTTTTCTCATTTTTCAAAATCAGTACCTGTTGGGGTCTTTCTTGAGTGGTTCCATTAACAGTTTCTGCATACCTTCATCGGGCTTGCCGAGGAAACGGTAGTCGGCGGGCAGCCCGGCGGGGACTTGCACCAACATGGCATAGGCCTCGTCCTTGTCGAAACTGAAGGCAACGATCAGGTGCTTGCTGCGACACGTTGCCTGGCTTTCACACAGCGGTCCCACCAGATACTTGTCGCCATCTTCCACGACAGCATGCATCTGATCCGAATCGCCCGACAGGTTCATCACCCATTCGGGCAGGCGTTCTTCTTTTTGTACGACGTGCTGCCAGGTCTCGCGGTATTGCGGGTCGGCCTCCAGCAACTGGTTGACGCGCATCTGCCCGTCATTGGCAGCCACTGCCATGGCACTGCCGCCCAGCAACAGGGCGGCGGCCAGTCCTTTGAATGAAACGCCCATGGTCAGCCTCGGCCACGACGGCCAAAGAAGAAGGACGCGATGAACATCACCAGAAACACGACAAAGAGAATCTTGGCGATGCCCGTGGCGGTGCCTGCGATACCACCGAAGCCCAGTACGGCAGCGATGATGGCAATGATCAGGAAGGTAATTGCCCAGCTCAACATGGTAATTCTCCTTACGCTTCTCTATTTAGTGAAGGTCTTGCGGTGATGGTTCCGGCGCATGGACGACCGGCTCATCGGGTTAAAACACCCAGCGCTCTTCACGCGGCATGGCAGTCAATGGCTGAGCCTGGTCAACATCCATCATGCGCATTGAAGCGGACGCTTCTTTGAGGCTGCTGACGGCGCTGAAATGGGTTTGCGAGGCACGGTGAATCGACACCTGCGGCGCTTCGGGTCGTTGGCTTTCATGCCAGAGCAACCATTGCTGGCCCGTTACGAGAGTAACCAGCAGCGCCAGGACAGCCCACAGGCCTTGCTGGATGTGCAGGGAAGATCGCCGCAACTGGGCGGCACTTTTAAATTGAGCGGCGCCAAATTGGGCGACACTTTGAAGATTCATCCTGGAATTCCTCCCCACCCGGGTGTGGTGATCTGATTGAGGCGCGCCAACGCCACGTTGACCAGAGCTTTGCAGTCTGCGTGCCAGGATTTTTCAACAGGAAAAAACCTTTAAAATCAATTAGTTGATTATTAAATACAAGGTATCGAGAGCGCATCCTGCACGATGACCCAGCCGCGAGTCGTGCGTATTGCACGAATGAAGGAGAAAAGACGTTAGATTGTTTTTGAATTGCCTGTCAGACACCGCTGTCAGAATGAGCGATGCGAACCGTCCGAAGCAGACGAATCATAAAAAAAAGAACTCAAATCAGTCTTTTAGGAGTCAGACGTCAACAGGGCCATTCTCGGTAGGTAATATCCCTTCAGAATCGACCATGCAACTTGCCCGATTTTTCTGACACTAACCAACATCATTCATTAAAGGAGCGTAGGAAAAATGGAATCCGCCACTGAGCACCAAGGCCGCATTCTCCTGGTAGACGACGAGTCCGCCATCCTGCGTACGTTCCGATACTGCCTGGAAGATGAGGGCTATAGCGTCGCCACCGCCAACAGCGCCACCCAGGCCGATGCACTGCTGCAACGCCAGGTGTTCGACCTGTGTTTTCTCGACCTGCGCCTGGGGGAGGACAACGGTCTGGATGTCCTGGCGCAAATGCGTATCCAGGCTCCCTGGATGCGCGTGGTCATCGTCACCGCTCACTCGGCGGTCGATACGGCGGTCGATGCGATTCAGGCCGGGGCGGCCGATTATCTGGTCAAGCCTTGCAGCCCTGATCAATTGCGCCTGGCGACCGCCAAGCAATTGGAAGTACGCCAACTGTCGGCAAGGCTCGAAGCCCTTGAAGGGGAGGTGCGCAAACCCAAGGACGGCCTCGACTCCCACAGCCCGGCGATGAAAGTCGTCCTGGAAACCGCCCGCCAGGTCGCCAGCACCGATGCCAACATCCTGATCCTCGGTGAATCCGGCACCGGCAAGGGCGAGTTGGCCCAGGCGATCCACGGCTGGAGCAAGCGCGCGAAAAAGTCCTGCGTCACCATCAATTGCCCGTCGCTGACCGCTGAGTTGATGGAAAGCGAATTGTTCGGCCATAGCCGCGGGGCCTTCACCGGCGCCAGCGAAAGTACCCTGGGACGCGTCAACCAAGCGGACGGCGGAACGCTTTTTCTCGACGAGATCGGCGATTTTCCGCTGACGCTGCAACCAAAGTTGTTGCGCTTTATCCAGGATAAGGAATACGAGCGGGTAGGGGACCCGGTCACCCGCCGCGCCGATGTGCGGATTCTCGCAGCGACCAACCTCAACCTCGAAGACATGGTGCGCGACGGGCGTTTTCGCGAAGACCTGCTGTATCGCCTGAACGTCATCACCCTGCACCTGCCGCCGTTGCGAGAACGCGTCGAAGATATCCTGACCCTGGCCGACCGCTTCCTGGCCCGCTTCGTCAAGGAGTACGCGCGCCCGGCCCGGGGCTTCAGCGACGAAGCGCGCGAAGCGCTGCTAGGCTATCGCTGGCCGGGCAACATCCGGGAACTGCGCAACGTGGTCGAGCGCGCCAGCATTATCTGCCCTCAGGAAAAAGTCGAAATCAGTCATTTGGGCATGGCCGAGCAACCGGTCAACAATGCGCCGCGCATCGGTGCCGCACTGAGCCTCGACGAATTGGAAAAAGCCCATATCGGCGCGGTGCTGGCCACGGCCGACACCCTCGACCAGGCAGCCAAGACCTTGGGTATCGATGCCTCCACGCTGTACCGCAAACGCAAGCAGTACAACCTGTGAGCGACACCTTATGAAACTGGCGATGAAGCTGCGCACACGACTGTTTCTCAGCATCTCGGCCCTGATCACCGTGGCCTTGCTGGGATTGGTGCTTGGCCTGGTCAGCGTGATGCAGATGGCCGATACCCAGGAACAATCGGTACGCGACAACTTCATTCTGCTGGACCTTGGCCTCAAGCTGCGCCAGACCCTCGGCGATCAGTTGATGATCATGCTCGACGACAAGCCTGACCTGGCTGCGCTGGAGGCATCCAAGCAGCAATACCTGGCGCTGATCGACGAGGGTATCGCCCACGAACGCGGGCTGGACGATGCGCCAGCCAGCTTCAGGAGGGCCAAGTCCGACTACATGGAGTTTCTTGAGGCCTTCACCGCCTCTCGCCAGCAACCGAGCCCGCTCACGGGCATCAAGGACCTCACCGAAAAATTCAACGTGCTGCGCATTGGTCTGATCGAGGGTTATCGCCAGGCCTTGACCAACATCAGTGAAACCCAGAACCGCGCCCGTGAACACGCGATGTGGATTTCCGGGCTACTGGCGCTGGTGGGGTTTGCGGTGCTGATCATCGGGTTTATCACGGCCCATGGTATTGCCCGGCGTTTCGGTGCGCCGATCGAGGCACTGGCCGCCGCGGCGGACGACATCGGCCAAGGCAATTTCGAGGTCACGCTACCCGTTTCCTCGGCCGCTGAGTTGAATCTCCTGACCCATCGTTTCGGGGTCATGGCCCAGGCCCTGCGTGAGCATCAGGCCACCAATGTCGATGAGCTGCTCGCCGGCCAACAACGCTTGCAAGCGGTGCTCGACAGCATCGACGACGGCTTGCTGATGATCGACCGCCAAGGCCGGCTGGAGCACCTCAACCCGGTGGCCCAGCGTCAATTGGGCTGGGATGAGGCGCGCCTGGGCCAAGGACTGGGCGAGGCGCTGGGGCGCCTTGAGCTGGATGAAGAACTGCACCTGGTCCTGCGCGGTGGAACCCTGGAGCGCGCGCCGGAAGACCTGAGCATCGAGGTGGAGGGCGAGTCGCGGGTGCTCACCTACAGCCTCACCCCGGTCAGCCATACCCAGGGCCATATTCTCGGCGCGGTCATGGTGCTGCATGACGTGACCGAACAACGCGCCTTCGAACGGGTGCGCAGCGAGTTCGTCTTGCGTGCTTCCCATGAGCTGCGCACGCCCGTGACGGGCATGCACATGGCGTTCGGCCTGCTACAGGAGCGCCTGCATTTTCCAGAGGAGTCGCGCGAGGCCGACCTGCTCAACACCGTCACGGAAGAAATGCAGCGACTGATGCAGCTCATCAATGACCTGCTGAACTTCTCTCGCTACCAGAACGGCCTGCAGAAGCTGACCCTGGCGCCTTGTTCCATCGACGATCTATTGGAAGCGGCCCGGCTGCGGTTCGCCGAGCAGGCCCAAACCAAGGATATCGAGCTGCTCGTGGCGATCCAGGGCCCGCTCCCGCGATTGCATGCCGACGCTGCGCAACTGGATCGCGTGCTCGATAACCTGATCGATAACGCCCTGCGCCACACCGCCGAAGAGGGGCAGATCCGCTTGCAGGCACGGCGTCATGGCGAGCGGGTGATCGTCAGTGTCGAAGACAACGGTGAAGGCATTGCCTACGGCCAGCAGGGACGAATCTTCGAACCTTTCGTCCAGGTCGGACGCAAAAAGGGTGGGGCTGGCCTCGGCCTGGCGTTGTGCAAGGAGATTGTCCAGCTCCACGGCGGGCGCATGGGCGTTTATTCAAGGCCGGGGCAGGGCACACAGTTCTACATGGCGCTGGCGGTCTGAGCTCATGGCCTGAGGAGGCTCAGGCTTCGTCATCGAGGCGGCGTCCACGCAGGCGTCGGCCACGGGTAATCAGTTCGATGAGCTGCACCGCGCTGAGGGCATGGGCGAACAGCCAGCCCTGGCCAAACCTCACCCCTTCGCTGCTCAAATAGCACGCCTGGGCTTCATGCTCGATGCCTTCGGCTATCACCTTGAGTTCCAACGCATGGGCCATGCGAATGATGTGTGGGGCCACGCCGCTGCTGGCGGCATCGTGGCCCAAGGCGTCGATAAAGGCCTTGTCGATTTTCAAGCAGTCCACCGGCAGGGTTTGCAGGTAGGCCAGGCTGCAATAGCCGGTGCCGAAATCGTCGATCAACACCTGATGCCCGACGTCGCGCAGCGATTGCAGGTTGTCCCGGGCGACCAACGCATCGACCAGCCCACGCTCGGTCACTTCGAAGGCAATCTGGTGCGCCGACACGCGATGCAGCGCCAGCAGGCGGGCGATCACTTCGCCAATACGCGGCACCATTACATCGCAGGCCGCTAGGTTCACCGAGATATACAGCTGCGGATTGGCCCGCAACAGCTGGCCCAATTGATCGAACAGCCGCTGCAGCACGAAATCAGTGATCTGGCGGATCTGTCCGGTGTTCTCGGCCATCGGGATAAACAAGTCCGGGCTGGTTAGGGTGCCGTCCGGTCGTCGCCAGCGCAGCAAGGCCTCAGCCCCGACGCAGTTACGGCTGCTCAGGTCGAAAATCGGCTGGTAAAGCACCTGCAATTCACCACGCCGGATGGCGCCGTGCAGTTCGGCGTCCATGGACTGGCGCTGGCGCGCCAGCAGAAACACCTGGAAACCAATCCCCAGGCCCAGCATCAGGCTGATGGGCAACACCCACCAGGTATTGGCCGGAACCTGAAAACCGTTGCGCTGGGCGATCAGCACCAGTTGATACACCGGGCTGTCGGTCGGCATCCGGTAGATCAACCGGTTCTGCGTCACTTGCAAGGCATTGTGGCTTTTCGGTGGCCAAGGCTCGACCGGCGGCCAGTATTGGTCAGTCCCGAGTACGGGAATGGCCCGTTTACCGTTATCCAGGACGACCAGCAGGCTGCTGCCCGGTGGTAAATCGACCACATCGGTCAAATGCCCGCGGGACGTGGCCACCCGAAAGTTGCCGCGGCCCAGCATCAATGCTGCGCGGTCTTCGTCGGGCTCGGTGGTGCTGTTGAGCCAGTAATTGTAGGTTGGCCCGCGGATATCGGGCGGGCGGGTCACTGACAACCCGCTCTGGCGTGGACGATTGGAGCAGGCGCCGCGGCCATCGATATACACCGCCTCGTAGACGAAACGGTAGTTGAAGCTGACCTGTTGCAATGTCGCGATCATGTCATCGTCGCATCCGCGCAACGGCTGGTTTTGCAAGTCGTCGAGGCTTTCACGCAGTTGCCCGAAAAGTTGTTCCAGGCGCTGCAGAAAGCGCTCGCCCTGGGCATTCATCTGATCGCTTTCACGCTGCTGAATCTGCTGCACGACCACGAACAGACTCCCCGCCAGCAGCAGGACGGTACTGAGTGCAGTTGCCATCATCGCCAGGAAAAGGGGGCGATGGAGCCAGCTGTGTAGGGTTTCGCGGGCAGCCGTCATCATTGGTAATCCGAAAGTTACCAATGAGTTATAGCTTCTGATTTGGATTTGGTCCGATCCGTCAGACGGGCGTCATTATTTTGTCTGGTTGAGCACCTGCAGAATCGCCGCGCTTTGCGCGTCCGGCGTGCCATCAAAGCGGGTCGGTCGGTAGTGCATTTGGAAGGCGGCCAGCACATGGTGGGTGGCCACGTCCCACTCGCCGGTCTGAGGCGTCGGGTAACCCAGGCGGGCCAGCTCGGCCTGGAACCAACTGGCAGGCGGCAACTGTGGCGCGAAGACGGCTTGCTGGCGGGCAACGGCCTGTTCATCTGGCCAGACCCCCAAACCGGCTTGTGCCAGGCGCTTCCAAGGGAACAGCGGCCCCGGATCGAGTTTGCGCAGGGGGGCGATGTCGCTGTGACCGATGATGCTGCGCGGGTTAATCCCGTTACGCTCGATGATGTCCTTGAGCAATACGATCAAGGCCTGGACCTGGGCTTCGCTGTAGGGATACCAGAGGCGCCCGGTGGGCGTGTCGACAAAACCCGGATTGACGATTTCGATGCCGATGGAACTGGAATTGAGCCAGGTCCGGCCTTCCCACTCGCTGTCCCCGGCGTGCCAGGCACGTCGGCTTTCATCCACCAGCTTGTAGATAGTCGCGCCTTTATCGTCGCCGATCAGGTAATGGGCACTGACTTCGCCATGGGTCAAAAGGGCCAGTGAACGCTCGAGGGAAGCCGAGGTGTAATGCACCACCACGAATTGGATGCGGTTGTCATGGTTGACGGAGGGGTGACGGGTGTCGAGCCGCGGGCCGCTGGTGCAGCCGGCCAGGATAAATAAAGAAACAATGAGCGAGAAAAATTTCATGGCGGAAGGCAATACGCACTGTGAGTAATGCAACAGTGTAACGTATCGCCTCGCGATGATCCGGTGCGCGCGGTGATATTAAACAAATTGGAACAATTAGCCCCTTAGCCCAGTTCCACATGGTTGCGACCGGCATTTTTTGCCCGATAAAGCGCCTGATCGGCTCTTTTAAGCACCATATCGCTGTGTTCACCCGCTTTGAAGGCGGTCAGGCCAATGGATACCGTTACCGTCACCGGCTCGCCCTTGAAATGAAACGGACAGGCTTCAATGGCCAGGCGCAGCGCCTCGACCAGCTTGGCGCCGGCAGCCAGGGAGGTATTGGGCACCAGCAGAACAAACTCCTCGCCACCAAAACGCGCAATGAAATCGCTGCCACGCAGGCGTTTACGCAGGACCGAGGCGATGAGTTTCAGCACCCGGTCACCGGCCAGATGGCCGTAGTTGTCATTGATGCGCTTGAAATGATCGAGATCGAGCATGGCCAGCAGCAAGCTGTTACCGCGTTTGTGCCACTGGGCGACTTCATGCTCCAGACGCTCGGACCAGGCGGCGCGGTTGGGCAGCCCGGTGAGCGGATCAATCAGCGCTTTTTGCCGCTGTTCCTCGAGATTTTCCCGCACGACCTGGGCATCCTGCTCCATCAGCGCAACGCGATCGGCCAGGCTTTTCAGGCGAGCCGAGACCTCCTGCTCGCGTTGATCACGTTGCTGGCGGTGGTGGTCCATCGTACCGAGCAAGCCTTCGAGGTGATTTTCGAGCACTTGCTTGAGGCCTTCCAGGTCATCGGCGTCCTTCACGCTGCTTTGCAGCCCGTCCACCTGTTCACGAATCTGGGTGTCCATTTCCCTAGAGGCCGACAGGTTTTCGGCTTGGTCTTCACTGGCGGCCTGCAGGCTGCTCTGGAATGACTCGAGCCGATCGTTGAGGCGCTGCAGATACGCTTCGAATTCATGCTGGCCGGTGTCTGTGATGGCCAGCATCAGCACAGCCAGATCATCGAGGATCGGCAGTAATTCGTACCAGTTCAAACCATTTCGCAGACGCTCACACAGGGCTTCAGCTTGTGGTCGATGACGCTCGGGCAAGGCCAGGTCGCCCAAAAGGCCCAACAGCGTGTCTTCAATATGCTTGGCGACCGAGCTGTAGGACGGCTCTGGCGAATCGGGCAGGGCGTACTGGGCGTCAGCCACATCGGCGCCTTCCAGGGGCTCGTCGAGCTCCGCAGGAGGCTGCGAGGGGGCGGGCAGGACCTGGGTGGGCTCCTCGGGCATCAGCTCATCGGGATTCTCGAGTGTGGACGCCGCAACCGGACGCTCATCGGCGACCGGCGTCGGCGCGGGCTCGGTTGCTTCGTCGTCCGGTTCACTGGCGGGCTGAACCACTTCGGCTGCAGGTGTTGGAGCGGGCACTGGAGCGCTCTCGATCTGCGGCGCAATCAGGGCAATCGGTTCGGGCGTCGTCTCCAACGCTGGCACTTGCTCCGCCACCGATGGCTGCGGTGCTGGTGCTGGTGCTGGTGCTGGTGCTGGTGCTGGTGCTGGTGCGACGGATTCTGCGGCCGTTGCCGGCTCCGCGGCTACAGACAGGGCCATTTCCGAGGCAGGTACCACGCTGGCCTGGGCTGGCTCGCGGGGCTGGGGCGTCGCGTCCTCGTGGTCTTGGACACCAAACAGCCGTTGCAGCAGGCCGGGACGACTCGGTTCGACAGGTGCGTCCAGGGCACTGAGTGCCTTGCCTTGCAGACCGCTCAATTCGCTGAGCAGCAGCGGAATTTCCCGGGCCTGGCCGGCCCGATCTTCCAGTTGCCTGGCAAACTTCTTCAACGGCCGGCTGACCTCTTTCGGCAGCGGCAGGCTCTGCAACTGGGCAACCAGGGCGATCAGCGCGGAGCTCGTCTGCTCGACCCGGGTCTCGCGACGCTGCTCGGATTCGAGTACGGCTTTCTCCAGGCGCGGTAGCAGGGCAGCGAGGCCGGCATCCATGTCATCGGTGCGCACCACCTCGCGCATCTCTTTCATGCATTGATCGACCGCCCGGTCAGATCCCTCGGCGGCCAGGGTGCTACGCACCAGGCCACGACGCAGCAAGTCGAGGCGAGCCGCCCAACGGCGCTCGAGCTTTTCCTGCTGCTCGATACTCTTGAGGTACTTCTCTCTCCAGCGTTCGGCGTCGTCGCTCATTCATCGGATCCGCGAGGGGCAGTACTCAGCACGGGGAATGCATCGGCCGTGAGCGAACCCGGCAAACGAATTTCTACCGCGACCGGCAAGTGATCGGAAATGGGTTGGGCCAGCACCTCGACACGTTCGAGGGTCAGGGTCGGGCTCAACAAAATATGGTCCAGGCAGCGCTGGGGGCGCCAGCTGGGGAATGTCGCTTCCAGTTGGGGAGCGAGCAGACCGAGATCGCGCAGAGGCGAAGTCTGCAGCAAATCGGTGGCATGGGTGTTCATGTCGCCCATCAGCACCTGGTGCTTGTAGCCACCGATCAGCTCGCGAATGTACGCCAGCTGCATCGTCCGGGTACGCGCCCCGAGCGCCAGGTGCATCATGACCACGACCAGCGCCTCGGGACCTTCGCCGAAACGCGCGAGGATCGCCCCGCGCCCCTTCGGCCCCGGTAACGGATGGTCTTCGATCGCCCACGGACGCAAACGACTCAACACACCATTGCTGTGCTGGCCAAGACGTCCGAGGTTGCGATTGAGTTGCTGGTACCAGTAGGGAAAGGCGCCCAACTGGGCCAGGTGTTCCACCTGATTGACGTAGCCGGACCTCAAGCTTCCGCCGTCGGCCTCTTGCAGGGCCACCAGGTCGAAGTCCTTGAGCAGGTCGCCGATTTTCTGCAGATTACCGGCACGCCCGGTGTGCGGCAGCAAATGTTGCCAGCCGCGAGTCAGGTAATGCCGGTAGCGCTCGGTGCTGATACCCACCTGGATATTGAAGCTGAGCAGCCGCAAGCGGCTATCGCCAGGCAGGCCCGTGGAGAGGACATGATGCTCATTGACCCGCGGTTCATGCAGGCCAACGATGCGTTCGGTGTTCCAGCGGGCCATGGGCGTGGGCCGCGCTTAGTTGGCGGCAGCCTTGGTGGCCGCTCGCTCTTTGGCGATCAGTTGGTCGGCCAGTTGCAGCGCTTCATTTGCGCCACCGGCGGAGCCGATGTCAAAGCGGTATTTGCCGTTGACGATCATGGTCGGCACGCCTGTGATTTCGTATTTCTTCGCCAGTTCGCGGGCCTTCTTGATCTGGCCCTGGATGGCAAAGGAGTCGAACGTGGCGAGGAACTTGTCCTTATCGACGCCCTGGGTGGCGAGGAAATCCGCCATCTCTTCTTTCTTGACCAGCTTCTTGCCTTCTTTCTGGATCGCGTTGAATACCGCGGCGTGAACCTGGTGCTCAACGCCCATGGCTTCGAGGGTCAGGAACATCTGGCCGTGGGCGTCCCATGGGCCGCCGAACATCGCGGGGATGCGCACGAAGTTAACGTCCGAAGGCAGTTTCTCGGCCCATGGGTTGATAACCGGCTCAAAAGCGTAGCAATGCGGGCAGCCGTACCAGAACAATTCCACGACTTCGATCTTGCCAGGCGCCGCCACGGGAACGGGGTTGGACAATTCGACATAGGGTGCGGCGGGCTTTTCAGCCGCTTGGGCAGTTACGCCAAACAGGCTGGCGGCGACGAGCGCGGCGCTGATGATCAGATTACGCATGCTTTACTCCTGGACAATGAGGGGACCTCGCGAGACCTGCTTCTAAGACAGACTGTGGCGGGTTCAAGTTCTCTAGTGTAACGGCAGCGGCCACAAAAAAGGGCGGCCAAAGCCACCCTTTTGATGCTCGCATCGACAGATTAATCGAGCGTTAACGTTGCAAGGGATGTACGCCCCTCGCAACACCAGCCAAAGGCCTCAGTGCAGGCCCTGGATGTAGCTGGATACCGCGGCGATATCTTCGTCGCTCAGCTTTTTCGCAATGCTTTGCATCGGCTTGGTATCGCCATCGTTGGTCCGGCCACCTTCTTCTTTGCGGAAGTCGGTCAGTTGCTTGCCGACATACTGGGCATGCTGACCGCCCAAGTGCGGGAAGCCGGCTGCCGCGTTGCCTTTACCGTCAGGCGAATGGCAACCGGTGCAGGCTGCAAGCCCTTTTTCCAGGTTGCCACCGCGAAAGAGCGCTTCACCACGGGCCACAAGCTTCGGATCGGCGGCGCCGACACTGCCCTTCTGGCTGGCGAAATACGCAGAAATGTCCGCCAGGTCCTGATCGCTCAGGTTGGTCAGCAGACCGGTCATTTCCAGCACCGTGCGCTTGCCGGACTTGATGTCGTGCAGTTGCTTGTTCAGGTAACGTTCGCCCTGGCCCGCCAGTTTCGGAAAGTTGGGCGCCATGCTATTGCCATCCGGGCCGTGGCAGGCCCCGCATACAGCCGCTTTCGCCTGACCGGCAGCGGCATCGCCAGCGGCGTGGGCTACGCCGGATATCCCCAAGGTCAACAGCAGACTCACGATCAGTTTGTTCATCAGCTAATCCAACTACGGCTAAGGGTTAAAGAGTTATGGGCCGGGTTCACTCGCTCATCCACTGGATGATGGCTCGGTAATCCTCGGCACTGCAGTCCATGCACAAACCACGCGGCGGCATCGCCTTGAAACCCTGGGTCACGTGTTGCACCAGCGTCTCCATACCTTGCGCCAACCTCGGCGTCCAAGCTTCCTGATCGCCCTTGCGGGGCGCCATGGGGAGTTGGCCGGAATGACAGGCACCACAAACACGGTTGTACACAGCTTCCGGATCCTGTGTAGCCTGAGCGCTGTAAAGCGGCATCAAGACACCGGCAGCTAGCAGCCATTTCGTCATAAAACGACCTTTTCAGGGTTGGGAACGAGCTGCGTTCTAACGCGCAATTTCGGTCGGTCGCTCCCGTGAGCTTCATCCTACGCTGGGACAAAGCGCACACAAAATCTGCGGCATTATATACTGGCGTCACTGAAACGGAAACGACACAGCTTGCCGCGTCCATTCCCGACGCCGCCCACATCGGAAATCCCATGCAACTGAAGAACCCCATCCTTGGCCTGTGCCAACAGTCCACCTTCATGCTCAGCGCCGCCAAAGTCGATCAATGCCCAGACGACGAAGGCTTCGAAGTGGCTTTTGCCGGGCGTTCCAATGCCGGCAAATCCAGCGCGCTGAACACCTTGACCCATGCGAGCCTGGCACGCACCTCGAAAACCCCGGGGCGCACGCAGCTCTTGAACTTCTTCAAACTAGACGATGAACGGCGTTTGGTCGACCTGCCCGGCTACGGTTACGCCAAGGTACCGATCCCACTCAAGCAACACTGGCAGCGCCATCTGGAAGCCTACCTGGGCAGCCGCGAGAGTTTGAAAGGCCTGATCCTGATGATGGATATTCGCCATCCGATGACCGACTTCGACCTGTTGATGCTCGATTGGGCGGTCGCCAGCGGCATGCCGATGCACATCCTGTTGACCAAGGCCGACAAGCTCACCTACGGCGCGGCCAAAAACACTTTGCTTAAAGTGCAGTCGCAAATTCGTAAAGGCTGGGGCGACGCAATCACCATCCAGCTGTTCTCGGCGCCCAAGCGCATGGGCCTGGAAGAAGCCTATACGGTGCTGGCCGACTGGATGGAATTGGCGGACAAGGGCAGCGAAGAAGCCGAATAAGCCAAATCGCAGGCAAAAAAAACCCCGGACTTCTTATGGGGAGGGGGAAGTTCGGGGTCCAAGTTCCGGACCGCTAGGGCGGGGTCCAGATATCTGCCAACACTTAACACAACATAGGAGCATTGAAGGGCTTCACCAGCCATTCAACATCTCTGAGTGGCAATTCATGGGTTTAGTTCAGATTATTTTTGGAAATAGCCGTAGGAATCTTCAGAGCTAATGACGCCGCGCCTGGGTTTTCGGTGACTCCATGTGGCGTGGGTTGGGCTGACAAGTGGCTCCGTAGGAGCTGTCGAGTGCAACGAGGCTGCGATCTTTCCCCTGACGCTTGAATCTCAAGTGAAGGATCAAGATTAAAAGATCGCAGCCTTCGGCAGCTCCTTGGGCACAGGCCAGCGGGAGCAAGCTCCCTCGGAATCAGTGTGCCTCGTCCCAGTTATTGCCCACGCCCACTTCCACCAGCAGCGGCACGTCCAGTGTGGCAGCGGCGCTCATGTGCTGGCGGATTTCCTCGCGCACCTGGTTCACCAGGTCTTCACGCACTTCCAGCACCAGTTCGTCGTGTACCTGCAGGATGACTTTCGCATCCAGCCCGGACGCTGTCAGCCAGCGGTCCACGGCGACCATGGCTTTCTTGATGATGTCGGCCGCCGTGCCCTGCATCGGCGCGTTGATGGCGGTGCGCTCGGCGCCTTTGCGCAGGGCCGGGTTTTTCGCGTTGATGTCCGGCAGGTACAGCCGGCGACCGAAAATGGTTTCGACAAAACCTTGCTCGGCCGCCTGGGCGCGGGTGCGTTCCATGTACGCCAGCACACCCGGGTAGCGGGCGAAGTAGCGGTCGATGTAAGCCTGGGACTGCTTGCGGTCGACGCCGATCTGCTTGGCCAGGCCGAACGCGCTCATGCCGTAGATCAAGCCGAAGTTGATCGCCTTGGCGCTGCGGCGCTGGTCCTGGGTGACGGCCTCCAGCTCGACGCCGAAAACCTCGGCAGCGGTGGCCCGGTGCACATCCAGGTTATGGCGAAACGCGTAAAGCAGGCCTTCGTCCTTGGCCAGGTGCGCCATGATCCGCAGTTCGATCTGCGAGTAGTCCGCTGCCAACAGCTTGTAGCCTTTCGGCGCGATGAAAGCCTGGCGGATGCGTCGGCCTTCGGCCGTGCGGATCGGAATGTTCTGCAGGTTCGGGTCAATGGACGACAGACGCCCGGTCGCGGCGACGGCCTGTTGATAATTGGTATGGACGCGACCGGTGCGGCTGTTGATTTGTTCCGGCAGGCGATCGGTGTAAGTGCTCTTAAGCTTGCTCAGCGAGCGGTACTGCATCAGCACTTTGGGCAGCGGGTAATCCTGCTCCGCCAGCTCGGCGAGCACCGCTTCGGCGGTGGACGCCTGGCCCTTGGCGGTTTTGCTGAGCACCGGCAAGCCGAGTTTTTCGTACAGGATCACACCCAATTGCTTCGGCGAGCCCAGGTTGAATTCCTCGCCAGCGATAGCAAACGCCTCACGTTCCAGCGCCACCAATTTCTCGCCCAACTCGACACTCTGTACGCCCAGCAGGTTGGCATCGACCAACGCCCCCTGGCGCTCGATGCGCGCCAGGACCGGCATCAGCGGCATTTCGATGTCGTTGAGCACCGTGCCCAGGCTTGGCGTGGCAGCCAGCTTTTCCTGCAGGGCCTGGTGCAGGCGGAAGGCCACGTCGGCGTCTTCGGCGGCGTAAGGACCAGCCAATTCCAGGGAGATCTGGTCGAAGGTCAACTGCTTGACCCCTTTACCCGCGATGTCCTGGAAATCGGTCTTGCTTTGGCCCAGGTACTTGAGCGCCAGGCTGTCCATGTCGTGGCGGGTCGCGGTGGAGTCCAGCACATAGGATTCAAGCATGGTGTCGAAAGCGATGCCCTGGACCAGGATGCCGTTGTTCTGATCGCCACCAATAGCGCAGTTGGCCAGTATGTTGGTTTCAAACTTGGCGTGCTGGCCAAGCTTGAGCTTGTTCGGGTTTTCCAGCAGCGGCTTGAGCGCCTTGAGCACCGTGTCGCGGTCCAGTTGCTCCGGCACGCCCATGTAGGAATGGGTCAGCGGGATGTAGGCCGCCTCGAAAGGCGCCACGGCGAACGACAAGCCGACGAGTTGCGAATGCTGGGCATCGCCGCCGTTGGTTTCGGCGACGAAGGCAAACAGCGGCGCTTTGTCCAGTTTCGTCAGCCACGCCTCGAAGCGCGCCTGATCAAGGATGACCTCGTACTTGGCCTCGGCAGCATCGGACTGTTCTTCGGCAACTTCGACGATCTCCTGGCCGGCACGCTTGGCGTCCCGCTGGTTGTCTTCGAACCAGCTTTTGAACTCCAACAGCGTGTACAGCTCGGCGAGTTTCTCGTGATCCGGTTGGCCCATTTGCAAGTCATCGAGGCCGACATCCAACGGTACGTCGATCTTGATGGTCGCCAGTTCGTAGGAAAGCAACGCCATTTCCTTGTGCGCTTCGAGCTTGGCGGCCAGGGTCTTGGCGCCACGGATCGGCAAGGTGGCGACGATGTCCAGTTGCGCATACAGCTCGGTCAGGCCGCCATTGACGCCTACCAGCAGGCCGGAAGCGGTCTTCGGTCCGATCCCCGGAACGCCTGGGATGTTGTCGGACGAATCGCCCATCAATGCCAGGTAATCGATGATCTGCTCGGGAGCGACGCCAAACTTCTCCTTCACGCCAGCCACGTCCAGGGCGCTACCGGTCATGGTATTGACCAAGGTAATGTGCCCGTCGACCAATTGCGCCATGTCCTTGTCGCCGGTGGAGATCACCACCGGACGGTCGGCCGCCGCGCTGCTGCGGGCCAGGGTGCCGATCACGTCATCGGCTTCGACGTTGTCCACGCACAGCAGCGGGAAGCCCAGGGCCTTGACGCTGGCATGCAGCGGCTCGATCTGCACGCGCATGTCGTCGGGCATGCTCGGGCGGTTGGCCTTGTATTCGGCGTACAGCTCATCGCGAAAAGTCCCACCCTTGGCGTCGAAGACCACGGCGAACGGACTCTCTGGATACTGCTTGCGCAGGCTCTTGAGCATGTTCAGCACGCCCTTGACCGCACCGGTCGGCAGGCCTTTGGACGTGGTCAGCGGTGGCAGCGCATGAAAGGCGCGGTACAGATAAGAAGAACCGTCCACCAGGACGAGGGGGGCTTGGCTCATGAGCAGGATCAACCTTTTCGGCGGGTCCGGGGCTAGAATAGCGGGACCGTTGACGACAAAGGGACAAGGTTATCATGCGTACACTCAATCGCCTGTTACTGGCTGGCTTGTTTGCAATCACCCCGTTAGCCGTCATGGCGGCGGACGACGCACCCTCGGCGGACCCGGACGTCACCATCCGCACCGAAGGTGACAGAACCATTCAGGAGTATCGGCAAAACGGCTTTCTGTACGCGATCAAGGTCACGCCCAAGCACGGCAAGCCTTATTTCCTGGTGCGTGCCGACGGCACTGATGCAAACTTTATCCGCTCGGACCAGCCGGATATGCTGATTCCGTCGTGGAAAATCTTTGAGTGGTAATACCGCTCTGCACTTTAACCGGCGCCCACTGAAGGGCGCCCGTACTGGCAGTTTTAACCATGTCTGTGTTCACCCCCTTGGCTCGGCCCGAGCTGGAAACCTTTCTCGCCCCTTACGGGCTTGGCCGCCTGCTTGATTTCCAGGGGATCGCCGCCGGCAGCGAAAACACCAATTTCTTTATCAGCCTGGAGCAGGGCGAATTCGTCCTGACCTTGGTCGAGCGTGGCCCGGTGCAGGAAATGCCGTTCTTCATCGAACTGCTGGACGTGCTGCATGACGCCAACTTGCCGGTGCCTTACGCCTTGCGCACCACCGACGGCGTCGCGCTGCGGGAACTGGCGGGCAAGCCGGCGCTGTTGCAACCGCGCCTGGCCGGCAAGCACATCAAGCAGGCCAACACCCAGCACTGCGCCCAGGTCGGCGAGTTGCTGGCGCATCTGCACCTGGCGACCCAAGGCAACATGATCAAACGCAAGACCGATCGCGGCCTGGACTGGATGCAGGAGGAGGGCACCAAGCTGCTCTCGCACCTCGACGCCGAGCCGCGTCGGCTGCTTGAGGCGGCGCTGAATGAGATCTCGTTGCAGAAAATCGGCATCCTGGCGCTACCGCGCGCCAACATCCATGCCGATCTGTTCCGCGACAATGCGATGTTCGAAGGCACGCACCTGACCGGGCTGATCGACTTCTACAACGCCTGCTCCGGGCCGATGCTGTATGACGTGGCCATTGCCTTGAATGACTGGTGCTCGGGCGACGACGGCGTGCTCGATGGCGCCAGGGCGCGAGCGTTGCTGGGCGCTTATGCGGCGCTACGACCGTTTACCGCCGCAGAGGCGCAACTGTGGCCCACCATGCTACGCGTGGCGTGCGTGCGGTTCTGGCTGTCGCGGTTGATCGCTGCTGAATCGTTTGCCGGGCAGGATGTGTTGATCCACGACCCGATGGAGTTCCAGCAGCGTTTGGCGCAGCGGCAGACAGTCCATGCTGTGTTGCCTTTCGCCCTGTAAACAGCATCGCGGGCAAGTCCTGCTCCCACAGCAGTAAGCGACTCGTCCTGTGGCAGCAAGGCTTGCCCCGCGATGAAGGCGATGAGATTTTCCAGAAATCGAGTCGCCTATGTCGCGAGCAAGCTTTGCTCCCACCGTTTGCGGTGGAGTTACAACGACTCCAGGCACCCCGCCAACTCATTCCCCAACGTCTCCAGCAACTGCTCATACCCCTGCGCCGTCGCCGGGGTATAGCCGCCCAGTGCATCGAGCTCCGCCAGCTTCACCGGCAACCCGGCCACCAGGGTTTCGGCCAGGCGCGGACGCAGGGGCGGTTCGCTGAAGACGCAGGTCTTGCCCACAGCCTGCAAGCGCGTGCGCATTGCCGCCACATGCCGGGCACCGGGCTGGACTTCGGCAGCCACGGCGAACACCCCGGCGTGCTTGAGGCCGTAGTTGTCTTCGAAATAGTCGAACGCTTCGTGGAACACGAAGTACGGCTTGCCCGCGATCCCGGCCAGACGCGCCTTGAGGCGCGTATCCAAGGCATCGAGACGCTGGTTGAAGCCCTTGAGGTTGCTTTGATAGCGCGCCGCGTTGGCCGGATCCGCCGCGCTCAGGTCCGCCGCCATTTTGGCCGCAATCACCCGCGCATTGAGCGGCGAGAGCCACAGGTGGGCATCCACGGTGCCGGGGCGATGGTCGTGATCGTGTTCATCGCCGTCATGCTCATCATCCTCATGGGACGCGCTGTCCTGGGCGAAATGACGCAACTTGAGCCCGGGCAAATCCTGCACCGCCACGGAAGGCTGCGTACGACCGTTGAGCACACGCGGCAAAAAGCCTTCCATATCGGGGCCGATCCAATACAGCAGGTCCACCGACTGCACCTTGCGTACATCCGATGGCCGCAACGCATAGTGATGCGGCGAAGCCCCTGGCGGCAGCAATACTTGCGGAACGGCCACGCCGTCCTGTATGGCGGCGGCAATCAGTTGCAGCGGCTTGATGCTGGTGAGCACCTTGACGTCGGCCTGGGCCGAGCCAATCAGCAGAAAACTTGCGACAAAAGCGACAAAGAGCGAGAAAAATCGAGACACGATGGCCACTCGTAGAGGCGAGAACGGGTAACATAATAACGTCTCTCACTAAACTCGTCGCTGCCCATGCCTATTACACCCCTTGCCAGTCGTCCCCACGATCACTCCCACTGCGTGCACAGCGCGCTGTCCGAGGCCGACGCCATCTGCGCGCGCCAAGGGTTGCGCCTGACCGCCTTGCGTCGGCGCGTGCTGGAATTGGTCTGGCAAAGCCACAAGCCACTGGGCGCCTACGACATCCTCGCGGTGCTCAGCGAACAGGACGGCCGCCGCGCCGCGCCGCCGACGGTCTACCGAGCGCTGGACTTCCTCTTGGAAAACGGCCTGGTCCATCGCATTTCATCGTTGAACGCCTTCGTCGGCTGCAACCATCCGGAGCACGCCCACCAAGGCCAGTTCCTGATCTGCCGCGAATGCCACGCTGCCATCGAGCTGGAACAGAAATCCATCAGCGATGCCATCATCGCCAGCGCCAAGGAGGTCGGCTTCGTGGTCGACACCCAAACCGTCGAGGTGGTCGGTCTCTGCTCCGGCTGCCAGGGGGCCTGATGAGCAATGCGTTGATCCGCCTCGAACAGGTGGCCGTGACGTTCGCCGGGCAGAGCGTGCTGGACAACATCCACCTCAGCGTCGAACCGGGGCAGATCGTGACCTTGATCGGCCCCAACGGCGCCGGCAAGACCACCCTGGTGCGCGCCGTGCTGGGCTTACTCAAGCCCGACAGCGGCAGCGTCTGGCGCAAGCCCAGGTTGCGCGTCGGTTACATGCCGCAAAAACTCCACGTAGATCCCACGCTGCCACTGTCGGTGCTGCGCTTCCTGCGTCTGGTGCCAGGTGTGGACCGCGCCCGCGCCTTGGCCGCGCTCAAAGAAGTCGGTGCCGAACAGGTGATCGACAGCCCGGTGCAAAGTGTCTCCGGTGGCGAGATGCAGCGCGTATTGCTGGCCCGCGCCCTGCTGCGCGAGCCTGAACTGCTGGTGCTCGACGAGCCGGTGCAAGGGGTCGATGTGGCGGGCCAGGCCGAGCTGTACAGTCTGATCACGCGCCTGCGCGACCGCCACGGCTGCGGCGTGCTGATGGTGTCCCACGATTTGCACCTGGTGATGAGCACCACCGACCAGGTGGTCTGCCTCAACCGCCATGTCTGCTGTTCCGGGCATCCCGAGCAAGTCAGCGGCGATCCGGCCTTCGTCGAGTTGTTCGGCAAAAACGCGCAAAGCCTGGCGATTTATCACCACCACCATGACCACGCCCATGATCTGCATGGTTCGGTGGTCAGCGCCCCTTCTGCTTCCAATCATGTTCATGGAGATGGCTGCAAGCATGGCTGATTTTCTGTTGTACGCCCTGCTCGCAGGCTTGGCACTCGCCCTAGTAGCCGGTCCCCTGGGTTCGTTCGTGGTCTGGCGGCGCATGGCCTATTTCGGCGATACCTTATCCCACGCGGCGTTGCTCGGCGTGGCCTTGGGTTTTTTGCTGGACGTCAGCCCGGCGGTGGCGGTGACCGTTGGTTGCCTGTTGCTGGCCCTGGTGCTGGTGACTTTGCAACACCGCCAACCGCTGGCGTCCGACACGCTGTTGGGCATTTTGGCACCGAGCACCCTATCCCTCGGGCTGGTGGTACTAAGCTTCATGCATGACGTGCGGATTGACCTGATGGCCTATCTGTTCGGCGACCTGTTAGCGATCAGTCCGACTGACCTGTCGTGGATCCTTGGCGGTAGCGCGGCGGTGCTGCTGTTGCTGGTGGCACTCTGGCGCCCCTTGCTGGCCGTCACCGTGCACGAGGAACTGGCCCGGGTCGAAGGCCTGCCCGTGCTGGGTTTGCGCCTGGCGCTGATGCTACTGATTGCGGTGGTCATCGCCGTGGCGATGAAAATCGTCGGGGTGTTGCTGATTACTTCATTGCTGATCATCCCGGCGGCTGCGGCACAGCGTCACGCTCGCTCCCCTGAGCAAATGGCCTTGGGCGCGAGCCTGCTGGGTATGCTCGCGGTGTGTGGTGGACTGGCACTTTCCTGGTTCAAAGACACCCCGGCCGGCCCGTCGATCGTGGTCAGCGCCGCCGCGCTGTTTCTGCTGAGTTTTGTCCTGCCTCGTCGAGGGGTGTAGACTTGCTCGCTTTTTGCGCAAATAGAGAGTCGCAGGAATGAAGCCGTTCACCTCCCGTTATCTGCTCCTTGTCGCATTTTCCCTGCTGCTGGGCGCCTGCCAGAGTACACCGCCGGTCACCCAGGCCCTCGATACGCGGGGCCCGGCCATCGCGCAGTTCGAGCAAAGCCTGGCCAGCAATGAACTGGCCACCGCCGAAAACCAGCTGGCCGCCTTGCAAGCCCAGTCGCCCGCAGATCGGTCGCTGGAACCCTACCAGCGGCAACTGGCCGAGGCGTATTTGCGCCGCAGCCAGATCGATCTGCAAAAAGGTGACGTCAACGCCGCCGCCGCCGCCCTGAGCCGGGCCCGAGCGCTGATGCCCAAGGCCCCAGCCCTCACCGGCGAGGTCAATAGCGCCATTGCCGAAGCCCGCAAGGCCGACCTGGATAAAGCCGAGGCCGACCTCAAGGCCGCCGAAGCCAAACCGGTCGCCAAAGTGATCGACCCCAGCGCACCCAGCACCACGGTTGCGCTAAACCTCGCCGATATACAGCAAATGCGTCGACAACTGGATGCCATCGCCGCCGACGTGGTGAATTATCAGTGTGACGTCAGCATCCAGGCGCCGCGTACTGATGATTATCCTTGGTTGGCGACGTTGCTGAGCAAGCGGGTCAAGAAACTCGACCCGGGGTTTGATTTGAAGCTGCAGAAGCAGATTCTGCGCAGTGTGCCGGCGCAGATGGTGCTGACACCGCGTAAGCCTTAAAAGCATCGCGAGCAAACTCGCTCCCACATGCGGTTTAGTGATCGATACCTAACCCTGTGGGAGCCAGCCTGCTCGCGATAGTGCCCTACCAGACAACAAATCTCCTTAGGCCGGAACCGCCTTGGCCTTAGCCTCCCGCGCCCAAACCCGATGCTGAGCAATCGCCGCAAAAAACCGCGAAAAACCGCTCGCATCCGCATCTTCGATCAACCCCGCATCCACCTCCAGCTTCAACTCCACCAACAACTGCCGGGCTTCACCATGAAGCCCAATGGCTTTCAGATGCTTATAGGCCTCCAGCACGTAATGCAACGCCACGCCGTCGCGACTCAAGGCCTTGATCGACTCCGCGCCACCGGGCACGAACACCGCGTCAAAGGCAATCGACGGCAAGCCTTCCATGGACGCATCCACCCCCAGCGTTTTCCCATCGGCCGTGGTCACCGGTGCGGAGGTCGGCCCCAACACTTTGGCGTGGGCGCCCTCGGCCTTCAGGGCCTTCTCGAGCGCATCAATGATCGCCCCATCGACACCGTTAGCCACCAACACCGCCACTTTCCGCGTCTTGATATCGCCGGATAGCAGGTTCGCCTGGCTCAAGGCCGGGGATTGCTCCAGCGAGGGCGTTGGCACATCGACAGTACCGGCGGTGGGTGCCGGCAGCCCCAGGTTCTTGGCGACTCGCCCGGCCAGCTCCAAGTCGATGTTGGCGAGGATCTCATTGACCTGCCGCGCCCGGATGAACTCCCGCTCCACCTTGCCCAGCTCGAAGCTGTAGGCGGCGATGATGTGCTCCTGCTCATGAGGGCTCATGCTCTTGTAGAACAACCGCGCCTGGGAAAAATGATCACCGAACGAATCGCTGCGTTGGCGGATCTTGAAGGCGTCGATGCGCTCTGGATAACTTTCAAAGCCGCCGTCCTCCGGGCCAGGCGGGGCTTCCTTCGGCCAGCCGCTGTCGATGGAGTTCGGCTCGTAGGACGCACGCCCTTTGTCGATGGTGGTGCGGTGCATCGCATCGCGCTGGCCGTTGTGTACCGGCGTGAGCGCCCGGTTGATCGGCAGCTCATGAAAATTCGGCCCACCGAGTCGGCTGATCTGCGTATCGGTGTAGGAAAACAGCCGCCCTTGCAGCAACGGGTCATTGGAAAAGTCGATGCCCGGCACGATGTGCCCGGGGCAGAACGCAACTTGCTCGACTTCGGCGAAGAAATTGTCCGGGTTGCGGTTCAGCACCATCTTGCCCAGGGGCGTGATGGGCACCAGCTCTTCAGGAATGATCTTGGTCGGGTCGAGCAGGTCGAAGTCGAATTGATGCTCGTCTTCCTCGGCGACGACTTGTACGCCAAATTCCCATTCCGGGTAGTCCCCCATCTCGATCGATTCCCAGAGATCGCGACGGTGGTAGTCCGTATCTTTACCCGCCAGTTTCTGGGCTTCGTCCCATACCAACGAGCAGGTGCCGACGGTAGGGCGCCAGTGGAATTTGACGAAGCTGCTTTTGCCTTCGGCGTTGATCATGCGGAAGGTGTGCACACCAAAACCCTGCATCGCACGTAGGCTTTTTGGAATGGCCCGGTCAGACATCGCCCAGATCACCATGTGGGCCGACTCCGGCACCAGCGAGACGAAATCCCAGAACGTGTCGTGGGCCGAGCCGCCCGTAGGAATTTCGTTATGGGGCTCGGGTTTTACCGCGTGGACAAAGTCCGGAAATTTCACCGCGTCCTGAATGAAAAATACCGGCATGTTGTTGCCCACCAGGTCGAAGTTGCCTTCATCGGTGAAGAACTTCACCGCAAAGCCACGCACGTCCCGCACGGTGTCGCCGGAGCCGCGTGGGCCTTGCACAGTGGAAAAACGCACGAACACCGGAGTTTTCTTGCTTGGATCTTGTAGGAAACCGGCCTTGGTCAATGCCGAATGCGCATCGTAGCTCTGAAAATAACCATGGGCGCCAGTCCCGCGGGCGTGGACGATGCGCTCCGGGATACGCTCATGGTCAAAGTGCGTGATTTTTTCACGCATGATGAAGTCTTCCAGCAGCGAAGGGCCGCGGGGGCCGGCGCGCAGGGTGTTCTGGTTATCGGCGATCTTCACCCCCTGGTTGGTGCGCAACGCCTGTTCGGTGGCGTCGCAACGAAACTGTTCCAGGTTCTCGAGCTTGGCGTTGGTGTTGCCGCGATCCAGCGTGTCGGTACCGGCCAGTTGGCTCTTGTTGACCGTGGGCTTTTGGGTACTCATCAGGCATGACTCCTCTTTGCGTTCCTCGCCGTGGCCAGGAATCTGAGTTCGATGCCGCAGGTGTATGACCCGGGCATTTCGAGTGACTTAATGAGTGACCGATGCTGTTTGGCCGTGTTCCTTTTTTATGGCCATTGATCGCGTTATTGCCAAATGACAGGTCTGATCGCAAATAAATGCTAAGAACCTCTATACGGACAGGCTAAAATGCGCGCCCGGCTAACCGCTGATCCTTTTCCAACGCGCCCCACAAGGTTCGCTACGTGATTGAGTTTCAAGATGTCCATAAAACCTACCGAGTCGCCGGTAGGGATATCCCCGCCCTGCATCCGACCAGTCTGACGATTGAGAACGGTCAGGTCTTCGGCCTGATTGGCCATTCCGGTGCGGGAAAAAGTACCCTGCTGCGCCTGATCAATCGCCTGGAAGATTCCACTGGCGGCAAGATCATCGTCGACGGCGAGGAAGTCACCGCCCTCGACGCCAGCGGCCTGCGGCGCTTGCGCCAGCAAGTCGGGATGATTTTCCAGCACTTCAACCTGCTGGCGTCCAAGACCGTGGCCGACAACGTGGCGCTGCCGCTGACGCTGGCCGGCGAATTGTCCCGCAGCGAAATCGACCAGCGCGTCGCCGAGTTGCTGGCGCGGGTGGGCTTGTCCGACCACGCCCGCAAATACCCGGCGCAACTGTCCGGCGGCCAGAAGCAGCGCGTCGGTATCGCCCGCGCCCTGGCGACCAAACCCAAGATCCTGCTGTGCGACGAGGCCACCAGCGCCCTCGACCCCCAGACCACCGCCTCGGTGCTGCAACTATTGGCGGAAATCAACCGCGAACTGAAGCTGACCATCGTGCTGATCACCCATGAAATGGACGTGATCCGCCGCGTCTGCGATCAAGTGGCCGTGATGGACGCCGGCGTGATCGTCGAGCAAGGCCCGGTGGCCCAGGTGTTCCTGCACCCCAAGCACCCCACCACCAAGCGTTTCGTCCAGGAAGACGAGCAGATCGACGAAAGCGAACAGCGCGACGACTTCGCCCACGTTCCCGGGCGCATCGTGCGTCTGACGTTCCAGGGCGACGCGACCTACGCGCCATTGCTCGGCACCGTCGCCCGGGAAACCGGCGTGGACTACAGCATCCTGGCCGGCCGTATCGACCGCATCAAAGACACCCCCTACGGGCAACTGACCCTCGCCATCACCGGCGGTGACATGGAGGCGGCGTTCGCCCACTTCACCGCGGCCGATGTCCACATGGAGGTGCTGCGCTAATGGAACTGTTGAATTCGTTTTTCTCCAACATCGACTGGCTGGAAATCTGGCTGGCGACGGGCGACACCTTCCTGATGCTGTTCGGTTCGCTCTTGTTCACCGTGCTGCTCGGCCTGCCGCTGGGCGTGCTGCTGTTTTTGTGCAGCCCGCGCCAGTTACTCGAAGCCCGGGGCGTTTATGCGCTGCTGTCGCTGATCGTGAACATCCTGCGTTCGCTGCCGTTCATCATCCTGTTGATCGTGATGATCCCGTTCACGGTATTGATCACCGGCACCTCCCTGGGCGTGGCCGGCGCGATTCCACCACTGGTGGTCGGCGCCACACCGTTCTTCGCTCGCTTGGTGGAAACCGCCCTGCGCGAAGTCGACCGCGGCATCATCGAAGCCACCCAGGCCATGGGCGCGACCACGCGGCAGATCATCGTCAACGCCTTGCTGCCAGAAGCCCGTCCGGGCATTTTTGCAGCGATTACAGTGACAGCGATTACGCTGGTGTCCTACACGGCCATGGCCGGTGTGGTCGGCGCCGGTGGTTTGGGCGACCTGGCAATCCGCTTCGGCTACCAGCGTTTCCAGACCGACGTTATGGTGGTCACGGTGGTGTTGCTGCTGGTGCTGGTGCAGGTCCTGCAAACCGTGGGCGACAAGTTGGTTGTGCATTTTTCTAGAAAATAAGGCCTCGCGGCCAATAAACCATGAGCCGGCCATTCGCTGGCAGGCGCCAAGATCAGGCGCCGCAAGCGGGCACTCAAAAGGAGTTAGCTGAATGAAGAAACTACTGGTTGCCTTCGCTGCCGCCGCAGCGTTTTCCGCCCACGCCGCCGACACCCTGACCGTCGCGGCCAGCCCGGTTCCGCACGCGGAAATCCTCGAATTCGTCAAACCGGCATTGGCCAAAGAAGGCGTGGACCTCAAGGTCAAAGTCTTCACCGACTACATCCAGCCGAACGTACAAGTTGCGGAAAAGCGCCTGGACGCCAACTTCTTCCAGCACCAGCCGTACCTGGATGAGTTCAACAAAGCCAAGCGCACGCACCTGGTGAGCGTGGCCGGTGTGCACCTGGAACCACTGGGCGCGTACTCCAGCAAGTACAAGGCACTGACAGAACTGCCGGGCGGCGCCAACGTGGTGATCCCGAACGACGCCACCAACGGTGGCCGTGCGCTGTTGCTGCTGGCTAAGGCTGGGGTGATCAAGTTGAAGGATTCGAACAACATCCTGTCGACCGTCAAGGACATCACCGAGAACCCGAAGGATCTGAAATTCCGTGAACTGGAAGCAGCGACCATTCCGCGGGTGCTGACTCAGGTGGACCTGGCGTTGATCAATACCAACTATGCGCTGGAAGCCAAGCTTGATCCTTCCAAGGATGCGCTGGTGATCGAAGGTAACGACTCGCCTTATGTGAACATCCTGGTGGCCCGTCCGGACGACAAGGACAGTGCGGCGATGAAGAAGCTGGTGGCTGCGTTGCACAGCCCGGAAGTGAAGGCTTTTATTCTTGAGAAGTACAAAGGCGCGGTTTTGCCGGCGTTTTGATCTGATCGGGTGGTGAAAAAAACGGGGCTGCGTGGGAATGCAGGCCCGTTTTTTTATGCTCGGAAATGTGCGGCGTCACGGAAAGGTCCGCAAGATCACGGGCTAACGCGGATCAACGTTATCCAACACCCGATTCGCCAGCAATGAACTCAATTCGATCAATTGCTGGATGCCGAGAAGGATGTGACGACGCGGACCTTCCAGGTCGAAAGCCAGGTTGCTGACCATCGCGTCGGCTGCCGCCAGGGTTTCGCTTAGGTTGGCGAGGAGGGATTCGTTGTCGGCGTTTTTTGCGACGGTGAAGAGCTGGCCCGGTTGGGACCCATCTTCGGACTTTTCCGGTTTTGGTAGCAGGTAGTAATCCAAGGCGCGATTGGTGGCTTCGTCGTGTTTCTTGGCTTTGGATTTGGTTCGCGGGGAAGCTTGGTCCGCCTCTGGCGGATTCGGTGTAGGTTTAATCATGTGCTTAAGTCCTATAGGTGAAGCCGCAACCCTCTAGCTACTAAACAAGGGGTGGCAGCTGTACGCAGGTTAGTAGACCGGGGACTTAGCAAGCCGGCGCGCCCGAGAGCGCCCTGCGCACAACCGCCATCAAATACAGGCATGGAGATACCTGACTGATAGAGCTTTGCACCTTACTAAATACCTCGGGCTACTAAACCCGACCACTGATGGGCAGTGGCAGGGAAACGATAGAACCCAGGGACAAGGCGCACAAGCGGGCGGATTCTGGCGTAGTTGTAGGCAATGGCGCAAGGATGTGTAGCTTGAGGGAAGGATCACGCCAGCGGAATAAACAGGGCTTATTTTGGCCCGTAAATTGGGGCTAGACGGGTTTTCGGTTAGGGTTTGAAGTGGATGATGCGGCTTAGTCTGTAGGCATTTTTCGGGGAGGGTGGGGGGCTGCTTTGCTGCCCAGCGGGAGCAAGCTCTCATGGAACAAATTGCAACCATGTGATTTTTAAGGCTGGAAATACATGTCGATCGTTCCCACGCTCCTGCGTGGGAATGTCGCCAGGGACGCTCCGCGTTCCGCTTCTGGAAGGTGACGCAGAGCGTCACGGGATGCATTCCCACGCAGAGCGTGGGAACGATCAAAAACGCAAGCACTTGATTTTCTATAACAAATTCCAGGTCAAGGCTGCACGGTAGCGAGAATGTTCAATTTCCACTGAAAATGTGGTTGCCCAGAATCTATGGCCAACTATCAGACCGCCTTCGCGAGCAGGCTCGCTCCCACAATTGGACCGGAGTACGACCGGAAGAGCCAGGTCGGCTATGAGGCCGCCTCGCGACGGACGTTGATCTCGGCGCCCCGTTAACCACGATGGCCGAACGCAGGTATTGCGCAGTGGGCACCTCGGCATGGATGCCGAGGTAGCCGCGCTGGGCCATGGATGGCCCTTCGCGGCGGCCCACGGAGCAATGCCTTCGTTCGGGCATGCCGAGCCTAAGCGAGGCACCAAGTGGTGGGGCAAAGCGCTTTTGGTTACTTTTGGCGCTCTTCCAAAAGTGACCCGCCGTCAGGGCGGAACCCTAAGTGGCCGTTACCGCAGCGATGGATATGTACTCGGCCATAATCCTGGCCAACCGTCAGACTGACTTCGTGCGCAAGCTCCTATTCAAAAACTCAGGTATCTGATCTTCTAAATAGATTCCAAGGCGCAGGCTACACAGTGGCGAAAGGGTTCACTCTCCTATACGTGGTCACAGCATGCTATGCCAACAACGACTCCACGCCGATACCGTGTGGGCCGCTCTCCCTCTCGGGTGCGAACACGCCAGTGATAACTGCGGCCTCTGTCCTGCGCGCACCTCCTATCTGAGGCCGAATAATTGTTTGCTGCGCGACAGCGCAGCGTCGAAGACCCGGCGGGAACGACCCAGCCTTTTTCAGCAATCACTCCCACCCCCTATCAACATTTGCCCATTGTTCGGGCCGAATGAACCCTAGGATCTGCTTCATTGTTCTACAACCCGCATGATAAATTCCCCGCCGCGTCCTCTAATGAGTAGAGGGCATTCAGGGAGAGAAGTAAGTGATCAAGTCTTTGTTGGTTGGGGCATTGCTGGCAATGGCATCAGCATCGGCATCTGCGATGAGTTGCGATAACCCTAGAAACGCCTATGACAAAACCTATTGCGCGTCGCTGAAAATGGTTCAGTCGGATCAGGACATCAATGATCAATACAAGAAGACGATGAGTGCGCTGAACCCGGATCAAAAGAAAAAGGTGAAAACCGCTCAAATCCAGTGGATCAAAATTCGCGACAACGCCTGTTCCAACAATGGTCTGCTCTACCTGAACTGCGCCAACGAGAAGACCGAGGCGCGTATCGTCATACTCAAAGCTATCGAGCGCGAGTGCCGTGCTGCCGGTTGCGACGACGCTAAGCTGTCGCAAGTCGAGTAACCCGTAAACAATCAGCACGTCGGGCTTGCAGTCGTCCCCCCCAAAAAACCCGACGTAAAGCGTCGGGTTTTTCTTGGCCGGGCTCACCCGCTATCGCGGCTCAACGCTATCCAACACCCGATTCGCCAGCAACGAACTCAATTCGCACTTGCCCCTTTTTTCATGCCCGCTTGCATCCTGGAGTGCCAGGCTCGCAGCGCCACGCACTCTTCAGGCACGGGAGTTGCAAAAGCGAGATGAAGATCCCAGCGACGCTTCGCTAAATCCCCTCGTCACAGTAATTCAGTTGTTTACGCTGATAGCAGGGTGCCACAATCGTTTTTTGTTGCGTCATAACCAGGTGGTTCAAATGCATGGCCCAAGATTGCGCAATGGCCAGGATTTTGTAATAGCCGAGCAAGTGCGCACCGACCGCTTGCAGCAACTGTTTCGCCAATCCGTTTCTGCGGTTTTGGGCAGTTACCTTGCGGCCATCATACTGAGTTGGCTGTGTTGGGATCGGTTTGAGCACAGCGCTATTTTTTGGTGGCTGGCCATCCTGAGCGCATCGACGCTATTGCGTATCGCGATGTTCGTTGCCTATTTTCGCAGCGACGAACGTCAGCGCACACCTGAACATTGGGAGCGCAAATACTGGGTCACGCTGGTGCTATCCGCCAGCATCTGGGGCGGCGGGGCGTTCGTTCTCATGCCGGCGGACGATCTGTTGTCACAGGCGTTGGTCATGCTCTTTACGGTCGGCATGTCCGTCAGCGCGGTCTCCTGCTACTCGGCTTACCGCGATATGACACTGGTCTCCATTGGCGTGGTGTTGTTGCCGTGCACGATATGGCTGCTGTTTCAGCCGTCCCCGATTCAAGTCGGCATGGCACTTTCGATTTTGGTGTTCGCGGCATTTGCGGCCCGCGCCACGCACAAAATGTCCCAGGCACTGGAGATCGCCTTTCGACTCACCCGTGAAATGGAACAGGCAAACAGTATTTCAACCCGCGCCGCTCAAACCGATGAACTGACCGGCCTGAAGAGTCGACGGGCTTTTTTCGAGCATGCCCAGCAGCTCTACGACGAATGTCAAAGCAACCAGTTGGGGTTGTGCGCGGTCATGTTGGACATGGACCACTTCAAGCACATCAACGACACCTACGGCCATCAGGTCGGGGATCAGGTTTTGCGCCAGATGGGAGGGGTCATCAGTTCGTCGTTTCGGGCAACGGATATTCACGGGCGGCTAGGTGGCGAAGAGTTCGCCATTCTGCTTCCGGATACCTCCATCGAAGTCGCTACCCAGATTGCAGAACAGCTCGTCGATACGATTGCGGGTTTGATGATCGAGCCTGTTCACTGCATATCAGCCAGCCTCGGCGTCGCGTCGACGAAAGCCTGCAATAAGGATCTTCACAGCTTGATGAACGATGCGGATAAAGCCCTGTATCGGGCGAAGGCGTTGGGGCGTAATCGAGTGGCTGTTGCTTAGTCGGGTTGGCTTTGCCCAGCGCGAAACCAAAAAAAACCGCCAATTCGGCGGTTTTTTTGTATCAGCAGAAAATCAGGTTCGGGCACCAGCCATTCGGCCAACGGGCTCAAGCTCCTTACCTTTGGCGAGGCTTACCGACAAGAATTGGCGCTCAATAGTGGTCGCGCAGCCAGCCAGACGGCGGGCTTCTGCTTGGTACTGAGCTGCAAGCAATGGCTTTGGAGTGCGCCTGGAAGCCTTCAGGGAAAACTCACAATAGAATTGGGGTTCAGGCTAATAGATGATCATGTTGGCGACTTCCTCGACGCGCGCCGCGCGCTGGATGCCAGAGCAAGTGCGATATTTCTGACTGGACGGTAATCCGACGGATCTAGGGATGACTTTGCCATCCCAACGTCGCCGATATCGCAGGCCTTTAATCATGGACACGATTGAGGCTTTGCGCCTCGTGATCAATCAACCATCAAGAAGCCGACCACACCGCCAGCTCATAGCCATCCGGGTCGATAAAGTGGAAACGTCGGCCACCCGGGAACGCGAACACTTCACGGCTGATGGTCGCTCCTGTGGCCTGGAGCCTGAGTTGGGTAGCCTCAAGGTCATCCGCGTACAAGATGATCAACGGGCCGCCCGGGCGCACCGTTTCGCCGGTCGTGAAGCCACCGGTCAGGCGACCGTCGCTGAATTCGGTATAGGTCGGGCCATAGTCGACGAAACTCCAGCCGAATACGCTTGCATAGAAGGCTTTGCTGCGGGCGATGTCGCTGACATTGAACTCGATGTTATCGATCTGACGGTCTTTACCTTGAATGCCCATTGACGCTTCCTTGGCTGATTTGGGAGTAAGCGAGCTTAGGCCATTTACCCCTCCCGAGCTTGGAAAAATCGATCCGGACGACAGGGGTTGAGGGCGGAGCAAGCCTTGTCGCTGAGGATTTCTTCGCTGGCAAGACGACCCACAATCGCCGCCAGGGTTACGCCGGGGTGCATGACGCACACGTATACGCCGCCAACCTGCGCAAGATAACCAATGATAGGGAGGTCATCGGCAGGCATGGGCCTGTATCCGACACGAGCCGATTGCAGATCCAGGGAGACAACGCCGTGGAGTTCGCTTTTGATGGCGTTGGCGGTGCGCTGCGCGATCTCCGATGGTTGGTTTTCCAAGGCGTCGCCCAGGTAGTCTTCGGCCGCCAGCAACGCACCCTCCGGGGTTTGCCTCACTTCCATTTCAGGGCTGGAGATGAGGGTGCGTACCAGGTTGGGTGGCGAGTTGTAGCGGATGAAAATTGCCGGGGAGGCTTCTATGGGCAGGCGGACGTCAAGCAGGTTGGTCAGCTTCGTGATGCCTGTACCGGCTGCCAATACGACGATATCGGCTTCGATGACGCCCGCGGCGGTTTCAACGCCCCGCATGCTGGAACCCTGGGTTTTAAAGCCGAGAACCGGCGTTTGAGTGAGCACTTTCGCGCCATTCGCTTGAGCACCGGCGATCAACGCATGGGTTGCTGCTACGGCGTCCAGTGCTCCTTCATCGGCTGCATACGAAGCCTGTTGAGGAGGGTTCTTGAGGTTTGGCTCAAGCTCACGGATCTGTGATTGGGATATTCGGCTTACCGACGCTTTTGAACTCGGGTCGTAAGATAGGGCGCCAGTCCATTGGATCTTCAGGCCGGGCAGCTGTGTTTCGAGTTGGCGGTATTCCTGGATGGCAGCACCGCGCAATGGCGCAATGGGGTCGGGTTCGCCATGGGAGGTGTTGATCCAGGCGAATGAGCTGCCGGTCACGCCTGACGCGATGCCTTCGGCCTCGACCACGGTGACATTCGCGCCTTTGATCGCCAGATGGTAGGCCAGGGATGCGCCTACGATGCCGGCACCGATTACGATGACGCGTTTGCCTGGATCGTTATCCATTCGGTCTCCGTTGGGTTTGCCTGGGGGAGTACGTTAGCTCGGTTGGGGCTGCTGCGCAGCCCAGCGGGAGCAAGCTCCCCCGCCACTGGAGGGTCGGGTCAGTTGGTTAGGCTGCGGCTGTCAGGGCGCTATCGCGAGCAAGCTCGCTCCCACAGGGATTGGGGATGGATGCGATGTCTGTGAACAAATCCGAAAAAACTGTGGGAGCTGAGCTCGGCTCCCACAGGGGTTCTTGGGTGTTCACGATCAAGCATTCACCACACCCAAGCAGCAGGCCTTCAGTACCACCGTGCCTCGCCCGGCGGGCGTTTCTTGAAGCGTTTCATGCTCCACATGTACTGGCTCGGGTAGGCCCGCACGTAGCGTTCCACCACTTGGCTCATGGCGGCGCAGGACGTTTCAGTGTCGGTGCTGTACATGGCCTCCGGGGCGGCTTCGAGGATGACTTTGTAGCCCGAACCGTCCGGCAGGCGCAGGGCGTGGAGGAAGACGCCGACGGCTTTGCCGCCAGCGAGCATGTTCGGCACGAACTTGCTGGTCAGGGCCTGGGTGGCGAAGAAGGGCACGAAGATGCCGGCGGATTCGGCCGGTTCCGGGTCGGCGGGGATGCCCACCTGGCCGCCTTTGCGCACTTCCTTGATGACGCTGAGGATGCCTTCCTTGGTGGATGCCGCGACTTTGTTGCCCAGTTGCACGCGCTGCTTGCGCAGCAATTCATCCACCGCCTTGAGCTTGGGCGGACGGTAGAAAATGATCGGTTTGCACTGGCTGCAATAGAAGTGGTTGAGCACTTCCCAGTTGCCCAGGTGGCTGGTGATGCCCACCACACCTTTGCCCGAGGCCAGGGCTTGTTTCAGCACCTCCAGGCCTTCGACTTCGCGCACCAGTTCAATGGAGCGCTGGGCCGGCCAGATCCAGGCGCAGGCGCTTTCGGTCAGGGACTTGCCGATGTCCTTGAGGCTCTGGCCCACCAGGCGTTCGCGCTCGGCCGGGGCCATCTCGGGAAAACACTTGGCGAGGTTGATCCGCACCACGTCGCGGGAACGGTTGGGAAATTTCCACATGAACCAGCCAATGGCCGAGCCCACCGCCTGCACCGCTCGCCAGGGCAGCAGCGCAAACAACCGCAGAGCGCCGACCAGCAAGGCGCCTTTCAACTTATCCACAGGTCACTCCTGAATGTATGGGCCGTGTTGCGAGCCGGCTATTCTAACCGCCGTTTACCAACGCGGCGTAGCGGTCGCAATCTTGGGTGTGGTCCATGACCATGCCCGAGGCTTGCATCAAGGCGTAGCAAATGGTCGGCCCGACAAAGGTGAACCCGGCTTTTTTCAAGCCTTTGCTCATCGCCAGTGCCTCGGGCGTGATGGCCGGCACGTCGAGGCGGTCCTTGAAATGGTTGATGATGGGTTTGTCGCCCACGAACGACCAGAGAAACGCCACCGGGTCTTCCAACGCCAGCCAGGCCTGGGCGTTGCGGCGGGCCGCCTTGAGCTTGAGGCGGTTGCGGATGATGCCGGGGTCGAGCATCAGCTCATCGATTTCGGCGTCGCTCATCTGCGCCACCCGCTGCACATCGAAGCCGTACAGCACCTCCCGGTAGCGCTCGCGTTTGCGCAAAACGGTGATCCAGGACAAACCGGCCTGGAACCCTTCGAGCAAAAGCAACTCGAACAAACCCTGCGCATCGCGCAGCGGCGTGCCCCACTCCTGATCGTGATAAGCCATGTACAACGGATCGTCAGAACACCAAAAGCAGCGTGGCATAAGGCTCCAGGGGGCGTGCGCACGAACGAATCGGGTATACTCCCGCTCTTTAAATCGCAGCCCAAGAAACAGGTGAATTTCGTGAGCCAGCCTACGCCAGCCGTGCGTACCTTCCAAGACTTGATCCTCGCCCTCCAGCAATACTGGGCCGAGCAAGGTTGCGTGGTACTTCAGCCCTACGATATGGAAGTAGGCGCCGGCACTTTCCACACTGCCACGTTTCTGCGTGCCATCGGCCCGGAAACCTGGAACGCCGCTTATGTGCAGCCCAGCCGCCGCCCGACTGACGGCCGCTACGGCGAAAACCCGAACCGTCTGCAGCACTACTACCAGTTCCAGGTCGTTTTGAAGCCGAACCCGGAAAACTTCCAGGAGCTGTACCTGGGCTCGCTCAAGCATGTGGGCCTCGACCCGCTGGTGCACGACATTCGTTTCGTCGAAGACAACTGGGAATCGCCAACCCTGGGCGCCTGGGGCCTGGGCTGGGAAGTCTGGCTCAACGGCATGGAAGTGACCCAGTTCACCTACTTCCAGCAAGCAGGTGGCATCGAGTGCTACCCGGTCACCGGCGAGATCACCTACGGCCTGGAACGCCTGGCCATGTACCTGCAGGGTGTGGACTCGGTCTACGACCTGGTATGGGCCGATGGCCCGTTCGGCAAAGTGACCTACGGCGACGTGTTCCACCAGAACGAAGTGGAACAGTCGACCTACAACTTCGAACACGCCAACGTCGAGAAGCTGTTCGAGCTGTTCGATTTCTACGAAAGCGAAGCCAAGCGCCTGATCGAGCTGGACCAGCCGCTGCCATTGCCGAGCTATGAAATGGTGTTGAAGGCGTCCCATACCTTCAACCTGCTGGATGCACGTCGGGCGATTTCCGTGACCGCGCGCCAGCAATACATCCTGCGTGTACGCACCCTGGCGCGTTCCGTTGCGCAAGCCTACCTGCTGGCCCGTGCCAAGCTGGGCTTCCCGATGGCGACCCCGGACCTGCGTGATGAAGTGTTGGCTAAGCTGGAGGCTGCACAATGAGTGCTCAAGATTTTCTGGTTGAACTGGGCACCGAAGAACTGCCACCCAAAGCCCTGAACACCCTGGCCGATGCGTTCCTGGCCGGTATCGACAAAGGCCTGCAAGCCGCCGGCCTGAGCTACGAAGCCAAACAGGTGTACGCCGCGCCGCGCCGCCTGGCCGTGCTGATCACCGCCCTGGCGACCCAGCAGCCAGACCGCAGCATCAACCTCGACGGCCCGCCACGCCAGGCCGCGTTCGATGCCGACGGCAACCCGACCCAAGCTGCCCTGGGCTTCGCCAAGAAGTGCGGCGTGGACTTGAGCGAAATCGACCAGAGCGGCGCGAAGCTGCGCTACAGCCAGAGCATCAAGGGCAAGCCGACCGCCAGCCTGTTGCCAACCATCGTCGAAGACTCTCTCAATGACTTGCCGATCCCCAAGCGCATGCGCTGGGCCGCGCGCAAGGAAGAGTTTGTGCGCCCGACCCAATGGCTGGTGATGTTGCTCGGTGACCAGGTCATCGATTGCACGATCCTGGCCCAGAAGGCCGGTCGCGATTCCCGCGGTCACCGCTTCCATCATCCACAGAGCGTGCGCATCACCTCGCCGGCCAACTACCTGGCCGACCTGCGTGCCGCCTACGTGCTGGCCGACGCTAACGAGCGCCGCGAGTTGATCAGCAAGCGCACCGAAGAGCTGGCCACCCTGCAGGAAGGCACCGCCATCGTGCCGGTCAACCTGCTGGATGAAGTGACCGCGTTGGTGGAATGGCCGGTGCCGCTGGTGTGCTCGTTCGAGGAACGTTTCCTTGAAGTGCCGCAGGAAGCGCTGATCACCACCATGCAGGACAACCAGAAGTACTTCTGCCTGCTGGACGCCGAAGGCAAGTTGCTGCCGCGCTTCATCACGGTTGCCAACATCGAAAGCAAGGATCCGCAGCAGATCATCGCCGGTAACGAAAAAGTCGTTCGCCCGCGCCTGACCGACGCCGAGTTCTTCTTCAAGCAAGACAAGAAACAGCCCCTGGAAAGCTTCAACGAGCGCCTGCGCAACGTGGTGTTCCAGGAAAAACTCGGCAGCGTCTATGACAAGGCCGAGCGCGTTTCGAAACTGGCGGCGTTCATCGCCCCGCGTATCGGCGGCGATGCCCAGCGCGCGGCCCGTGCTGGCATCCTGTCCAAGTGCGACCTGTCCACCGAAATGGTCGGTGAGTTCCCGGAGATGCAAGGCGTCGCCGGTTACTACTACGCCCTCAACGACGGTGAGCCGCAAGACGTGGCCCTGGCACTGAACGAGCAGTACATGCCGCGTGGTGCTGGCGCTGAGCTGCCGACCACCCTGACCGGTGCGGCCGTGGCGATCGCTGACAAGCTCGACACCCTGGTCGGCATTTTCGGTATCGGCATGCTGCCCACCGGCAGCAAAGACCCTTATGCCTTGCGTCGTGCCGCACTGGGCGTGTTGCGGATCCTGATCGACAAGCAGTTGGACCTGGACCTGAACGACGCCGTGGCGTTCGCCGTCAACGCGTTCGGCAGCAAGGTGAAGGCTGCCGGCCTGGCCGAGGCGGTGCTGGAGTTCATCTTCGATCGCCTGCGTGCGCGTTATGAAGACGAAGGTGTCGAGGTCGCGACCTACCTGTCGGTGCGTGCTCTGAAACCGGGTTCGGCCCTGGACTTCGACCAACGCGTACAAGCGGTGCAGGCGTTCCGCAAATTGCCGGAAGCAGCAGCGCTGGCGTCGGTGAACAAACGTGTGTCGAACCTGCTGAGCAAGGCTGAGCCTTCAGTCAAAGCCGTTGAAGCACGTTACTTTGATAATGCCGCCGAGTTTTCGCTCAACTCGGCGATTCAACAGGCCTATGCGTCGGTGCAACCGCTCATGGAAAAACGCGATTATGCCGAGGCACTGGCGCGCCTGGCGGCACTGCGCGAGCCGGTCGATGCGTTCTTTGAAGCCGTGATGGTGAATGCGGACAACGAAGACGTTCGCAGAAACCGTTATGCATTGCTGACCCGCCTGCGCAGCCTATTCCTCAATATCGCCGATATTTCCGTGCTGGGTTGAGGAGCTGCTGTTGAAACTGCTGATTCTCGATCGGGACGGGGTGATCAATCACGACTCCGACGCTTACATCAAATCGGTGGAGGAGTGGTTGCCGCTGCCCGGATCGATCGAAGCCATCGCGCAGTTGAGCAAGGCCGGCTGGACGGTGGCCGTTGCCACCAACCAGTCGGGCATTGCCCGCGGTTATTATGACCTCGCCGTCCTCGACGCCATGCATGAGCGCTTGCGCGCCCTGGTGGCGGAGCAGGGCGGGGAGGTCGGCTTGATCGTCTATTGCCCGCACGGGCCGGACGACGGCTGTGATTGCCGCAAGCCCAAGCCGGGGATGTTGAAAACCATTGCCGCTCACTACGATGTGGCCTTGGCAGGTGTGTGGTTCGTCGGTGACAGCCTCAGTGACCTGGAGGCGGCCAATGCCGTCGATTGTCAGCCAGTTTTGGTAAAGACCGGGAAAGGCGAAAAGACTCTGGGCAAGACCCTACCGGTGGGCACCTTGATTTTTGACGACTTGGCGGCGATTGCCGCTGAACTTATCCACAATTAGAGCGCCCAAGACAACCTGATCAAGGATTGTTCGGGAAGCGCTTGAACAGGCGGGCATAGCCCGCAACGGTAAATGCCGCTATGTCGATATTGCAGGCCATCAGAGCCTTTCTCTTTTACCTGCTGTTGGGCACCAGCTCCTTGCTCTGGTGCTCCCTGAGTTTTTTCATCGCGCCTTTCTTGTCGTTCAAGGCGCGCTACCGCTTCATCAATGTGTACTGGTGCCGTTGTGCACTGTGGTTGAGCAAGGTGTTCCTGGGCATCCGCTATGAAGTGAAGGGCGCCGAGAACGTGCCTGACCGGCCCTGTGTGATCCAGTCCAACCACCAGAGCACCTGGGAGACATTCTTTCTCTCGGCCTATTTCGAACCGTTGAGCCAGGTCCTCAAGCGTGAACTGCTGTTCGTGCCGTTCTTTGGCTGGGCCATGGCCATGCTGCGCCCGATCGCCATCGATCGCGACAATCCCAAGGTGGCCCTCAAACAGGTCGCGAAGAAGGGCGACGAACTGCTCAAGGATAACGTTTGGGTGCTGATCTTCCCCGAGGGCACCCGTGTTCCTTTTGGAACCGTCGGCAAATTCTCCCGCAGCGGTTCGGCATTGGCGGTGAATGCCGAACTGCCGGTGCTGCCGATTGCACACAATGCCGGCAAATTCTGGCCCAAGGCGGGCTGGATCAGAAAACCAGGCGTCATCACCGTGGTGATTGGCGCGCCGATGTATGCTGAAGGCACTGGCCCCCGTGCCATCGCCGAGCTCAATGACCGCGTACAAGCCTGGAATGAACAAACGCAACGGGAGATGGGTTCGCTGCCTCCGACACCGGCCACCATCGACCAGCTCGCTGTTTGAGATTTGTGGATAACCTGTGTACGGTTTTTTCGAAATCCGTTGCTTTTGTGCTTTATCTCTATGTTTTTAATACATATTTCATAAACACATAAAACCCGTTCCTAGGTGCATAAGTTTTTATAGCGGCAAAAAATCGCAGCCTTCGGCAGCTCCACGCTTTTGTGGGAGCCGCCGTAGGCTGCAATATTTTTTGGGCTGCAAGCAGAGTCCGAAAAAATGTAGGTTAAGGTTTTCCAATTACCATGGTGGCCTGGATTTCCGTCGTCCTGCTCGCGGCTCTGTCGCTAGACAAAATCTCATGTCTGGTTGATGAGCTCCAACCCAGCTGCGACTAGGCAATGCTTAGAAAACAACTTTGGTTAAGCGCCGGTAGGTCCGTGCCCGCTTCATAAATGATCTTGATCGAATTTTTCTTCCCGCAGGAACGACCTACGACCCTCGGTCTGTTCAGCCCTCAGCATTAACCTCCGCGCCCACGATTTTTCCAGGTTGGCTGCGCCCCAATACCGTCATCGGATCCTCGAACCCATGGACATAGCCCAGCACTGATAGCCCATAAGACGCAGCAATTCGTCTGGCAGCGTACGAGCAATCTCCAGCGGGCAAGACAAAAACTGATTCTCCTCTTGCCGAAGCCAGCCGAGCGCATAAGTCAGGTTAATTGCCGACCTGACTCGGTCGGAGCGATTGGCTCCGCCACCGTGGTAAACCTTTCCGTCATAGATAAGCACCGATCCCTTTTCCATCTCTGCTGGGAAGCTTTCCGCGATCTCAAATTCTACGCTGCGTCCCGCTCGGTGACTGCCGGGTACGATACGCGTGGCACCCATCTCGGGTCTGTCTGCCGATTTGAACTAGAAAAAGGCATCGATTGGACGACGCTAGATTCGTGGCCGACACTAACCTCGAGCATGAACATGTTAAGCAAGCCCGACTGAAAGGCACGTAACTGTATAGGTAATCCGAATCAGCGTGCTGAGACGCTCATGTCGCGGTTGGGCTGCGCCAGAAACAAATCCGCCTGGCAGATTTCTTTTAATCTTCCAGCAACGGAAAGCGCAAACTGAACGTCGTGCCTTCACCTAATGCGCTCAGACATTCGATTTGCCCACCATGCCGATCCACCACGGCCTTGACCATCGATAATCCCAAGCCAATTCCATCGACCCCGTGAGCCGAGGAAAACCGTCGGTACTGACTGAACAGGTCCGGCAGTTCTTCGTCGCTGATGCCCTTGCCCTGGTCAGCAACATTGCAGATCAACCCGCCCGAGGTGCAATGAACCTGCAGCGATATGCAGGTGTCGGGCGCGCTGTACTTGATGGCATTTTCCAGCAGATTGAACAGTGCACGGGTCAGCAACGGTTGATCCGCCCTCACCATCGCCTCTTCATCTTCTATTTCATGAACCAACTGGATGCGCTTTGCCTGGGCGATGGGCAGCGCCTGGTCGAGCACGTCCAGCACCAACATGGCGAACAGCGTCGGCTGGAATTGATACGCCTCGGATTCGGCCTTGGCCAATTGCACGAAGCCCTCGGTCAGGTCCAGGGCGCGACGTACCTGGCGCTCGATCTGGTCGAACAGCGGATTATCCCCACCTCCCTGGTATCGCTGCACATCGAGCAGGGCAAGGATCGCCGAGTGCGGAGCGCGCAAGTCATGGGAAAGGAAACGCAGCATGACGCTGCGCTGCTCTTCAGCCTCACGTTCGGCGCTCAGGTCGGTGAGGCTCAACAACCAGCCAATCGGCGCATCGCCATCAACCGGCAATAACGCCGCCCGTTCCAGGCGCAAGCTGCGCTCGCGAATGTCGCGAAACTCCACCAAGGGCAATGTGGATAACCGGTGATGCACCCCATGCTCCAACCCTGGATAGCCCAATTGCCCGAGATGCTCCAGCACGTCGCCGCCCGCCAGACCGTGGCCGAACAACTCGCGCGCCTTGCGATTGCCGAGCAACAGCATGCCTTGGGGATCGCTGATCATGGTTGCCACCGGCAGGTATTCCAGGCCATCGGCAATGAAGCGCCGGGTGTCGCGGGTGCGACTCATGGCCTGTTCCAGGGCCATGATCTGACCCTGCAAGCGGTCGCTGCCGGCGTAGGAGGCGCGGCGACGTTCCGGGAAGACCTTGGGCTCTGCGTCCAGGCGGGCCAGCTCCCAGCCGAAATAGGCCAATACCACGCTCAGGCGCCGCCAATTCCAGATCAGGTAGCCAAACATGATGCCCAGCACACTCGCCATGGGCGACCACCACCAACCCCGCGCGCCCACCACGGCGCTGATCAACAGGGCCAAGCTCATGCCGCCCACCGTCGTCCATAAGGCCAAGCGCGGGCGCAACAGCAGCAAACCCAATACACACCCCACCAGGCCCATCGACAACAATGCGGCGCCCGAACGGTTGCCGGTTGTTTGGCTGCTCAACGACAACAAGGCCGTCAACGGCAACAGCAACAGACTTATCCACAACCATTCCCGCACCAACTGACGAAACAACCGCTGGACTTGGGTTGGCTCACGACTTTCACGCCGACGCTGAATACTCATAGGCCTCCTGGCCAAACTCAAGGACTGGGGATTTCTTCACAGGCCTGCAAAGCCCACGACTATAACGGACTCGTTGGGTGGCGCGCTGCTACCTTTCCCTCTGTGCCTCGAGCCGGTATTGTCTCAGCCAGCGATAGGTCAATGACATCAAGTCAGCCACTGGCGGCCTTTCATTGCCACCTGAAGATGTCCGTTACTCTCGAGATCAAGGAATCGCATTCCATGCGTGTCGCCATACTGGACGATGAACCGGCTGAGCTACGCCGGGTAGAACAGACCCTGCAACAAATCCCTGGCAGGGGCGAGCAAGCCTGGACCCTGCACAGCTTTGAGCGAGGCGAGGACTTGTTGCGACAACTGCGCCGGGAAACCTTCGACCTGTTGGTCCTAGACTGGCAACTGCCGGACATCAGCGGGCTTTCGCTGCTGCGCTGGACCCGCGAGCATATGGATTCGCCACCGGCCGCCATCATGCTGACCAGCCGCGACGGCGAGCACGACATCGTTCAGGCCCTCAACGCCGGTGCTGACGACTATGTGAGCAAACCCTTCCGGCCCAACGAGCTCAAGGCCCGGGTCACCGCCGTGCTGCGCCGTCACAACCTGCAACGCGCCCCCGCCAGCGACGTGCTGGTGTTCAATGACCTGGCGTTCGACGACGCCGAGCTGACCATCACCCGCGCCGGCATTCCCATCAGCCTGACCGAGCGGGAATACCGCTTGGCCCGCTGCCTGTTCGCCAATCTGGGCCGGCCGCTGTCTCGGGAGTATTTCTACGAACGCTTCTGGACTCACGAGGAAATGACCTCGTCCCGCCCGCTCGACACCCACATCTACCGCCTGCGCAACAAGCTCGGTCTGACGGCAGACCGGGGTTGGCAATTGTTGACGATTTATGGGTATGGGTATCGGTTGGAAAGTGTGGCAGCGGGGAGCGAAGCGTCTGTCGCGAGTTAGCAAAAAAGGCCAACGCATAAACGTTGGCCTTTTTCGTTGAGGATGAACCCTGGGTGATCGTCTCACCTGGCCATCTGTAGCTCTTTTCCTGCCTTGGCGATCCGACGGCGCTGCACCAGCAATCCGGACGCGACGACCAGTAGGCTGAGCAAACCGGTCGCGAGGATTTCCACACGGTGAGCTTCCTGGAACAGCATGATGGTCAAGGCTCCCACAATGAAGACGATCACCGCGTAGGTCAGGCCGGGGAACAACCACATGCTGAAGGCAACTTTTTCACCACGGGCCATGCGTTGTTTGCGCATGCGCAGCTGCGAAATCGCGATGACCAGGTACACCAGCAACGCAATGGCGCCGGAGCTGGCCAACAGGAAATCAAACACAGCAGCCGGCGCCACGTAGTTGGCGAATACCGCCAGGAAGGCAGCCCCGGTCGACAGCATCACCGCCCAGTGAGGTGTACCGCTCTTGTTGGTGCGCTGGGAAACGGCCGGTGCATCACCGCGCTTGCCCAACGAGAACATCATCCGCGAAGCCGTATACAGCGCCGAGTTCAGACAGCTGGTGACCGCCACCAGGACGACGATATCGACGATCAGTTTGGCATTGGGGATGCCCATTCGTTCCAGTACGGTCTGGTAGGAACCGACGCTGGCCAGGAACGGATCGTTCCAGGGCACCAGGGCGACGACGATGAAGATGGACACGAGATAGAACAAGCCAATCCGCCAGATGACCGAGTTGGTCGCCTTGGCAATCTGCTGGCCAGGGTTCTTCGATTCGGCCGCCGCGATGGTCACGATCTCGGTGCCCATGAACGAAAACATGGTGGTCAGGATTGCCCCCAACACCGCGCCCATACCGTTGGGCAGAAAGCCCTGGGTGTCGAACAGGTGCGAAACACCGCTGACCTGGCTGGTGGGCAGCAAACCGAATATCGCCATCACACCCAGACCAATGAAGCCGATGATCGCCACCACCTTGACCAAGGCGAACCAGAACTCGAATTCCCCGTAGTTCTTCACGCTGAACAGGTTGGTGACCGTCAGCAGTAGGGTGATGACCAAGGTGAAGGCCCAGATCGCCACGTTCGGAAACCAGGCATGCAGGATCGTCGCGGCGGCGTTGGCCTCCAACGGAATCACCAGGACCCAGAACCACCAGTAGAGCCAGCCGATGGTGAAACCGGCCCAATGACCGATCGCATGGTCAGCATATGTCGAGAAGGAACCGGTGTCCGGCGATGCCACCGCCATTTCACCCAGCATCCGCATCACCAGCACCACCAGGGCACCCGCGGCGGCATAGGCCAGCAGCACGGCCGGACCGGCCGCGGCGATAGCGTGGCCGGAGCCAACGAAAAGGCCAGCGCCGATGACGCCGGCGATGGATAGCATCGTTACATGCCGGGGTTTGAGCCCTTGCTCCAGATGATTGGAAGTTTGCGTACCGCTCATTGAGACTATCCTTGGTATTGGATTGATTCGTGCCACCTCGTACCCACCGCTTCCTGTCAAATTAAAGAAACGATGTGTAGTTTATTTAACACGCAAATTCTGCGCCAGAAAATCTAAGGCTCCGTTATGCGGGGCTTCCACACCATTCATAACCCATTGAGAATGAAGGCTTTGTGCCAATGTGTTACTGAGCTACCCCCACTTTTTGTCCACAAGCCTGAAAACGGTACACGTTTTTAAAACGTAAAAAAAAGCCAACGCATAAGCGTTGGCTTTTTTGGAGCGGTGCTGCTGAAGGGATCAGAAATCCAGGTTGGATACCGCCAACGCATTGCTCTCGATGAAGTCACGACGAGGCTCGACCGCATCACCCATCAGGGTGTTGAAGATCTGGTCCGCGCCAATGGCGTCTTCGATGGTGACTTTCAGCATCCGACGCGAACCTGGGTCCATGGTGGTTTCCCACAGCTGATCCGGGTTCATCTCACCCAGACCTTTGTATCGCTGGATGGTGTGGCGCTTGGTGCTTTCGGCCATCAGCCATTCAAGGGCTTCCTTGAACTCGGTCACGGACTTCTTGCGCTCACCGCGTTGGATGTACGCACCTTCGTCCAGCAACGTGCTCAGTTGCGCACCCAGGGATACGACTGTCTTGTAGTCGTTGCTGCCGAAGAAGTCGCGGTTGAAGGTGACGTAGTTCGACAGGCCGTGGGAGATCAGCTCGACCTCCGGCAACCAGACGTTACGCTCACGGTCTTCACGCAGGCTGGCTTTGTAGACCAGGCCGGATTTCTCGACCGTGCGCAGGCGTACTTCGTACTGGGCCAGCCAATCCTGCATCGCCGCGTGATCGGACAATTGCTCCAGGCTGACCGCCGGCAGGTAGATGAAGTGCTCGGTCAGTTCCTGTGGGTACAGGCGCGACAGACGCTTGAGGGTCTTCATGACCAGGCGGAAGTCGTTGACCAGGCGCTCAAGGGCTTCACCGGAAATGCCTGGGGCATCTTCGTTCAGGTGCAGGCTCGCGTCTTCCAGGGCCGACTGCGTCATGTACTCTTCCATGGCGTCGTCGTCTTTGATGTATTGCTCTTGCTTGCCTTTCTTGACCTTGTACAGCGGCGGCTGGGCGATGTAGATGTAGCCGCGCTCGATCAGTTCCGGCAACTGACGGAAGAAGAACGTCAACAGCAGGGTACGGATGTGCGAACCGTCGACGTCAGCATCGGTCATGATGATGATGTTGTGATAGCGCAGCTTGTCGATGTTGTACTCTTCGCGGCCAATACCGCAGCCCAACGCCGTAATCAAGGTGCCGACTTCCTGGGAGGAAATCATCTTGTCGAAGCGCGCCTTCTCGACGTTCAGGATCTTACCCTTGAGCGGCAGGATGGCCTGGGTGCGACGGTTACGGCCCTGCTTGGCGGAACCGCCAGCAGAGTCACCTTCCACCAGGTACAGCTCGGACAGGGCAGGGTCCTTTTCCTGGCAGTCAGCCAGTTTGCCCGGCAGGCCAGCGATGTCCAGCGCACCTTTGCGGCGAGTCATCTCACGGGCCTTGCGCGCAGCTTCACGGGCACGGGCGGCGTCGATCATCTTGCCGACCACCAGCTTGGCTTCGTTCGGGTTCTCCAGCAAGAAGTCGGAGAAGTACTTGCCCATCTCCTGTTCGACCGCGGTCTTCACTTCGGAAGAGACCAGCTTGTCCTTGGTCTGGGAGCTGAACTTCGGATCCGGCACTTTCACCGAGATGATCGCGGTCAGGCCTTCACGGGCATCGTCACCGGTGGTGGCGACTTTATGCTTCTTCGCCAAGCCTTCCTGTTCGATGTAGTTGTTCAGGTTGCGGGTCAGCGCCGAACGGAAGCCCACCAGGTGAGTACCGCCGTCGCGCTGCGGAATGTTGTTGGTGAAGCACAACAGGTTCTCGTTGAAGCTGTCGTTCCACTGCAGGGCGATTTCCACGCCGATGCCATCTTCTCGCTGGATGTTGAAATGGAACACCTGGTTGACCGGGGTCTTGTTGGTGTTCAGGTACTCAACGAACGCACGCAGGCCACCTTCGTATTTGAACAGCTCTTCCTTGCCGCTGCGCTCGTCCTTGAGGACGATGCCAACACCGGAGTTGAGGAAGGACAGCTCACGAATCCGCTTGGCCAGGATGTCCCAGCTGAAGTGGATGTTCTTGAAGGTTTCGCTCGAAGCCTTGAAGTGGATCTGCGTACCGGTGGTCTCGCTATCGCCAACGATCGCCATCGGGGCCTGGGGCACACCGTGGATGTAGGTCTGTTCCCATATCTTGCCGCTGCGGCGAACGGTCAGGACCAGTTCTTCGGACAGCGCGTTCACCACCGAAACACCCACGCCGTGCAGACCGCCGGAGACCTTGTAGGAGTTGTCGTCGAACTTACCGCCAGCATGGAGGACGGTCATGATGACCTCGGCGGCGGAAACGCCTTCCTCTTTATGCACGTCCACCGGGATGCCACGGCCGTTGTCGCGAACGGTGATGGACTCATCCGGGTGGATGATGATGCTGATGTCGTCGCAATGGCCGGCGAGGGCTTCGTCGATGGAGTTGTCGACCACCTCGAACACCATGTGGTGCAGGCCGCTACCATCGTCGGTGTCACCAATGTACATACCGGGACGTTTGCGTACGGCATCCAGGCCTTTCAGCACTTTAATGCTCGTTGAGTCGTACGTATTTTCTTCGCTCAATGCCTTCACTCCCGATGGTCGTGGGTCTGGGTGATACGGCCCTGTTCCACGTGGAACAGAGCGACTGGCGTTTCCGTCTGCCAGCCTTCCCTCAATAATTCGTGGTCTACACAGGTGATGAACACCTGGCAGCGTAAGTCTTCCAGCAAGCGGCATAGCGCGCGGCGGTGGGCTTCGTCCAGCTCGGACGGCAAGTCATCCACCAGATAAATACACTGACCGCGGCGGGCCTGGCTGACCAGATGCCCCTGGGCTATGCGCAAGGCACACACCACCAACTTCTGCTGCCCCCGGGACAAGATGTCCGCGGCATTATGTGCGCCCAATCTGAGACGCAAGTCAGCACGTTGTGGTCCGGCCTGGGTATGGCCCATCTGCTGGTCCCGTTGCAGAGAGCCAGCCAACACGGTGCTCAGTTCCCGGTCCTTGTCCCAGCCTCGGTAATAGCTGAGCGTCAGGCCCTCAAGCTCAACCAGCTCGCTCAAGGTCTGCTCGAAGACTGGTTTCAGGGCTTTGATGTAAGCGCGGCGGTATTCATCGATTTCAGCGCTGGCCTGGCACAGTTCCCTGTCCCAAACCGCTTGCGAAACGGCGTCAAGTGTACCATGTCGCAGCCAAGAGTTTCGCTGGCGCAGCGCCTTCTGCAGGCGTTGCCAAGTCGTCATGAAACGCGGTTCCACGTGGAACACGCCCCAGTCGAGAAATTGCCGGCGAATCTTCGGTGCGCCCTCCAACAGACGGAAACTGTCCGGGTTGATCAACTGCAATGGCAGGATCTCGGCCAGTTGCGCTGCGCTGCGGGCGTTCTGCCCATCGATGCGGATCTGGAACTCGCCTTGCCGGTCCCGCGATATCCCCAGGGCACTATGGCCGCCTTCTGCCAGCTCCACCTGCCCAAACACCGTGCACGCCAGCTGATCGTACTGGATAACCGGTAACAGGCGGGTGCTGCGAAACGAACGGGCAAGCCCCAGCAGGTGCACGGCTTCCAGGACGCTGGTTTTGCCGCTGCCGTTGGCGCCGTAAAGGATATTGATGCGGGGGGAAGGGGAGAAGGTCACCGGATGCAGATTGCGCACCGCGGTGACCGAGACGCGACTTAAGGACATCTAGTGGCCTGTACGGTTAATTCGAGTACTCAAATTCGAGTGCCAGGGCTTGCCAGCCAAGGCGCCATGACGAGCCGTAGCCCGCTACGGCGAGGAATGGCAACGCAGTCTGGCAAGTTCCGGCGCCGAAGTTGAGTGCGCGAATTAGCCACACAGGCCACATAATTACAGACGCATCGGCATGACAACGTACGCCGAATCGTCGTTATCGGACTCTTGCACCAGTGCACTGCTGTTGGAGTCAGACAGGATCAGACGCACTTGTTCGGTGGTCATCACGCCCAGCACGTCGAGCAGGTAGCTGACGTTGAAGCCAATTTCCAGAGAGCCGCCGTTGTACTCAACGCCGACTTCTTCTTCCGCTTCTTCCTGCTCCGGGTTGTTCGCCTGGATCTTCAACTGACCATTGGCCAGTTGCAGGCGGATGCCACGGTACTTCTCGTTGGAGAGAATCGCGGTACGGCTGAAAGCTTCGCGCAATGCCTGGCGATCACCCAGGACCAGCTTGTCGCCGCCTTTTGGCAGCACGCGCTCGTAGTCAGGGAATTTGCCGTCTACCAGCTTCGACGTGAAGGTGAACTCGCCGGTGGTGGCGCGGATGTGGTGCTGTCCCAGCACGATGCTGACGTTGCCGTCCGGTTCGGTCAGCAGGCGGGCCATCTCCAGGATACCTTTGCGCGGAACAATCACCTGGTGGCGATCCGGCTGACCGATATCGGCCTGCATCGAACACATGGCCAGACGATGCCCATCGGTGGCGACGGCGCGGATGACACCGGCAGACACTTCAAGGAGCATGCCGTTGAGGTAATAACGCACGTCCTGCTGGGCCATGGCGAAACTGGTGCGTTCGATCAGGCGACGCAATTTGCTCTGGTCCAGGCTGCAGGTCAGCGACCCCGGACCTTCTTCCACGGTCGGGAAATCGTTGGCTGGCAGTGTGGACAAAGTGAAGCGGCTGCGCCCGGCCTTGACCACGAGCTTCTGCTCATCGACCTTGATGTCGATCAGCGCGTCGTTGGGCAGGCTCTTGCAGATGTCCATCAGCTTGCGCGCCGGCACGGTGATGGAACCCGGATCCGCCGGTTCTTCAAGTTGCACACGACCGACCAGCTCGACTTCCAGGTCGGTACCGGTCAGCGACAATTGCTGGCCTTCGACAACCAGCAGCACGTTGGAAAGTACCGGCAAGGTCTGGCGGCGTTCGACGACGCCTGCGACCAGTTGCAGGGGTTTCAACAGGGCTTCGCGTTGAATGGTGAAATGCATGGTCTAGTCCCTTGCCTTAATAAGCTGCGCTGGTGGTCATCAAGTGGTCAGTGTACGCAGCAGGTTCTTGTAGTCCTCGCGGATGTCCGCGTCGGATTCCTTAAGTTCGTTGATCTTGCGGCAGGCGTGCAGCACGGTGGTGTGGTCGCGTCCGCCAAACACATCGCCGATTTCCGGCAGGCTGTGGTTGGTCAGCTCCTTGGACAGGGCCATGGCCACCTGACGCGGACGTGCCACCGAACGCGAACGGCGCTTGGACAGCAGGTCGGAAATCTTGATTTTGTAGTATTCCGCAACCGTTCGCTGAATGTTATCCACAGAAACCAATTTATCCTGAAGCGCCAACAGGTCCTTCAAGGATTCGCGAATCAACTCGATGGTGATGTCGCGGCCCATGAAGTGCGAGTGAGCGATCACCCGCTTGAGGGCACCTTCGAGCTCACGCACGTTGGAGCGGATACGCTGGGCGATGAAGAACGCGGCGTCGTGAGGCAGCTCGACCTTGGCCTGGTCGGCTTTCTTCATCAGGATCGCGACCCGGGTTTCCAGCTCGGGCGGCTCGACGGCCACCGTCAAGCCCCAGCCGAAACGCGACTTGAGGCGTTCTTCCAGACCTTCGATCTCTTTCGGGTAGCGGTCACTGGTGAGAATGACCTGCTGTCCGCCTTCAAGCAACGCGTTGAAGGTGTGGAAAAACTCTTCCTGGGAACGTTCCTTGCGGGCGAAGAACTGAATATCGTCGATCAGCAGGGCGTCCACCGAACGGTAGAAACGCTTGAACTCGTTGATCGCGTTCAACTGCAGCGCCTTGACCATGTCGGCCACGAAACGCTCGGAATGCAGGTACACGACCTTGGCATTCGGGTTCTTCTTTAATAGATGGTTGCCCACCGCATGCATCAAGTGGGTCTTACCCAAGCCTACGCCGCCATAAAGGAAGAGCGGGTTATAGCCGTGCTTGGGGTTGTCCGCGACCTGCCAGGCCGCCGCGCGAGCCAGTTGGTTGGATTTACCTTCGACGAAATTTTCGAAGGTAAAGGTCCGGTTCAGATAGCTGGTGTGCTTAAGCGCGCCTTCGACCTGGACGGTGCGCTGTTCGGCACGCACCGGAGCCTGCTGGGAGCTGGCACCGGCCATCGGGTCGAAGCTGTCCCGGGAGGGCTCTTCGCTGACCTCGGCGACCTTTTGTGCATTGCGTTTGCTCGGGGCAGGTGCGGGTGCCGGGGCAGCGTGGTTGTTAACCGGTGCCGGGGCGGCCTGCTGGGCCTGTGACGCTGCGGCGGCCAGCGGCGCGTTGGGAGCGGCACGCGGTGCCGAGCTGCGCTTGCTACCTATTAATAAGGACAACGCAGGCGCCATGCCATTGCCATGCTCGTCGAGCAGTTCCATGACCCGGCCCAGGTACTTTTCGTTGACCCAGTCGAGAACGAAACGGTTCGGTGCATAGACACGCAACTCGTCGCCTTCGGCTTCGACCTGTAGAGGACGGATCCAAGTGTTGAATTGTTGGGCAGGCAACTCATCGCGCAAAAGCTCTACGCACTGCTGCCAAAGTTCCACTGACACGGACATCCCCTAAGTTGAAAGCCGGTGAGGCAAAAACAAGCGGCCATTGTAGCGAGCAGACGCCCACTTATCCACATGCAGCTTGCTGATCGCCCATGATTTATCAATGCGTTAACCGCGAGAAAGACGACGGGCGGTCAGTGGATAAGCTCTGTGGATAACCGGGCCTGAGGTCGTTGCACAAGTGGGGGCAAAAGTCGGTGGATAACCAGCCTGTGGATAACATCGCATTCCACACACAGCTTATCCGACAGCGCAGCACAGGCTGACCACTGCTTTCCCGCCTAGTTGTCATTCTCTGTACATGGCGGATTACAAGGCTTGCGCATGGTTATCCACAGACAGGTGGTTGCCTTGCTTTTATAAGCTTTACAGAAAAGCTTTAAATAATTCCCTTCTTTATTTCTATATCTAGCGCTATGGGATGAATCCGCCGAAGCACCCGGATATCTATTTAAAGGAAACGCTGGTTGGAAATTGACCTAGAGGCTTGCTTTCTCTAGAATCCCCGGTCTCTTAAAACGGGGGCCATTCCGGCCCGTTGTGGACGAACCAGGTAACACGACATGAAACGTACTTTCCAACCAAGCACTATCAAACGCGCTCGTACTCACGGTTTCCGTGCTCGCATGGCTACCAAGAACGGTCGTGCCGTCCTGTCGCGTCGCCGCGCCAAAGGTCGTGCGCGTCTGGCCGTTTGATAATCCGGCACTGGAGGTGAGTCAGGACTTCAGTCGGGAAAAGCGTCTGCTTACACCCCGGCATTTCAAGGCAGTCTTTGACTCCCCTACCGGCAAGGTTCCGGGGAAAAATCTCCTGCTCCTTGCGCGCAGTAACGATCTCGATCACCCCCGACTAGGGCTGGTTATCGGGAAGAAGAGCGTCAAGCTCTCTGTTCAGCGCAATCGCCTCAAACGTCTGATGCGCGAATCGTTTCGCCTGAACCAGGATTCACTGGTTGGGTGGGACATTGTTATCGTCGCGCGCAAAGGTTTGGGTGACGTAGAAAACCCCGAATTGATTCAGCATTTCGGCAAGCTCTGGAAGCGTCTGGCACGCAACAAGCCAGCACCAGCAGTCAACACCGAAACTGTAGGGGTAGACAGTCCCGATGCGTAAACTGGCACTCGTTCCGATCCAGTTTTACCGCTATGCCATTAGTCCTTTGATGGCCAGTCACTGTCGCTTCTACCCCAGTTGTTCCTGCTACGCGTACGAAGCCATAGAAAATCATGGCCTACTGCGCGGTGGCTGGCTGACCTTTCGTCGTTTAGGTCGCTGTCATCCGTGGAATCCCGGCGGTTATGACCCGGTTCCGCCTATCCCTACCTCCCGTTCTTCTTCGATGGCCGAGTAATCATGGATATCAAACGCACGATCCTGATCGTCGCCCTGGCAATCGTGTCCTACGTCATGGTCCTTAAATGGAACCAGGACTATGGCCAGGCTGCCCTGCCGACTCAGAATGTTGCAGCCAGCAATACCGCACCGAGCCTGCCGGATGTCCCAGTTGGCAACAACGCTGCCAGCAATGACGACATCCCGCGCGCGGCAAGCGATACCAGCGCTCCCGCCGAAGCCCCCGTGGCCGCAAGCAAAGATCTCATCCAGATCAAGACGGACGTGCTCGAGCTGGCAATCGATCCACAAGGTGGTGATGTCGCCCAGCTGAAGCTGCCGCTGTATCCACGTCGCCAGGATCATCCGGAAATCCCGTTCCAGTTGTTCGACAACGGTAACGAGCGCACCTATCTGGCCCAAAGTGGCCTGATCGGTACCAACGGCCCGGATTCGAACCCGGCCGGTCGGCCGATCTACTCCGCCGAGAAGAAGACTTATCAACTGGCTGACGGTCAGGACCAACTGGTCGTGGACCTGAAGTTCAGCAAGGATGGCGTCAACTACATCAAGCGTTTCACCTTGAAACGTGGCTTGTATGACGTAACCGTCTCTTACTTGATCGACAACCAGAGCGCACAGCCTTGGTCCGGTGCGATGTTCGCGCAACTCAAGCGTGACGCCAGCTCCGATCCGTCTTCGAGCACGGCCACCGGCACTGCGACTTACCTGGGCGCAGCCCTGTGGACAAGTTCGGAGCCTTACAAGAAAGTGTCCATGAAGGACATGGACAAGGGCCAGGTCAAGGAAACCGTCCAAGGTGGCTGGGTGGCTTGGCTGCAGCACTATTTTGTAACCGCCTGGATCCCACAGAAGGGCGAAAGCAACCTCGTTCAGACGCGTAAAGACAGCAAAGGCAACTACATCGTCGGTTACACCGGTCCGGCATTGACCGCTGCGCCAGGTGCAAAAGTCGAGACCAGCGCCATTCTGTATGCCGGTCCAAAAAGCCAGGCCGTCTTGAAAGAGTTGTCCCCAGGTCTGGAACTGACCGTGGATTACGGTTTCCTGTGGTTCATTGCCCAGCCGATCTTCTGGCTGCTGCAACATATCCACAGCATCGTGGGTAACTGGGGCTGGTCGATCATTTTCCTGACCATGCTGATCAAGGGGATTTTCTTCCCGTTGTCGGCCGCCAGCTACAAGTCCATGGCGCGCATGCGCGCAGTGGCGCCGAAACTGGCCGCCCTGAAAGAGCAACATGGCGATGACCGGCAGAAAATGTCCCAGGCCATGATGGAGCTGTACAAGAAAGAGAAGATCAATCCGCTGGGTGGATGCTTGCCGATTCTTGTGCAGATGCCTGTATTCCTGGCGCTGTACTGGGTTCTGCTGGAAAGCGTGGAGATGCGCCAGGCACCGTTCATGCTGTGGATTACCGACCTGTCGATCAAGGATCCGTTCTTCATCCTGCCGATCATCATGGGCGCGACCATGTTCATCCAGCAGCAGCTGAACCCAACGCCTCCGGATCCGATGCAGGCGAAGGTCATGAAAATGATGCCAATCATCTTCACCTTCTTCTTCCTGTGGTTCCCGGCAGGTCTTGTGCTGTACTGGGTTGTGAACAACGTGCTGTCCATCACTCAGCAGTGGTACATCACGCGTAAGATCGAAGCGGCTACGAAAAAAGCCGAGGCGTAACTTGCTCTGTGGATAACCACACAAAACGCCCCCTAGTGGGGCGTTTTGCTATCTGTCACTTTTGTCTGGATACCGGTTTATGAGCGCACCGCGTGAAACCATCGCCGCCGTTGCCACCGCCCAAGGTCGCGGCGGTGTCGGCATCGTCCGTATTTCGGGGCCCTTGGCCAGTGTTGCGGCCAAGGCTATCAGCGGTCGCGAACTCAAGCCGCGGTTTGCTCATTACGGCCCGTTTTTCAGTGCTGACCAGCAGATCCTCGACGAGGGGCTGGCATTGTATTTCCCGGGGCCGAATTCGTTCACCGGCGAAGACGTACTGGAGCTGCAAGGGCACGGTGGTCCTATCGTGCTGGACATGCTGCTCAAGCGTTGCCTGGAACTGGGCTGTCGCCTGGCCCGACCGGGTGAATTCAGTGAACGGGCATTCCTCAACGACAAACTCGACCTGGCCCAGGCCGAGGCGATCGCCGATTTGATCGAAGCCAGTTCTGCACAAGCGGCACGCAACGCTTTGCGTTCCTTGCAGGGCGCGTTTTCCCTGCGTGTGCATAACCTCACCGAACAATTGATCGGCCTACGGATCTACGTCGAGGCCGCGATTGATTTCCCGGAAGAGGAAATCGATTTTCTTGCCGATGGGCATGTGTTGAGTCTGCTGGATAAAGTGCGCGATGAGTTATCCACAGTACTGCGCGAAGCTGGCCAGGGCGCCTTGTTGCGCGATGGGATGACCGTGGTGATTGCTGGGCGGCCGAATGCTGGCAAATCCAGTCTGTTGAATGCCCTCGCCGGTCGCGAAGCGGCGATCGTCACCGAGATCGCCGGCACCACCCGGGACATCCTGCGTGAACATATCCACATCGATGGCATGCCACTGCACGTAGTGGATACCGCAGGTTTGCGCGACACCGAGGACCAGGTGGAAAAAATCGGCGTTGAACGGGCGCTCAAGGCCATCGGTGAAGCCGATCGGGTCCTGCTGGTGGTGGATGCCACTGCACCGGAAGCGGATGATCCATTTGCCTTGTGGCCTGAATTCCTCGAAGTCCGCCCGGATCCGGCAAAAGTCACCTTGATCCGCAACAAGGCCGACCTGAGCGGGGAAGCGATTGTTCTTGAGGTCAGCAACGACGGCCATGTGACCATCAGCCTGAGCGCGAAGTCAGCAGGTGAAGGCCTGGAACTGCTGCGTGAACACCTCAAGGCTTGCATGGGCTATGAGCAGACCTCGGAAAGCAGCTTCAGCGCCCGCCGGCGACATCTTGAAGCCTTGCGCCATGCCAGCGCTGCCCTGGAACACGGTCGCGCGCAGCTGACCTTGGCGGGGGCGGGTGAGTTGTTGGCCGAAGACCTTCGCCAAGCCCAACATTCCCTTGGGGAAATTACCGGCGCCTTCAGCTCCGATGACCTGTTGGGGCGGATCTTTTCCAGCTTCTGCATCGGTAAATAACCCCGCCTTTCACACCGGGTTTGTCCTCGAAGCCTCTCGAGTCCAACGCAAACCCGGTTTCTCCTTTTCTGTTTTTGAAACGATTGCCCTTGATGGCGGCTTGCCTGTGGACGCTTCGGCGGTCCATTGCGGCGGTTTTCTGTGGATTAAGCCCTGTGAATAACTGCCACTGAGGTCGGTTGATAAACCCCCTTCAAATCTGGAGATAACCGCCTCTGTGGATAACAGCCCCATTCATCCACAGGCTTACACCGGTTATCCAAGCCCCTCATTGCCACATGACCACAGGGTTTTGAATCTCTGTACACATTGAAAACAAAGGCCTGCGTAACTTTACCCACAGATAAGTGGCTCAGTAAAAATAAACATAAAAACAAAGGTTTTATAAACTTCTTTCTTTTTAATTTCTTTAACCTCGAGTTTTCCACAGCTGGTTAAATTTTGTGCAAAGGGTTCTTTAGGAAAGGGGAAGTCCCTATACTTGCCGACCTGGCTCGAAAAACGCTCTGGCCAGACTCAAGACCTATTTCCGAATTACCTGAATTAAGCAGGCACGAGGTGCGTGGTGGATTTCCCTTCCCGTTTTGAAGTGATCGTCATCGGCGGCGGTCATGCCGGTACCGAGGCAGCACTTGCATCAGCACGCATGGGGGCAAAAACCCTGTTGCTGACGCATAACGTGGAAACCCTCGGTGCCATGAGTTGCAACCCTGCCATTGGTGGGATCGGCAAAAGCCACCTGGTCAAGGAGATCGATGCCCTTGGGGGCGCGATGGCCATGGCCACCGATAAAGGTGGTATTCAGTTTCGCGTATTGAACAGCCGCAAAGGCCCAGCCGTGCGCGCTACTCGCGCCCAGGCCGACCGAGTCCTGTACAAGGCCGCTGTCCGTGAAATCCTGGAAAACCAGCCGAACCTGTGGATATTTCAACAAGCGGCCGATGACCTGATCGTCGAGCAGGACCAAGTACGTGGGGTCGTCACGCAAATGGGTCTGCGGTTCTTCGCCGATTCCGTGGTGTTGACCACCGGGACCTTCCTCGGCGGACTTATCCACATCGGTTTGCAGAATTTTTCCGGCGGTCGCGCCGGTGATCCGCCGTCGATTGCGCTGGCTCACCGTCTGCGTGAGTTGCCATTGCGTGTCGGGCGCCTGAAAACCGGTACGCCACCTCGCATCGACGGCAAGTCCGTGGATTTCTCGGTGATGACCGAGCAGCCTGGCGATACGCCGATCCCGGTGATGTCGTTCATGGGCAACAAGGAACAGCATCCTCGGCAAGTCAGTTGCTGGATCACCCACACCAACGCCCGCACCCACGAAATCATCGCGGCGAACCTCGATCGTTCGCCGATGTATTCCGCTGCCGGTGAAATCGAAGGTGTCGGCCCGCGCTATTGCCCGTCGATTGAAGACAAGATCCATCGCTTTGCCGACAAGGAAAGCCATCAGGTGTTCATCGAACCCGAAGGTTTGACCACCCATGAGTTGTATCCGAACGGGATATCCACAAGTCTGCCGTTCGACGTGCAACTGCAGATCGTGCAGTCGATTCGCGGCATGGAAAACGCCCACATCGTTCGCCCCGGCTACGCCATCGAATACGACTATTTCGACCCGCGCGACCTGAAGTACAGCCTGGAAACCAAAGCTATCGGCGGTCTGTTCTTCGCCGGGCAAATCAACGGCACCACCGGTTACGAAGAGGCCGGTGCCCAAGGGCTATTGGCCGGTGCCAACGCCGCACTGCGTGCCCAAGGCAAAGACAGCTGGTGCCCGCGTCGCGATGAGGCGTACATCGGTGTGCTGGTGGATGACCTGATTACTCTGGGTACCCAGGAACCGTATCGGATGTTCACATCTCGCGCCGAATACCGCCTGATCCTGCGTGAAGACAACGCCGACCTGCGCTTGACCGAGAAAGGGCGCGAACTGGGGTTGGTGGATGACGTGCGCTGGGCTGCGTTCTGCAAGAAACGCGAGAGTATCGAACTGGAAGAGCAGCGCCTGAAAAGCACCTGGGTTCGTCCCGGTACCGAGCAGGGCGATGCCATTGCGGCGAAATTCGGCACGCCGCTGACTCACGAATACAACCTGCTGAACCTCTTGAGCCGTCCGGAAATCGATTATGCCGGGCTGGTGGAAGTGACTGGCCAGGGCGCGGAAGATCCACAAGTGGCCGAACAGGTCGAGATCAAGACCAAATACGCCGGTTACATCGACCGCCAACAGGACGAAATCGCCCGTCTGCGCGCGAGTGAAGACACCAAGCTGCCTGTGGATATCGATTACACCGGCATTTCCGGGTTGTCGAAAGAAATCCAGAGCAAGCTCGGTGTGACTCGTCCAGAAACCCTGGGCCAGGCTTCGCGCATTCCCGGCGTTACGCCGGCGGCGATTTCGCTGTTGATGATTCATTTGAAAAAACGCGGCGCCGGCCGCCAGTTGGAGCAAAGCGCTTGAGTTCGATGGTCACCTCGCAACACGCTGAAGAGTTATCCACAGGTGCCCGTCAGCTCGGCGTCAGCCTGACCGAAGCCCAGCACGCGCAATTGCTGGGTTATCTGGCGTTGTTGATCAAATGGAACAAGGCCTACAACCTGACCGCCGTGCGCGATCCGGACGAAATGGTCTCGCGCCACTTGCTCGACAGCCTCAGCGTCATGTCCTTCATCGAAAACGGTCGCTGGCTGGATGTCGGCAGTGGCGGCGGTATGCCGGGCATCCCGCTGGCGATCCTGTTTCCCGACTCGCAAGTGACCTGCCTGGACAGTAACGGCAAGAAAACCCGCTTCCTGACCCAGGTCAAACTCGAACTCAAATTGGATAACCTGCAAGTTATCCACAGCCGCGTCGAAGCGTTCCAACCTGCCGAGCCGTTTAGCGGAGTCATCTCCCGGGCATTCAGCAGTATGGAGAACTTCAGCAACTGGACTCGCCACCTGGGCGACGCCGATACGCGCTGGCTGGCAATGAAGGGCGTTCATCCGGCCGATGAGCTGGTAGCATTGCCGGCAGACTTCCACCTCGATAGCGAACACGCCTTGGCCGTACCCGGTTGCCAAGGCCAACGCCATCTGCTGATACTGCGCCGCACGGCATGATTGGGAACACAAGCAAGAATGGCTAAGGTATTCGCGATAGCGAACCAGAAGGGTGGTGTGGGCAAGACCACCACCTGTATCAACCTCGCAGCATCCCTGGTCGCGACCAAGCGCCGGGTGCTGTTGATCGATCTCGATCCACAGGGCAACGCCACCATGGGTAGCGGTGTGGATAAGCATGGTCTGGAAAACTCCATCTACGACGTCCTGATCGGCGAATGCGATCTGGGCCAGGCCATGCACTTCTCCGAACACGGCGGTTATCAACTGCTGCCGGCTAACCGTGACCTGACGGCGGCCGAAGTGGTGCTGCTGGAAATGCAGATGAAGGAAAGCCGTCTGCGTAGCGCCTTGGCGCCGATCCGGGAAAACTACGATTACATCCTGATCGACTGCCCACCGTCGCTGTCGATGCTGACCCTCAACGCCCTGGTGGCGGCCGATGGGGTCATTATCCCCATGCAGTGCGAATACTTTGCATTGGAAGGGTTGAGCGACCTTGTGGATAACATCAAGCGCATCGCCGAACTGCTGAACCCGGACCTTAAGGTCGAAGGCCTGCTGCGGACCATGTACGACCCGCGCCTGAGCCTGATGAACGATGTTTCGGCCCAGCTCAAGGAACACTTCGGCGCGCAGCTCTACGACACGGTCATCCCGCGTAACATCCGTTTGGCCGAAGCGCCGAGCTACGGCATGCCGGCCCTGGCCTACGACAAACAATCCCGTGGTGCGCTGGCTTACCTGGCCCTGGCGGGCGAGATGGTTCGCCGTCAGCGCCGCAATCCACGCACCGCTGCAGCCCAGCCAACTTAAGGAAACCCCATGGCCGTCAAGAAACGAGGTCTCGGACGTGGACTGGATGCACTGCTCAGCGGGCCCACTGTCAGCTCGCTGGAAGAACAGGCCGTCCAGGTCGATCAGCGTGAGTTGCAGCATTTGCCGCTGGATCTGATCCAGCGCGGCAAATATCAGCCGCGCCGGGACATGGATCCGCAGGCGCTGGAAGAATTGGCCCAGTCGATCAAGAGCCAGGGCGTGATGCAGCCGATCGTGGTCCGACCGATCGCCAATGGCCGCTTCGAGATCATTGCCGGCGAACGTCGCTGGCGCGCCAGCCAGCAGGCCGGCCAGGAAACCATCCCGGCAATGGTCCGCGATGTGCCGGATGAAACGGCCATTGCCATGGCGCTGATCGAGAACATCCAGCGTGAAGACCTCAACCCGATCGAGGAAGCCGTGGCCCTGCAGCGCTTGCAGCAGGAATTCCAGCTGACCCAGCAACAAGTTGCCGAGGCGGTGGGCAAGTCCCGAGTGACCGTGGCCAACCTGCTGCGCCTGATTGCGTTGCCGGAAGTCATCAAGACCATGCTGTCCCATGGCGACCTGGAAATGGGTCATGCCCGGGCTTTGCTCGGTTTGCCGGAAAATCAACAGGTTGAAGGGGCGCGACATGTTGTCGCACGCGGGCTGACGGTGCGCCAAACCGAAGCACTGGTTCGCCAGTGGTTGAGCGGCAAACCGGCGCCTGTCGAAGCACCCAAAACCGATCCTGATATCGCTCGTCTTGAACAGCGCCTGGCCGAGCGCCTGGGCTCTGCGGTGCAGATCCGCCACGGAAAGAAGGGCAAGGGGCAATTGGTGATTGGCTACAACTCCCTCGATGAGCTGCAAGGTGTCCTTGCGCACATTCGCTGAAACAATTGCTCTTGTAGCGGGCAGTCGGAAATCACTACCTGGCAGTTGAATAGGGGCAGAACCGCCCCTATACTCTGCGCGCATTTTGTCGGCACAAATTATGCCAAGTTATTGAATGATGGCGGCCGACTATTGGAGAGCAAAAGCGATGGAAACCCGCACGCCAAACCGCTTGCCGTTCCATCGTCTGGCAGTTTTCCCGGTTTTGATGGCTCAATTCACCGTCGTACTGATCGCCACGCTGGCGCTCTGGCAATGGAAAGGAGTCGTCGCCGGATACTCAGGGCTTTGCGGAGGCCTGATAGCCTTGCTTCCCAATGTTTACTTTGCTCACAGGGCCTTTCGGTTTTCCGGCGCCCGAGCAGCCCAGGCTATCGTCCGGTCTTTTTACGCCGGCGAGGCGGGGAAACTGATTTTGACGGCAGTGCTGTTTGCATTGACGTTCGCAGGTGTGAAGCCACTGGCGCCGCTGGCTGTATTCAGCGTCTTCGTGCTGACCCAACTGGTTAGCTGGTTCGCTCCCCTGCTAATGAGAACAAGACTTTCGAGACCTTAGGGCGTTTGAGGCAACCATGGCAGAGACAACCGCTTCGGGCTATATCCAGCACCACTTGCAGAACCTGACCTTCGGTCAGCTACCCAACGGCGGCTGGGGCTTTGCCCACTCCGCAGCAGAGGCCAAAGAAATGGGCTTCTGGGCTTTCCACGTCGATACCCTCGGCTGGTCGGTCGCATTGGGTCTGATCTTCGTTCTTCTTTTCCGCATGGCGGCAAAGAAGGCGACTTCCGGTCAGCCTGGTGCACTGCAGAACTTCGTTGAAGTACTGGTCGAATTCGTCGATGGCAGCGTGAAAGACAGCTTCCATGGCCGTAGCCCGGTGATCGCACCGCTGGCGCTGACCATCTTCGTCTGGGTGTTCCTGATGAACGCCGTCGACCTGGTACCGGTCGACTGGATTCCTCAACTGGCCATCCTGATCTCCGGTGACCAACACATCCCATTCCGCGCCGTGTCGACCACCGACCCGAACGCGACCCTGGGCATGGCGTTCTCGGTCTTCGCACTGATCATTTTCTATAGCATCAAGGTCAAGGGCTTCGGCGGCTTCATCGGCGAACTGACCCTGCACCCATTCGGCAGCAAGAACATCCTCGTTCAAGCCCTGCTGATCCCGGTGAACTTCCTGCTGGAATTCGTGACCCTGATCGCCAAACCGATTTCTCTGGCACTGCGTCTGTTCGGCAACATGTATGCCGGCGAACTGGTGTTCATCCTGATCGCTGTGATGTTCGGCAGCGGCCTGCTGTGGCTCAGCGGCCTGGGTGTAGTCCTGCAATGGGCGTGGGCTGTGTTCCACATCCTGATCATCACCCTGCAGGCGTTCATCTTCATGATGCTGACCATCGTCTACCTGTCGATGGCGCACGAAGAAAACCATTAAGACCAGTCTCGACTAGTCTGATGTCCTTCCCGGTCAAACGGGAAGGAGCCCGAACCGGGCTGAGAAACGATTTGTTTTACCGCTTTAATCTAAAAAACCTAAACCATACGACGTAAAAGTCGGGAGGAAAGATGGAAACTGTAGTTGGTCTAACCGCTATCGCTGTTGCACTGTTGATCGGCCTGGGCGCACTGGGTACCGCAATTGGTTTCGGCCTGTTGGGAGGCAAGTTCCTGGAAGGCGCAGCGCGTCAGCCAGAAATGGTTCCAATGCTGCAAGTCAAAATGTTCATCGTGGCCGGTCTGCTCGACGCCGTGACCATGATCGGTGTTGGTATCGCGCTGTTCTTCACCTTTGCGAACCCGTTCGTTGGTCAAATCGCTGGCTAATTACTCGGATGTCTCGAGTAGATTGGTGTGATGGACAACGTAACTGCGAGGTGTTGGCGTGAACATTAATGCGACCCTGATTGGCCAGTCCGTTGCGTTCCTGATTTTTGTACTGTTCTGCATGAAGTTCGTATGGCCTCCGGTCATTGCGGCATTGCACGAACGTCAAAAGAAGATCGCTGATGGTCTGGACGCTGCCAGCCGAGCGGCTCGCGACCTGGAGTTGGCCCATGAGAAAGTGGGTCAGCAACTGCGCGAAGCGAAAGCTCAGGCAGCTGAAATCATCGAGCAAGCCAAGAAACGCGGTACCCAGATTGTCGACGAAGCCCGTGAACAGGCTCGCGTCGAAGCTGACCGTGTGAAGGCTCAGGCTCAAGCCGAGATCGAACAGGAACTCAACAGTGTCAAAGACGCGCTGCGTGCCCAAGTGGGTGCCCTGGCCGTTGGCGGTGCTTCGAAGATCCTGGGTGCCACAATCGATCAAAACGCGCACGCAGAGCTGGTTAACCAACTGGCTGCTGAAATCTAAGCGAGGGCGATCATGGCAGAACTGACCACGTTGGCCCGACCTTACGCTAAGGCGGCCTTCGAGCACGCTCAGGCCCACCAGCAACTGGCCAATTGGTCAGCCATGCTCGGCCTGGCTGCAGCGGTGTCGCAAGACGACACCATGCAGCGCGTGCTCAAGGCCCCGCGACTGACGAGCGCAGAAAAGGCCGCCACGTTCATTGACGTGTGCGGCGACAAGTTCGATACCAAGGCACAGAACTTCATTCACGTCGTTGCCGAAAACGACCGTCTCCTGCTACTGCCGGAGATCGCCACTCTTTTCGACCTGTACAAGGCCGAGCAAGAGAAGTCGGTAGACGTGGACGTGACCAGTGCTTTCGCATTGAACCAAGAACAGCAAGACAAACTCGCCAAGGTTCTCAGTGCACGACTCAACCGGGAAGTGCGCCTGCAAGTCGAGGAAGACAAGTCCCTGATAGGGGGCGTTGTAATCCGCGCCGGCGACCTGGTTATCGATGGCTCGATTCGCGGCAAAATCGCGAAACTTGCCGAAGCATTGAAATCTTGAGTTTGAAGGGGCAGCAGAGCAATGCAGCAACTCAATCCTTCCGAAATAAGTGAAATTATCAAGGGCCGCATCGACAAGCTCGATGTGACCTCCCAAGCCCGTAACGAAGGCACTGTCGTCAGCGTATCTGACGGCATCGTGCGGATTCACGGTCTGGCCGACGTCATGTACGGCGAGATGATCGAGTTTCCGGGCGGCGTCTACGGTATGGCCCTCAACCTGGAGCAAGACTCCGTAGGTGCCGTTGTCTTGGGTGCTTACCAGTCTCTGGCTGAAGGCATGAGCGCCAAGTGCACTGGCCGTATCCTCGAAGTTCCGGTTGGTAAGGAACTGCTGGGTCGCGTCGTCGATGCACTGGGTAACCCTGTTGACGGCAAAGGTCCACTGGGCAACACCGAGACCGACGCGGTCGAGAAAGTTGCTCCGGGCGTGATCTGGCGTAAGTCGGTAGACCAGCCTGTACAGACTGGCTACAAGGCTGTCGATGCCATGATCCCTGTCGGCCGTGGCCAGCGTGAGCTGATCATCGGTGACCGTCAGATCGGTAAGACCGCTCTGGCGATCGACGCGATCATCAACCAGAAGAACAGTGGCATTTTCTGCGTCTACGTAGCCATCGGTCAGAAGCAATCGACCATCGCCAACGTGGTTCGCAAGCTGGAAGAAAACGGCGCCCTGGCCAACACGATCATCGTGGCGGCCAGTGCTTCGGAATCTCCTGCGCTGCAGTTCCTGGCACCGTACTCCGGTTGCACCATGGGCGAATACTTCCGCGACCGCGGTGAAGACGCGCTGATCGTTTATGACGATCTGTCCAAGCAGGCAGTGGCTTACCGCCAGATCTCCCTGCTGCTGCGCCGTCCACCAGGCCGTGAAGCTTACCCAGGCGACGTGTTCTATCTCCACTCCCGTCTGCTGGAGCGCGCATCCCGCGTTTCGGAAGAATACGTAGAGAAGTTCACCAACGGCGCAGTGACCGGCAAGACCGGCTCCCTGACCGCACTGCCGATCATCGAAACCCAGGCTGGCGACGTTTCCGCGTTCGTTCCGACCAACGTGATTTCCATCACCGACGGTCAGATCTTTCTGGAATCGGCCATGTTCAACTCCGGGATCCGTCCTGCTGTGAACGCCGGTGTTTCGGTATCCCGTGTGGGTGGTGCCGCTCAGACCAAGATCATCAAGAAGCTGTCCGGTGGTATCCGTACCGCCCTGGCCCAGTATCGTGAACTGGCGGCATTCGCCCAGTTCGCTTCTGACCTGGACGAAGCGACCCGTAAGCAACTTGAGCATGGTCAGCGCGTTACCGAGCTGATGAAGCAGAAGCAATACGCACCAATGTCGATCGCTGACATGGCGCTGTCGCTGTATGCCGCTGAGCGTGGGTTCCTGACTGACGTTGAAATCGCCAAGGTCGGCAGCTTTGAACAAGCGCTGATTGCTTACTTCAACCGCGATCACGCCGACTTGTTGGCCAAGATCAACGTGAAGGGTGACTTCAATGACGAAATCGACGCTGGCATGAAAGCCGGTATCGAGAAGTTCAAGGCCACCCAAACCTGGTAAGCCGCAGCGGGAGTCGCAAGGCTCCCGCTTGCTAACCTGATAGGTGTTACATGGCAGGCGCAAAAGAGATTCGCAGTAAGATTGCGAGCATCAAAAGCACGCAAAAAATTACCAGCGCCATGGAAAAAGTGGCGGTCAGCAAAATGCGCAAGGCACAAATGCGCATGGCTGCTAGCCGCCCTTATGCGGAGCGCATCCGCCAGGTGATTGGTCATCTGGCCAACGCCAACCCGGAATATCGCCACCCGTTCATGATCGACCGTGCTATCAAGCGCGTCGGTTACGTTGTGGTGAGCAGTGACCGTGGTCTGTGTGGTGGCTTGAACACCAACCTGTTCAAGGCCCTGGTCAAGGACATGGCTGTAAACCGCGAACAAGGCGTCGAGATCGATCTGTGCGTGATTGGTAGCAAGGGTGCGGCTTTCTTCCGCAACTTCGGCGGCAACGTCGTCGCCGCTATCAGCCACCTGGGTGAAGAGCCGTCGATCAATGACCTGATCGGCAGCGTCAAGGTGATGCTGGATGCTTACCTGGAAGGCCGGATTGACCGCCTGTCCGTGGTATCCAACAAGTTCATCAACACCATGACGCAGCAGCCAACCGTGGAGCAATTGATTCCACTGGTGGCGACCCCGGAACAGGAACTCAAGCACCACTGGGACTATCTCTACGAACCGGATGCCAAGGAGCTGCTTGACGGCTTGATGGTCCGCTACGTGGAGTCGCAGGTCTACCAGGCGGTGGTCGAGAACAACGCAGCTGAACAAGCAGCGCGGATGATCGCGATGAAGAACGCTACCGACAACGCCGGTGATTTGATCAGCGATTTGCAGCTGATCTACAACAAGGCGCGTCAGGCTGCGATCACCCAAGAGATCTCGGAAATCGTCGGCGGCGCTGCCGCGGTTTAACGGTTCAAATATTCAGAGGATCCAGCTATGAGTAGCGGACGTATCGTTCAAATCATCGGCGCCGTTATCGACGTGGAATTTCCACGCGACAGCGTACCGAGCATCTACAACGCGCTGAAAGTACAAGGCGCGGAAACTACCCTGGAAGTTCAGCAGCAGCTGGGCGACGGCATCGTTCGTACCATTGCGATGGGTTCCACCGAAGGCTTGAAGCGCGGTCTGGACGTTATCGACTCTGGCGCTGCCATCTCCGTACCGGTCGGTAAAGCGACCCTGGGCCGGATCATGGACGTACTGGGTAACCCGATCGACGAAGCTGGTCCGATCGACACCGAAGAGCGCTGGGGCATTCACCGTCCTGCGCCATCCTTCGCTGAACAAGCGGGCGGCAACGACCTGCTGGAAACCGGTATCAAGGTTATCGACCTGGTTTGCCCGTTCGCCAAGGGCGGTAAAGTGGGTCTGTTCGGTGGTGCCGGTGTAGGCAAGACCGTAAACATGATGGAACTGATCCGTAACATCGCCATCGAGCACAGCGGTTATTCCGTGTTCGCCGGTGTGGGTGAGCGTACTCGTGAGGGTAACGACTTCTACCACGAGATGAAGGACTCCAACGTTCTGGACAAAGTGGCACTGGTCTATGGCCAGATGAACGAGCCGCCGGGAAACCGTCTGCGCGTAGCCCTGACCGGCCTGACCATGGCCGAGAAGTTCCGTGACGAAGGTAACGACGTTCTGCTGTTCGTCGACAACATCTACCGTTACACCCTGGCCGGTACTGAAGTATCCGCACTGCTGGGCCGTATGCCTTCGGCAGTAGGTTACCAGCCGACCCTGGCTGAAGAGATGGGCGTTCTGCAAGAACGTATCACTTCGACCAAGGAAGGTTCGATCACTTCGATCCAAGCGGTATACGTACCTGCGGATGACTTGACCGACCCGTCGCCAGCGACCACCTTCGCCCACTTGGACGCCACCGTCGTTCTGTCCCGTGACATCGCTTCCCTGGGTATCTACCCAGCGGTTGACCCACTGGACTCGACTTCGCGCCAGCTGGATCCGAACGTGATCGGCCAGGAGCACTACGACACCGCTCGCGGCGTCCAGTACGTACTGCAGCGCTACAAAGAGCTGAAGGACATCATTGCGATCCTGGGTATGGACGAGCTGTCGGAAACCGACAAGCAGTTGGTATCCCGCGCTCGTAAGATCCAACGCTTCTTGTCGCAGCCGTTCTTCGTGGCTGAAGTCTTCACCGGTGCCTCGGGTAAATACGTTTCCCTGAAAGACACCATTGCTGGCTTCAAAGGCATCCTCAACGGTGACTACGACCACCTGCCAGAACAAGCGTTCTACATGGTCGGCGGCATCGAAGAAGCGATCGAGAAAGCCAAGAAACTGTAATCCCGGCGCCCGGCAACGGGCGCTAATTTAGGTTGAGGCAATCAGATGGCTATGACAGTCCATTGCGATATCGTCAGTGCGGAAGGGGAAATCTTCTCCGGTCTGGTCGAGATGGTGATTGCGCATGGTGAGCTGGGTGATCTTGGTATCGCTCTGGGTCACGCACCGCTGATCACTAATCTGAAACCGGGTCCGATCCGCTTGATCAAGCAGGGCGGGGAAGCCGAGGTGTATTACATCTCCGGTGGTTTCCTCGAGGTTCAGCCGAACATGGTCAAGGTCCTTGCCGACACTGTGCAACGTGCTGCCGACCTGGACGAAGCCTCCGCTCAGGAAGCCGTCAAGGCTGCCGAGAAGGCCCTGCACGAGCGAGGCGCGGAGTTCGATTACGGTTCTGCTGCTGCACGTCTGGCCGAGGCCGCAGCTCAGCTGCGCACCGTCCAGCAGATCCGCAAGAAGTTCGGCGGCTAGGCCGTCTGCTTCCTGTGCGATTGATTAAAAAGGGTAGCCTCGGCTACCCTTTTTTCTTTTCCCGACACTCATCATCTGGTCGCAACCGCTGACCACCCAGGATTGGTAGCCAGTCATGTCTCTCGAAATCGTTATCCTCGCGGCCGGTCAAGGCACCCGCATGCGTTCGGCGCTGCCCAAGGTCTTGCACCCGGTAGCCGGCAATTCCATGCTTGGCCATGTTATCCACAGCGCCCGGCAACTTGATCCACAGCGCATTCACGTGGTGATCGGCCACGGCGCCGATGCGGTACGCGAACGCCTGGCGGCGGATGACCTGAATTTCGTCCTGCAGGACAAACAACTGGGCACCGGTCATGCGGTCGCCCAGGCCGTGCCGTTCATCACGGCTGATACGGTGCTGATTCTCTACGGCGATGTGCCGCTGATCGAAGTCGACACCTTGCAACGCCTGCTCAAGCATGTCGCGCCACAACAGTTGGGCCTGTTGACCGTCGAGCTGGACGACCCCACCGGTTATGGCCGCATCGTGCGTAACGTGGACGGCCAAGTAACCGCCATCGTCGAGCAGAAGGACGCCAACGAAGCCCAGCGCGCGATCACTGAAGGCAATACCGGGATTCTGGCCGTACCGGCCGAGCGTCTGGGTGACTGGATGAGTCGTCTGTCGAACAACAACGCCCAGGGCGAGTACTACCTGACCGACGTGATTGCCATGGCGGTCAGCGACGGGCTGGTGGTCGCCACCGAGCAGCCGCTGGACGCCATGGAAGTGCAGGGCGCCAACGATCGCCGGCAACTGGCCGAGCTGGAGCGCCACTATCAATTGCGCGCCGCCCGCCGCCTGATGGCGCAAGGCGTGACCCTGCGCGATCCAGCCCGTTTCGACGTGCGCGGTGAAGTCAGCGTGGGTCGCGACGTGGTCATCGACATCAACGTCATCCTCGAAGGCAAGGTTGTCATCGAAGACGACGTGGTCATCGGCCCGAACTGCGTGATCAAGGACAGCACCCTGCGCAAAGGCGTGGTGATCAAAGCCAACAGCCATCTCGACGGCGCTATCATGGGGGAAGGCAGCGACGCCGGCCCGTTTGCCCGCCTGCGCCCAGGTTCGGTGCTGGAAGCCCGTGCCCATGTGGGTAACTTCGTTGAACTGAAAAACGCTCATCTGGGCGAAGGCGCCAAGGCTGGGCACCTGACCTACCTCGGTGACGCTGAAGTCGGCGCCCGCACCAACATCGGTGCCGGGACCATTACCTGTAACTACGATGGCGCCAACAAGTGGAAAACCGTGTTGGGTGAAGATGTGTTCATCGGCTCGAACAACTCCTTGGTAGCACCTGTGGATATCTCCAGCGGCGCGACCACGGCGGCCGGTTCGACCCTCACCCAGAATGTGGATAACGGCCAATTGGCAGTCGGACGCGCCCGTCAGCGCAATATCGACGGCTGGAAGCGACCGGAAAAAATCAAGAAGCCGTAAAGTTATCCACAGACCCTTGTGGGAGCGGGCTTGCTCGCGAAAGCGGTCTGTCAGGCAAAGCCGTATTGCCTGATCTGGCCCATTCGCGAGCAAGCCCGCACACATTTGTGAGCAGATTTCTGAATTTTTCTCCCGGCACCTTGACGACATCCCTTCAATAGGTTTTGATTGCTTACGTTATCTTTCGAATCGAAACTTATATCGCCATGTCGAAACGCAACACACCACAACGCCGTCACAACATCCTAGCCTTGCTCCAGGAGCAGGGTGAGGTCAGTGTGGATGAGTTGGCCAAGTGCTTCGAAACCTCGGAAGTTACGATTCGCAAGGACCTCGCGGCCCTGGAAACCAATGGTTTGCTGCTGCGTCGCTACGGTGGTGCGGTGCCGATGCCGCAGGAGTTGGTGGCCGATAACGGGCAAAGCGTCTCCAAGTACAAACTGGCCATTGCCCGGGCCGCCGTGAAGCGGATCCGCGAGCACGCGCGCATCATCATCGACAGTGGTAGCACCACCGCCGCCATGATCCCGCAACTCGGCCAACAACCGGGCCTGGTGGTGATGACCAACTCCCTGCACGTCGCCAATGCTTTGAGCGAACTGGAGCACGAGCCGGTGCTGTTGATGACCGGTGGCACCTGGGACCCGCACTCCGAGTCGTTCCAGGGCCAGGTGGCCGAGCAGGTCCTGCGTTCCTATGACTTCGACCAGTTGTTCATCGGCGCCGACGGCATCGATCTGGTTCGAGGTACCACCACCTTCAATGAATTACTGGGCTTGAGCCGTGTGATGGCTGAGGTTGCCCGCGAAGTGATCGTGATGGTGGAGGCCGACAAGATCGGCCGCAAGATCCCCAACCTGGAGCTGCCGTGGAGCAGCATCCATACCCTCATTACCGATGATCGCCTGCCCGTAGAGGCCCGCGATCAGATTCAGGCCCGCGGCATCACCGTGATCTGTGCGCCTGTCAGCCAGGAGAAATAGCATGTGTGGAATTGTCGGCGCCGTTGCTGAACGCAACATCACAGCAATCTTGCTTGAAGGCCTCAAGCGCCTGGAATACCGCGGCTACGACAGCGCCGGTGTGGCGGTGTTCACCAACGACCAGAAGCTTGAGCGCATGCGTCGCCCGGGCAAGGTCAGCGAGTTGGAGAATGCGCTGCAAGCCGAACCGCTGCTCGGTCGCCTGGGCATCGCTCACACCCGTTGGGCCACCCATGGCGCGCCGTGCGAGCGTAATGCTCACCCGCATTTCTCCGGCGATCTGGCGGTGGTGCACAACGGCATCATCGAAAACCACGAAGCCCTGCGTGAACAGCTCCAGGCGCTTGGTTATGTGTTCACCTCGGACACCGACACCGAAGTCATCGCCCATTTGCTCAATCACAAGCTCAAGGACCTGATGGACCTGACCGTCGCGCTCAAGGCCACGGTCAAGGAGTTGCACGGTGCCTATGGCCTGGCGGTCATCAGCTCGAAACAACCTGATCGACTGGTGGCGGCCCGCAGCGGCAGCCCATTGGTCGTCGGCCTGGGCCTGGGGGAAAACTTCCTGGCGTCTGATCAGTTGGCGCTGCGCCAGGTCACCGACCGCTTCATGTACCTGGAAGAAGGCGATATCGCCGAAATTCGCCGCGACAGCGTGCAGATCTGGGACCTCGACGGCAAAGGCGTGGAACGTGAGACCGTCCAGTACCGCGACGGTGCTGAAGTCGCCGACAAGGGCGAGTTCCGCCACTACATGCTCAAGGAAATCCACGAACAACCGACTGTGGTGCAACGCACCCTGGAAGGCCGCATGAGCCAGAGCCAAGTGTTGGTCCAGGCGTTCGGTCCACAAGCGGCCGAGTTGTTCGCCAAGGTCCGTAACGTGCAGATCGTGGCCTGCGGCACCAGCTATCACGCCGGTATGGTCGCCCGTTACTGGCTGGAAGAGCTGGCCGGTATTCCTTGCCAGGTCGAAGTGGCCAGCGAGTTCCGCTATCGCAAAGTCGTGGTGCAACCCGATTCACTGTTCGTCACCATCTCCCAGTCCGGCGAAACCGCCGACACCCTGGCCGCCCTGCGCAATGCCAAGGAACTGGGTTTCCTCGCCAGCCTGGCGATCTGCAACGTGGGCATAAGCTCGTTGGTGCGTGAGTCTGACCTGACCCTGCTGACCCAGGCCGGTCGTGAGATCGGCGTGGCATCGACCAAGGCGTTCACCACGCAACTGGTGGGTCTGCTGTTGCTGACGCTGTCCCTGGGCCAGGTCCGCGGCACCCTGGGTGAAGGCGTCGAGGCCAAGCTGGTGGAAGAACTGCGTCGCCTGCCCGCCCGGCTGGGCGAAGCCTTGGCCATGGACGCTATTGTGGAAAAAATCGCCGAGCTGTTCGCTGAGAAAAACCACACCCTGTTCCTGGGCCGTGGCGCGCAGTTCCCGGTGGCGATGGAAGGGGCCTTGAAGCTCAAAGAGATCTCCTACATCCACGCCGAGGCCTACCCGGCCGGAGAACTCAAGCACGGCCCGCTGGCGCTTGTGGATAACGATATGCCGGTGGTCACCGTGGCGCCGAACAACGAGCTGCTGGAAAAGCTCAAGTCCAACCTGCAGGAAGTGCGCGCCCGTGGCGGCCAGTTGATTGTCTTTGCCGACGAAAAGGCTGGCATGACCAACGGCGAAGGCACCCACGTGGTGCACATGCCGCACATCCACGACATCCTGTCGCCGATTCTCTACACCATCCCATTGCAGTTGTTGTCGTACTACGTCGCCGTGCTCAAGGGTACCGATGTGGACCAGCCGCGTAACCTGGCGAAATCGGTCACGGTTGAGTAAGGATGCTGCGCGGGTAACGGATTGTGGTTTTAGAGAATTAAAACTGTCGCTGGTGAATTAAATCTGTCGCAGGTTGCTGATTGTTCTGATCAGCGCCTGTTACGGACGTGCCCAAAATCCCTATTGCCTGCACGAAGCAGCCTCGCTCCGATCTGCATATGACTCCGAGAATCCGGCGCGATGAATCGCTACATTCGTATATGCAGCGAATCCTTTACCTCAATTTGGGAAATCCGGATTTCTCGAAGCTAAAAAAACTCCTACCGTACAAAATCGATAAGCTGACGATAAAAATCATTGCGTCAGTTCTGAATTGGCCAGGATGCTACGGCTTCAATCGTTTACTTCATGAACACACCAGTTATGCACTTGTTGGTGTGTTCAAGGACACTAACTGTTGGCGCCGATGCCGAGTTGACCCAGTTGCCGAGATTTTACTGACCCAGTCTGACTCCTCGTGAATCATTGTTTGTGCTCGATTGTTGTAGTTTTAGAGATGGGACAGTCTTGCGTCGGCAATTAGGTCAATCCGGGGGCAGCATCAACAGCACATGACTTTATTTACATATGTATCTGCTCATGGAGGTGTAAGGTGTTTGGTCGATTGAGGTTTTTGTCAGCGAGGAACTCATGGTAGTTCGAGTTCAAGGGGGGCTTGGTTAAAAAGTGTTGCTGTCTATTATTCAGCGTGTGCTGATAATTTGTTACAGTTGGATACATTTTTTTTATCTTCAGTGCGAGAGATTTAATAGCAACGCATGATGATACCTTGGGCATAATAGTTGCGCCTTGAATGCCATCCGGTGCCGTTTGGTGCTCGGCTCATCGGCAGTGCTTCATGTCAGACCAGTCTTCTCCAACACAATTGACCAAGGGATTCTGATGATCTGGTTTCTTGAAGGGCAAGCTTCTCAGCGTGAGATCATCCTGGGCGCCCGCGAAGCTTTACCCGTGGGCATTAAAATCTTTGCCTCCCACCGCGCTGATCGCCCTGAAATCACCCGTCTGGCTGACCACAGCTTCGTTGAGCCTTTGGATCGTGACGAGCGCCTTCTGTGGGTGATCAAAACGGCCCGCGCCAATGCAGTCAAAGTCGTCGTAGCGGGTCGCGTGGGCGGAGCCTATGAGGCACATCGACATGAGTTCGAAAATGCTGGGCTGGCACTGGTCACCGGAGGTACCTCACCTAGAACGTTTGAGCTCGTCGATAACAAAAGCCTGTTTACTGCCGAAGCCGAGCGCGCGGGCCTTGCCTGTGTACCTGCTATCACGGTCAACAATGCCGATGAGCTGGTGTCTGCCTATCAGCTACTGTCGGCCCAAGGTGCGGTGTGCATCAAGCCGGTGGTCGGGATTTATGGGCAGGGATTCTGGCGCTTCAATGAACACTGCGATCCTTTCCGCTGCTTCGCTAATCCTGACGCTCGCGAGGTCAGTTTCAATGCGTACCTGAGCCTTTACAAGCAGGCTGTAGAGCAACCCCCGATGCTGGTCATGCCCTACATGATGGGTAGCGAGTGCTCTGTAGATATGGTGTGCGAGGGTGGAAAAGTCATCGAATTTGTCGGTCGTCGCAAGGAGGGTGTGCATCAGTTTTTCGAACGTGACACCCCGGCTACCCGTTTAGCTTTGCGCGCCGCAGAGCATTTTGGCTGTGACGGTATCGTCAATGTTCAAACCCGCGACGATGCCGCAGGCCAGCCTCATCTTCTTGAAATCAATGCGCGCTACTCCGGAGGGATCGGTTACACCCGTGCAACCGGCATCAACCTCGCCGGTATCTTTGCGACCCGTCGACTGGGCTTCCCTGTACCTATCAGCGACTGGATTGACGGTGTGCGGGTCAAACCGATCACCGTCGCTGTGACTATCTCTGGTTGATATTAAATTGCCTCTCAAGTTGTTACACTTTTGTACAGTCAATACGATTTTACTCAGGGAGGGAGTGCATGCTCGCGCCAGGCGCTAACACCGCTTTATCAGGAAGCAAAGCCGCCTGGACCTTAGAATCCGATCAGCTGACAGCCTTCGGATCGACGGCGGCCATTGCTCTTCTTCCGGTTGATGAAAAACGTAGCCCTAAAGGCACACCGGCCCTTTTCCATGCGCCCCAGACAGATTGGATGGAGTGGAGCGGGGAACCTGAGCAAATTGCCTGTTCCATTGACTTCACAAGACTTCCGACTGGAAGCGACCGGGTGTTGGTTGTCGTTTATATCTATTCGAACCTTGGGCCAATCAGTGCCTTACGAGCGTTGCGTTTAACTATTGACGGCACAATTAAGTATCACCTGGACATCAGTGGCCAAGGTGAAACCGCGATGATTATCGGGGAGTTTTACTTAAGAGCTGGGCAGTGGAAATTCAGGGCGCTGGCCGAAGGGTCAGCTTATGGACTGTCGGCACTGGGCCGCCGTATCGGCCTCGATATCGACGACGCCAACCCCGAAAGCCGTAGGTCTGATCCCGAATCTGGCCGTAACGGATCGGCCTCCAGTGCTACCGGTACCGGGTTCGCCGTGTCGCCATCGATGGTAGTGACCTGCGCCCATGTAATTGAGGGGATGTCTGAGGTAAGGATCAACTCATTTAATGGTCATCATCGGGTGGAGCCGGTGATGGTCGATACACGCAACGACATTGCGCTCTTGCGCGTTGAGCATGGAACGCTTTCTCCGGTACGGTTTTCCGGTGCCTCAGGGTGTTCACTGGGTGATCCGGTGGTCGCCGTAGGCTACCCGATGTCAGGTGTTGCAGGAGGGGGCGCGCATGTTACGCAAGGGGGTGTCTCCGCGTTGTTTGGCCTGCGCAATGACTCGAGCCTGCTGCAGTTCACGGCGCCAATTCAGCCAGGCTCAAGTGGTAGCCCGCTGTTCGACGCTGCTGGGGGTGTAATGGGGATGGTCACTTCATCCGTTCCCGACGCTCAGAATATGAACTTCGCGGTGAAACTCAATCTCCTTGTTTCTTTTCTCGATGCGTGCAATGTGTCGGTAGTGCTTGATCCGCTCAAGGCGTCTATAAGCGCCTCGGAAATTGCCCGACGCGTACAACCCTCGCTATGGAAGATTGAAGCTCGAAATTGAATCAGCGTTTTTGCAGTGGATTTTTAGGTGCGTACGTTAGGTTCACTACTACCGGCCACAGGAAACAATTATGGAACTTAACTTAGTGAACCACGGACCGACGAGGATGAGCGCGCTACTGATGCGCGGGCTACTCGAAGTTAACATTGCCGCATCCACTATTTCTCCGGAAACCCTGTTTGGATTTGCCGAGCGTCGTAATCCCAAGCGCGCATTTCTATTTGTCTCTCGGGTATTAGGCAAGCATATCCCGGTCAAGCCATCGGTGATGCAAGCGAGCTATGAGTGCCTGGCTGCGCAAATTCCTGCTGACCTGCCTGGCCCCGTGCTGGTCATTGGCATGGCTGAAACTGCCGTTGGTCTAGGCGCTGGCGTACACCGCGCATTCAGTACCACCCGCCCCGATACGCTGTACATCGTGAGTACGCGCCACCCCGTAGGCCGCGATATTTTCGCTCGTTTTGAAGAAGAGCACAGCCACGCCAGCGCACATCTGATTCATATGCCCGTCGATCCTGAGCTGCGAGACGCACTGCTGAACGCCCGTTCTCTGGTGCTGGTGGATGACGAGGCCTCAACCGGCAAGACGTTTATCAATCTGCACACTGCATTGATCAACAGCGGCCTGTCGCAGATCGAGCGCGTTGTCACGTGCGTGCTGACGGATTGGTCGGGTGATGCTGTGACCAACAGCATCGGCAACTCAACCGCTCAGGTTTCCCTGATTCGTGGTGACTATCAGTTCATCGAGGATCTGCAAGCCCCGCTGCCCGAAATGCCTGAGTTGGGCACCGTTGCGGCGGGCGATTGGCCAATTGATCCGCTGAACGATTGGGGTCGCCTCGGCACCCGTGCAGTAGCAGACACCCTGGCCCCGGATATTGTGATTGAGCCGGGACAGCGGGTGTTGGTGGTAGGCACGGGTGAGTTTGTGTGGAAGCCGTTCCTGCTGGCCGAGCGCCTGGAGCGCGGTGGCGCTGATGTGCATTTCAGCTCGACTACGCGCTCGCCCATCGCTCTGGGGCACTCGATTCACCATGCCATGTCATTTTCCGATAACTATGGGCTTGGAATCGTGAACTTCCTCTATAACGTTGCACCAGGCCAGTTTGACCGTGTGCTGATCTGCACGGAAACCGATGCGATGGCAGTGCCTTCGTCGCTGATCGAGGCGTTGAGCGCGGAGGTCATCGTCGATGCGCGTTAATCGCCCACTGGCCTTGGTGGACCTGGATGACACGTTGTTCCAGACGGCGCGCAAAATGCCGGAGGAAGCCGAGCGCTTCCCTGCATCCTTTGACGTGTCAGGCAACGTGAGTGGCTATATGTCAACGGTGCAAAAGCAATTCGTCGAATGGCTCTTGATGAGCACCGATGTGGTGCCGGTGACTGCCCGCTGCGCTGAAGCGTTCAGTCGCGTTCGACTCGACTTCCCCGGCGGGGCGATCTGCTCTCACGGTGCCGTGATCCTCAATCCGGATCGCAGTGTCAACAGCGACTGGCACGCCATTATGATTGAGACGCTGCGGGACTATCAGCTGCGGCTGCCGCAACTCTGCGCCGCCGCCCTGCAACTTGGCGAAGAGCGGGGCATTTCCCTGCGCGGCTGGGTGGTGGAGGAAGCCAAACAGCAGCACTACGTCGTCATCAAGCAAAACACTGGCCGAGACTCGGACCTTGCAGCGATTTTGATGCAAATCAAAGCGCGCGGGTTGCTTGAGGATATGCACGTGCATACCAATGGCAACAACCTGGCGCTGTTGCCCAAGGGGCTATCCAAGCGTGTAGCCGTTGAGCATTACCTCGCCCTTGATAGGCAGCTAAATGGTGGGCGGCCTGTGCTCGGTTTCGGCGATAGCATTACCGACCTGGGTTTCATGGACCTCTGTCATTTCTGGTCCACGCCGGCGCGCAGTCAATTGGCGAGTGCGGTGCAGGGGGTTATCCATGAATAACGCGCTCACGGCATTGGACACTGTCGGCAGCGGCAGTTACCTAGCGGATGATGTGCATTTTCTCTTGCAACCCATGCAAATGAGCGCGACGGATGTGCTGGAGAAGGAGCGCCTGATCCAGTCCAGAGAAAAGCATTATTCTGAAATGATCAGCACCGAGTCGGCGCCCTCAGCCACGCATATGGCGCTTTATGAGCATGCAATGACACAGAACGCGGGCCGTATGGCCGCCGACGTGCAGTCCCTCGCCCTGGCCCTTGATCATCTCTACCCTGGCCCGACCATTGCCCTCGTCTCGTTTGTGCGGGCCGGCCTGCCGTTGGGCGTGCTGCTGCGTCGGGCGTTACTCGACAAAGGCCGAGACACCAGCCACTACGGGATCAGTATCGTCCGTGACCGGGGCATCGACACCGTTGCCCTCGAGGCGATTATCGCCCGTCATGGTGCTGAGAACGTGGTGTTTGTCGATGGCTGGACAGGCAAAGGCGCCATTTCCGGTGAGATCAAGCGCAGTCTGGCTGGCGATTCACGCTTCCCCGAGACACCGCGCCTGGTGGTGCTGGCTGATCCCTGCGGCCGCGCCTGGTTGGCGGCGTCGTCGGATGACTGGATCATTCCATCCGGCATCCTCGGTGCGACGGTATCCGGGTTGATCTCGCGCAGTATCTGGCCTGCCAACGGCGGGCTGCACGGCTGTGTGATGTATAGCCACCTGGAGGCGCATGACGTTACCCGCGACTTCATTGATCGAATCGAAGCCATTCGCCAGGACATCGACGTGGACGCGGCCCAGCCATGGACCTCGACCCAAGCCAGCGCCCTGCAACAACTTGCGCAGGGCACCGTCGACCAGTTGGCATCGCGTTTCCAGATCACCAACATGAACCGCGTCAAACCGGGCATCGCTGAAGCCACGCGAGCTGTCCTGCGTCGGGTGCCGTTCAAGGTGCTGGTACGTGATCGGGCTGACATTGATGTTCAGTTGCTGATGCACCTCACCGAACGGGCCCATGTCGATGTGGAGGAGGCCGGTGATGCTCTGGGCCCCTACCGCGCAGTGACCATTATCAAGAGCGTGAGTTGATGAAGCTCATCTCACCTTTCGCACTGGGCGCAACGCTGTACATGCCGGCGACACGCGCAGACATCACCGAAGTGATAATGGGCCGCAAGTACCCCGAACTTCGTTCCGTGGTGATTTGCCTGGAAGACGCGGTCGCCCAGTGCGATATCGCTGACGCCTTGAAAGACCTGCGTAATGTCCTGCACAGTATTGGTCGCGAAAACGGTCGCCCGGCCAATGGACCGCTGGTGTTTGTTCGACCGCGAGACTCTTCGATGGCGGCAGTGCTGAATGACTGGCCGGAGATCTGTTGGATCGATGGATTTGTGGTGCCCAAGCTGACGCTGGTCAACTTGATTAAATGGCAACAGGCCGTCACTCATCCCGGCCTCGCACTCATGCCCACCCTCGAAACGAAAGAGGTCTACAGCCCGAACGCGATGGTCGAGTTGGGTGATGCACTCAAGCGTGAACTGGGTGACAGGATCATTGCGTTACGCATTGGCGGCAACGACTTGATGGGCTGCCTGGGTCTGCGCCGTAACCCGAGGACCACGCTTTACCAAACGCCCATGGGCTATGTGATCCCGATGCTGGCGGGGGTGCTGGGCGCCCAGGGCTTTGCGCTCACTGCGCCGGTGTTCGAGCAGATGTCGACCCCACAATTGCTGGGTGAAGAGCTGGAGTTGGACATTGCTCACGGCCTGGTCGGCAAGACGGCGATTCATCCTGGGCAGATCGCTGTTATCCAGGATGCATTCCGCGTGAGCATCGAGGACCTCAATAGTGCAATGTTGATCGTCAACGATGACGCTCCGGCTGTATTCAAGCATGACGATGCCATGTGTGAACCCGCCACGCATTTTCGCTGGGCGACCAGAATTATCGAACGCGCCCAATGGCATGGCGTGAAAGCTGCCGATTCATCTTATGCAGAGCAACTGCGATTGGCGGAAGTGAGCCGATGAAAGCAATGCCTTTAGCGTCATGGTGTTGCTATCAAATTCAGTAACCGGTGTTTCTGATACCAACCAGAAACACAAAGATCATCAAGGAGCGTAAAGATGGCACTTACATTGTCGAAGAACCAATCGATTTCCCTGGAAAAAACCGGCGGGGCCGGCTTGACCAAAATTACGCTGGGCTTGGGCTGGGATCCGGTTAAAGGTGGTTTTTTTGGTAAGTTGATGGGGGCAGGTACGGAAATCGACCTCGATGCTTCCTGCATTCTGTTCGATGAACACCTCAACGCGGTAGACCTGGTGTGGTTCCGTCAATTGGCCTCCAAGGACGGTTCGATCAAGCACTCCGGCGACAACCGTACGGGCGAGGGCAGTGGCGATGATGAGTCGATCTATGTTGACCTCCAGGCCCTGCCGGCTTCGATCAAGTATCTGGCCCTGACCTGCAATAGTTTTACCGGTCAGAACTTCGAAAAGGTCGAAAACGCTTACTGCCGTATTCTCGACACTTCGAAAAACGCCGAGCTGGCACGCTTTAACCTGTCTGAAAAAGGTCGCCACACCGGCGTGGTCATGGCAAGCCTGACCCGTGGGCCACTAGGGTGGGAATTCAAGGCCATCGGGCAAACAACCAACGGCCGGACGGCCGACGATCTTGTCAGCCTGGCGGTTGAGGCGTTGCGCGCATGACTAGTCTGGTACCAGGTGGTAATGCGCCGGTCGCCACCGGTTCTATCCGGGTCGATGTCAGCTACTCGCCACTCCCAGGCGCTGATATCGATGTTTCAGCCTTTGCATTGTCTCCATCGGGCAAGGTCAAGAATGACTCGGCGATGTGCTTCTATGGGCAGCCGAACATCCTGGCAGGCGCCGTTCAGATGACGGATTCGTCGTCAGGCCGGGCGACGTTTACGGTTGATCTCAGCCGCCTTGCAGCAGATGTGGAAAAAATTGCCCTGACGGCCACTATTCACGAAAACAAGGCAAGTTTTGATCGGGTTTCGTCACTCTCCGTGACACTCAGCGGTGGCCTGGATGCGCAGATTTCCACGAGCGGCATGAAAGAAACGGCGCTGATCCTGGGCGAGTTTTATCGTCGCCAGGGCGAGTGGAAATTCCGTTGTGTTGCTCAAGGTTTTGCTGGCGGCCTTGCACCATTGGCTACTCATTTCGGCGTTGAGATCGCCGACACACCGACCCCGACACCTGCTCCCGCTGTTCCGGCGCCGGCCGCTGCGCCTAAAGCGACGGTTAGCCTGAGCAAGGTGACGCTGGACAAGTCTCGCGCCAGCATCAGCCTGGAAAAGTCAGCGTCGGGTTTTGGCCTGATCAAAGTCAACCTCAACTGGAACCAGGGAAAAAAGGGCGGGTTCTTTGGGAAAAGCAAATCTATCGACCTCGATGTCGGCTGTCTGTTCGAGATGCAGGACGGCTACAAAGGCGTTGTGCAGGCACTCGGCAATGCGTTTGGCAGCCTGACGGAAGAACCCTTCGTGCAATTGATGGGGGACGACCGGACCGGTTCCGTGACCGGCGGCGAGTGGATTCATATCAATGGCCAACAGTGGAGCAAGGTTCGACGCATCTTGGTCTACGCCTTCATCTATGACGGCGCGCCCAACTGGGCCGAGACCGACGGCGTGGTCACGATCTTCGTACCTGGACAGCCTGAAATCGAAGTTCGATTGAACGAAGAGGGCGGTCGACTGGGTTGCTGCGCGATCGCGCTGCTGGAAAATGACAATGGCGCCGTGAAAGTGACACGTCGGGTCGATTTCCATAAGTCCCAGGCACCTATGGATACGGCCTACAACTGGGGCATGCGCTGGTCGGCGGGCTCCAAATAATTAATTGCAAAACGGGGGCTACGGCCCCTCTTTGAGAGGAAGATCCCATGCTGGAATGGCTGAAAACAAATGCAGCGAAGGCGCGTGAAGCGCTGACGACCGAAGTCGGCAAGTTCAAGAACAAGAACTTTATGGAGGCCACGGCCTCGGCCTGCGCAATGATCGCTGCGGCTGATGGTGAAGTCTCTTCTGCCGAAAAAATGAAGATGACAGGCTTTATCAATAATTCGCCGGAATTGAAGGTGTTTAACCTCAGTGACGTGATCAAGTCGTTCAATGATGCCGTGGGCAAGTTTGAATTCGACTTTGCCATTGGTCAGGCCGAAGCACTTAAGATTATCAACAAAATCAAAGGCAACGACGGCGCGGCCCGTCTTCTGGTGCGCGTTGCCTGCGCGATCGGCTCTTCGGATGGTGACTTTGACGCCAAGGAAAAAGCCGCCTGCCGCCTGATCTGTCTCGAGCTGGGCCTGAACCCTGCTGATTTCGAACTATAAGGCGTATGACCGTGGAAGCTACCCATATCGGTTTTCCCCCTCTGACGATGGCGGTATTCGTCGCTATCGCACTGGGTGCAATGTTGCTGGACATGGTTACCCACCGGGGTGACAAGCCGGTGTCCCTGATGAAAGCGTCCATCTGGTCGATTTTTTGGATCGCGATCTCCCTGGGATTTGCAGGGTTCCTGTATTACGAGCACGGCCCTGAAGTCGCCAGTCTGTTCGTCACCGGCTACGCCTTGGAGAAAGTCCTGAGCGTGGATAACCTCTTTGTGTTCATGGCAATTTTTGCCTGGTTCAAAGTGCCGGACGGCTTGCGCCACCGCGTACTGTATTGGGGCATCATCGGCGCCATCGTTTTCCGTGGCATTTTTGTGGCCATCGGTACTGGCTTGCTGGCGTTCGGCCCATGGGTTGAAATCGTGTTTGCGGTGATCGTGGCCTGGACGGCTGTGATGATGTTGAGAAGCGGCGGTGACGATGAAGAGGAGGAGGACTACTCCACTCACATGGCTTATCGGTTCGCTAAAAAACTGTTCCCGGTGTGGCCAAAGCTGCACGGCAATAGCTTTTTCGTACGCCGCAAGGTGCTCGAAGCTGAGCTGTTGAAACCAGAGAACAAAGGGATGAGCTTGGCCGCCAAGGGGGGGCTGTTTGCGACCCCGCTGTTTCTGTGTCTGGTCGTTGCTGAAGTCTCCGATGTGCTGTTTGCTTTTGACTCCGTACCCGCCGTTATTGCGGTGAGCCGTGAGCCGTTGATCGTTTATTCGGCAATGCTTTTCGCTATCCTCGGCCTGCGTACGATGTACTTTGTGCTGGAAGCACTGAAGCGCTATCTGGTACATCTCGAGAAAGCGGTTATTGCACTGCTGTTTTTTATCGCCATCAAGCTCGGGCTGAACGCGACCAATCACATTTTCCACCACGGCTACAACATTGATGCGAACACCAGCCTGTTAATCGTAATGGTTGTACTGGTTATCGGTGTCGTCGCAAGCATCATGTTTCCTGGCAAGGAAGAAGCGCCCGCTGAACTCAGCTAATTTAATTCGCTAAATCACAAGGAGTTGCACCCATGGCTTTGACACTTCAGAAAGGCGGCAACCTGTCGCTGTCCAAAACTGATCCATCGCTGACCAGACTGATTGTTGGTTTGGGTTGGGATCCTCGTGCCACAGACGGCACCGAGTTTGACCTGGACGCCAGTGCGTTCCTGCTCTCTGCTGCGGGCAAAGTTCGCGGCGAGCAAGACTTCATTTTCTATAACCAGCTCAAAAGCGTCGACGGTTCTGTAGAGCACACCGGTGACAACCGCACTGGCGCCGGCGACGGTGATGACGAGGTGATCAAGGTTGACCTGAGCCGCGTACCTGCCGAGATTGACAAGATTTCGTTCACCGTGACCATTCACGACGCAGACGCGCGCAAGCAGAACTTTGGTCAAGTGGGTGGCGCCTTCATCCGTATCGTCAACGAAGTCAGCGGCGCTGAAGTCGTGCGTTACGACCTGGCAGAGGATGCTTCGACTGAAACAGCGATGATCTTCGCCGAGTTGTATCGCAATGGCAACGAATGGAAATTCCGTGCTATCGGCCAAGGCTACGCTGGCGGCCTGAAGTCCGTGGCGAACAGCTTCGGCATGAATTTCTGATCTATCACTCCATTTACTGAGGAATCTACACATGGCAGTTTCATTGTCCAAAGGCGGTAACGTCAGCCTGTCCAAAGAAGCCCCCGGCCTGACCGAAGTCATTGTTGGCCTGGGCTGGGACCCTCGCGTGACCGATGGCACCGAATTCGACCTGGACGCGTCGATCTTCATCGTGGGCGAAAACGGCAAAGTGCTCGATGACAACAGCTTCATCTTCTACAACAACAAAAAGTCGGCCGATGGTTCCGTCGAACACATGGGTGATAACCGCTCGGGTGCTGGCGAAGGCGACGACGAGCAGGCAACGGTCAAGCTGACCGGCCTGGCGCCGGCAGTGAAGAAGCTGGTGTTCGCAGTGACTATTCACGATGCCGAAGCACGCAAGCAAAGCTTTGGTCAGGTCTCCAATGCGTTCATCCGCGTGGTCAACAAAGCCGACGGCAAAGAGCTGGCGCGTTATGACCTGAGCGAAGACGCTTCTACTGAAACCGCGATGATTTTCGGCGAACTGTATCGCAACGGCGAAGAGTTCAAGTTCAAGGCAATCGGTCAAGGTTTCGCCGGCGGCCTCAAGCCATTGGCTGAAGCCCATGGCGTCAGCATCGGCTAACGCTGTGCAGTGACAAAAGGCCCCTGTTTTACACAGGGGTTTTTTATGTGTGCGTAAAACTGGATATCGCTTCCGGTGCTTGGGATCGCTCGCTGCGCTTTTACCCTCGAGTTGGGAAAAAGTCTTCCGCCGTGTTTGTCAGAAGGTGAAGGTGCACGGCTTCATCGGCTGCAGCTATGCGCTCAAGTGCGTGTAGCAGCAAGGGGCTAGAGGCGACCCTGGGATCGCCCAGCATTTTTGGGCATCGTGGTGACAAACTATGTTGTAAGCGACCAGATCCAGCCTGCCGGCTCGGATCCGAAACGCTCACACAAACCAACCCCCTGATTCAGGGGTTTTTTTTTAGGGCAACTAAACTTCATGCCGATTTGGGCCGGGAACCGAGCTTCAATCGCGCCTTGGTCGGCGAGCCCTGTTCGTCGTTTTCAGGGCGAGCCACTGAACAACTACGTTGACAACATGGGGCATAGGTGATGATATCAAGTCATACGACAACGTATGACATAGAAAATAATAAAAACGAAAGGCGCAGTCATGTCTTCTACATTTACCGCCCAGCGAGATTGCAGGTCACCGGCCCGACGCGTTAGCGCAGGGTGCCAGCTACTTCCCTCGCTTGCCGAACAGCCCCGTGCGGGCTCGCCATGCAATCCAATTCCCCTATCCCAACGTTCAGGCCTGCGCGCCTGCCTCGCCAGGCGTTAGCGCTCGGCGTGCCCGTTTCTTGCTCAACTTCAACCCCACAATGAATGGCAGCACCTGGAGAACAATAATGAAGAAAACAATCTGCGCCTCTTTGATCGCCTCTTTTCTGAGCCTGACCGCTGGCACGGCAATGGCCGCCGACGTCGGAGACTGGCCAAGCCGTCCGGTGCAGGTGGTGGTGATTGCCAACGCCGGCGGTGACACCGATTTCAACGCACGAATGATGGCCAAATACTTCACCAAGCTCACTAGAAAATCCATGGTGGTGACCAATATGGCCGGCGGGGGCGGGACGATCGCCGCCGATGCGGTGAAAAGCGCGGCACCGGATGGCAATACAATCTTGTTCACCCATACCGGCCAGTTGATCGTCAACGAGGTCGCGGGGCTGTCGGAGGACCGTTTTGATGCGTTCGATATCTCCTGCATTGCCGGCGTCGACAAAGGCGCGGTGTTCGTCTCGGCGAAAAGCTCGGGCATCGACGGCCTCGACCAACTGATTGAAAAAGCCAAGGCCAAGCCCGGCACCATCACCTACGGCACTGAGATGGGCAACTTCTCTCATCTGCAGGGCCTGATGTTCGAGAAGCTCGCCGGCGTGAAGCTGAAAATGGTCGACAGCGGCACGGTGTCTGAAAAAATCGTCGCCTTGCTGGGCAAGCGTATTGAGCTCGGTGCCATCAGTTATGGTTCGGTCCAGGATTACATCGCCAGCGGCAAGATGACCGCTTTGGGCCAGCCCAACGCTGAGCGCAACGCGTTGCTAGGCGACGTCAAGACGTTCAAGGAGCAAGGTGTGGATTTGATCCTGGACAAGCCTTACGTCGTCGCTTTCCCGAAAGGCACCGACCCGGCCATCGTCAAGAAAATGGCCAAGATTATGAAGGACATTACCGAACAGCCGGAATACGCCGAAGAGCTGAAAAAGTCCTTCAAGCAGCCGGTCAGCTTCCAGGGCACCGAAGAAGCTGTTGCCACCCTGAACAAAACCCGTGACAGCTTCATGCAGTTCAAGGACGAGATGCGTAAAGCCAAATAATTTACGTAACGGCTCGGGTGGGCGCCGTGTTGGCAAGCACCCGATTGCCGGTCCTTTCCAGCAAGAGGAGCCTGTATGGATTCCTATAAAAGAAACGAGCTGATAGCCGGCGTGGCCATGCTCGGCGCCGGTGTGGCTTATCTCGTATTGACCTTGAACCTGCCGCGTCGCGGGTTGGTTGATGCCGCGTTTGTACCTTGGGTGCTTGCCGTCGCGTTGTGCCTGTTGGGTGCGTTGCAATTGTGGGCGTGGCGAAAGCTGCCGGACAAGAGCCCCGAACCGGCGCAAAAGCCGGAGTCGATCGATTACCCGACGGTCTTCAAATCCCTGGCATTGGTGCTGCTTTTTACAGCGCTGCTGGAGACGGTGGGTTTCGTGATCATGACGGTGCTTTATCTCTATGCCCAGTTCATCGTGCTGACCCCGGCGGAACAAAAGGTCAAGCACCTTCAATACGCGTTGATAGCGGTCGTTTCGGCAGTTCTGATTTTTTACATTTTTCGCCATGGCTTCGACTTGCTCCTGCCGGTCGGTTTATTGGATTTCTAGGGGGCGGCCATGATTGAGCTCATGCAACAAGGCTTTGGGGTCATACTTACACCCTACGTCTTTCTCCTGATCACCCTCGGCGTTGCGGTGGGGATCGTTTTTGGTGCGGTGCCCGGCCTCTCGGCCACGATGGCCATCGCGCTGTGCTTGCCGCTGACGTACTCGATGGGCCCCGGTCCGGGCCTGGCGCTGCTGGTCGCGCTGTTTGTCGGTGCTACCTCGGGAGGGCTGATATCGGCGATATTGCTCAACATACCGGGAACGCCGGCCTCCATCGCCACGACCTTCGACGGTTGGCCGCTAATGAAGAAGGGCCTGGGCGTCAAAGCCTTGGGTATTGGTGTGGTGTTTTCTTTCCTGGGGACGATTTTCAGCATCGCCGCGCTGATGTTCATCGCTCCGATCCTGGCGGAGCTGGCCCTGAGCTTTGGCCCGCACGAATACTTTTCCATCGCGATTTTCTCGCTGACGTTGATCGCCACGCTGTCTACCGGCTCGCTGGTCAAAGGCTTGTTTGCCGGTGCCCTGGGCTTTGCCTTTTCTACCGTGGGGATTGCGCCGGTCGAGGCGATTCGCCGCTTTACCTTTGACCTGCCGAGCCTCAATGGCGGCTTCGCCATGCTCACCGTCATGATCGGTATGTTTGCCGTCGCCGAAGTGCTGAAGTTTGCTGAAAGCGCGCGCCTGAGCCACCGGGCCAGACCACAGCACGTCAGCATGAAAGGTGTGAAAGGTTTTGGTTTTTCGATGAAGGAGTTTGTCGGCCAATTGCCCAATGCTGGCCGTTCCTCCCTGATCGGCCTGGGCATCGGTATCCTGCCCGGCATCGGTGCCGGGACATCGAATATCGTTTCTTACATCGTTGCAAAGAAGCGCTCCAAGACCCCAGAGGAATTCGGCAAAGGCAAGATCGATGGCGTGGTCGCCAGCGAGGCGGCCAACAATGCCGGTATTGGTGGTGCGATGATTCCACTGCTGACGCTGGGCATTCCCGGCGATACCACCACGGCGGTCATGCTCGGCGGGTTCATGATCCACGGCCTTCAGCCTGGGCCTCTGCTGTTTATTAGCCAGGCACCGCTGGTCTACACGATTTTCGCCGCGCTGATCCTCGCTTCCGTGCTGATGCTGGTGCTCGAGTTCTACGGCCTACGCATGTTCATCAAACTGCTGGCGGTGCCCAAGCACATCCTGCTGCCAATCATCCTGGTGCTCTGTGTGGTCGGGGCCTTCGGCCTGAACAGCCGGATCTTCGATGTCTGGGCGGTGTTGCTGTTTGGCTTGCTGGGATACGGGTTTGTAAAAGCCGGTTTGCCGATTGCACCGTTCATCATCGGTTTCATCCTGGGCCCCATGGCTGAAACCAACTTGCGCCGTGGCTTGATGCTGTCCGATGGGAACTTCGGCGGCTTCCTGAGCAATCCCATCTCTGCGTGCTTTCTCATCCTGGCCGCCGCCTCCATCTCCTGGCACGTGGTGACGGTCATTCGCAACAGGAAAAGTGCTGCTATTGAGTTGATGCGCAGCTAGCCCGCTGCTTTCGTCCGCATTTGCTGCTGTAACCCGAACCCGGGTTGCAGCCGCCGCCCCAAATGTTCGGAGCATAGCCATGCAAGACACGCCTCAAATGCCTTGCGCCGACGACGACCGCATTGCCTGGGTGCGCGTGGCCTCGGTGTTCCTGCCATTGGCCAACCCCATCAGCGATGCCAAGGTGCTGACCGGTCGGCAAAAGCCAATGATAGAAATCGCCATGTTGTTCGTGGAAATTGAAACCAGGGATGGCCACCGTGGACTGGGGTTCAGCTATTCCAAGCGCGCCGGTGGCCCCGGGCAATTTGCCCACGCCGAGGAAGTCGCCCCCAGCCTCATCGGCGAAAACCCCAGCGACATTTCAAAACTGTGGGACAAGCTCTGCTGGGCGGGTGCCTCGGTAGGGCGCAGCGGCCTGGCCACACAGGCCATTGGCGCATTCGATGTCGCCCTGTGGGATCTGAAAGCCAAGCGGGCCAATCTTTCCCTGGCTCGCTTGCTCGGCGCCCATCGCGATTCCGTCCAGTGCTACAACACGTCGGGTGGATTCCTGCATACGCCGCTTGATCAATTAATGATCAATACCGACCTGTCTCGGGAAAAGGGCATTGGGGGTATCAAGCTCAAGGTGGGCCAGCCTGACCAGGCACTGGATCTGCACCGGGTCAGCACCGTCCGCAAACACCTGGGTGATGACTTCCCATTGATGGTCGACGCCAACCAGCAATGGGATCGGCCCACCGCGCAGCGTATGTGCCGCCGTCTCGAGCAGTTCAACTTGATCTGGATCGAGGAACCGCTCGATTGCTATGACGCCGAAGGTCATGCCGCGCTGGCGCTGCAATTTGATACACCGATCGCGACCGGTGAAATGCTCACCAGCGTTGCCGAGCACTGGGAGTTCATCAAATTGCGCGCGGCCGATTACCTGATGCCCGACGCGCCCCGTGTCGGCGGCATTACCCCTTACCTCAAGGTTCAGGCATTGGCCGAGCAAGCGGGGCTGATGATTGCGCCGCACTTTGCCATGGAGCTGCACATTCATCTGGCCGCCACGTATAGCCGCGAGCCCTGGGTGGAACATTTCGAATGGCTGGAGCCGCTGTTCAACGAGCGCATGGAGACACGTGACGGGCGCATGCTGGTGCCCACCCGGCCTGGCCTGGGGCTGTCTTTGAGCGAGCAAGTGGCGGGCTGGACGGCGAACCAGGCTGAGTTCTGGAAGCGTGCGTAAGCCGATTGAGGAGAGAGGCATGTCGTCGTTGAACCACGAAGTTATCCAGCGCATCGAGCAGGTGGTCGGACCGTCAGGGTGGGTGCGTGATCCCGAGCGGATGCGCGGCTATCTGACGGACTGGCGTAACGCCTACCAGGGCCAGGCTGCCCTGGTGGTACGCCCGGCCAGCACCGCAGAGGTGGCCGACGTTGTACGGCTCTGCCATGACGCCGGGATTGCCGTGGTGCCACAGGGCGGCAATACCGGTTTGTGCGGCGGCTCGATCCCTGATGCCTCTGGCAACCAAGTGGTGCTGTCCTTGACCCGGATGAAGCGCATCCGTGAAATCGACTTGGCGAATGAAACCATCACGGTCGAGGCCGGGGTGATCCTGCAGCAGCTACAGGACACCGCCCATCAGGTCGATCGTCTGTTCCCGCTGTCGCTGGGGGCTGAGGGCAGCTGCACGGTGGGCGGCAATCTGGCGACCAATGCCGGCGGGACGGCGGTGCTGCGTTACGGCAACATGCGTGAACTGACCCTCGGCCTGGAAGTGGTGCTACCCGATGGTCGTATCTGGAATGGGTTGCGAGGTTTGCGTAAAGACAACACCGGCTACGACCTCAAGCATTTATTCATTGGCTCGGAGGGCACGCTTGGCATCATCACGGCGGCGGTGCTCAAATTGTTCCCGGCGACCCACTGCACGGCGACTGCTTGGGTCGCGCTGCCTTCGCCACAGGCGGCGGTGGACTTGATCGGCTATGTTCGCAGCCTGTGCGCCGACCGCCTGACGGGCTTCGAGATGATGTCGCGCCAGAGCCTGGACTTTGTTCTGGACCATGTGACCGGCTGCACTGATCCGCTGGAAACGAAGCACCCTTGGTACGCCTTGATTGAACTGCGCGACACGGTGCCCGACGCGCCGTTGACGCGGTTGCTTGAAAACGGCCTGGCCCACGCCTTCGAGCACGGTTGGGTCATTGATGCGGTATTGGCCAGCAGCCAGGCACAGGCCGCGGCGCTATGGGCGCTGCGCGAAGGTATTTCCGAGGCGCAGAATCATGAAGGCCCCAGCCTCAAGCACGACATCAGCGTGCCCGTGAGTCGGATACCGGAGTTCATTGAACGCACCGACAAAGCCCTGCAACAGGACTTCCCGGGCGTGCGCATCGTTTCCTATGGCCACATGGGCGATGGCAATTTGCACTACAACATCAGCAAGCCGGTCGGCGATGCGGACGCTTCGTTCAGGGCTCGAGAACACGCGATCATGCAAGTCATCTACCGGATGACGAGTGCCTTCAACGGCAGCATCAGTGCCGAACATGGGCTGGGACAAGCCAAACCTGAAGCGGCGGTCCGCTTCAAGGATCCTCTGGAGACCGAGTTGATGCGTGCCATCAAACGCGCGCTGGACCCGACTGGGCTGATGAACCCCGGCAAGGTCTTCTCCCGCCCCGAACCATAAAAACGCGCAGCCGTGTTCAAGGGGTGCGCGTTTTTTGTTCAGCCGGATCGGGCCTCGCTGTCTACCAGCATATCGTCCAGGTATTGCGGCTGCTCCGTCTGATCCGGCAGTTCGGTCACGACGCTGAAGTCGCTGACCTCGATGGCGCCGACGCCATGACCGAGCAGATGGAAGGAAAACGCCTTGCGCTGCTGCGGGTTGTCGAAACGGATGTTCATCACCAACGGCTGGTCGGGTGTGACCGCCACCTCGGTTGGCAGGTCCATCGGCACATCCTGCTCGAACTCCTTGGCCTTGAGGGAAATATAGGCGGCATGGTCATCCACGGTGCGGATGGTCAGGCTGACGCGGGTCTGCGAGCCCTTGGGCATTTCCAGGTATTGGGCACCGATCAGGTTGTCGGTCCAGTCGTTGGTGACCTGGGCCGGCAGTGGGATTTTATCTGCGCTACCGAACTGATAGTGCTGGTTCAGGGGCGTGCGCAACAGGGTTTGGTCCAGGGCCATGGCTCGGGCGCCGATCAATCTGGCGCGCTGGCCGCTGTATTGCCCGCCATAGGTGGCCCGGTCAGCGATGAAGCCTGTGCTGGTGTAGTAGCGGCAATGCTGGAGGAAGTCGCACTCGGTAAACGTGCCTTTGCCGTCGTGGTAGCGCAGCTTGCCGTTGGTGAACGACATGATTTCCCGGCCCGTCGGGTAGTCCCTGAACATCGAGCGGCCGGACAACGACGTGGGCACCGCAAAGCCAAAGTAATCTAGGATCGAGGCGGTCAGGTCGACGTGGCCATAGGTGCCGGACTTGATCCTGGGCAACGGCTCCGGCGCCAGCGTCAGGTTGAACCCCCAGGACGAGGCCAGCCGCACGTCGTCGATGCCGTGGGATTCGTCCGAGGTGATGACCACCAGGGTGTTGTCCAGGATACCTTGGCGTTCCAGGCCCGCCAGGAAGTTTTCCAGGGCGTCGTCCAGGTAGCCTACCGCCGCCTGCTTGGCGGTGTCGTAGCGTTGCAGGTATTGATCTGGGGCCGAGTAGGGCTGGTGTGTGCCCACGGTCAGTAGGGTCAGCATCCAGGGTTTGTCCGCTTGTTGCAGTTGCCCGACGTAGTCCAGTGCGCCTTCGAAGAAGGTCTTGTCGTCCTTGCCCCAAGGGAATTCCAGGTAGGCGGGGCGAGTGAACCACTCCATGCCCAGGGTCTTATCGAAGCCGATGTGCGGCATGATCCGGTCCTTGGCCATGAACCGCAGGCCAGCACCCTGGAGGTAATGTGTGGAAAAGCCATTCTGACGCAACTGGGCCGGCAGGCAGGCTTGGTTGCGCTGGGTCTGGTTGAGCATTTCGACGCCTTTGGGGGTGCCGTTGTCGAGCTTGTCGTAGTCGCCACACAGCATCGCGTAGAGGCCGCGGATGGTCTGGTGGCTGTGCAGGACGTAATCGGGTGTGTTCATGCCGCGTTCGGCCCAGGCACTGAGGTGCGGCATCAGGTTCTCCTGATAGCTGCTTTTCAAGGCCTGGCGGTTGGCGCCCACGTAGGCCCCGGGAATACCCTCCAGGGCGATGATCAGGACGTTGCGCGCCCGTCCCGGTTCGGCCAACAGTCTGCTGCCATCGAGGTCCAGCCGAGTCAGCCCCTCCATTGACGGGGCTGGGTCTAGCGCCTCGCCGTCGAGCCATTGCCGGGCCTGGTCCTGCCCGGCGGCGACACCGGCTGTGACGAGTTGGTGAGGCAGGTTGAACACGTTCCATTGGTCCGTCTCGCTGGGGCGCCAGGCTTGCAGCGCGCTGTGGCTCAGCAGGAGCAACACGGGCACGGCCCAGGCGTGGCGAGGCAAGTGTGGCGCCTGGCGTGGGCGGCTGGTCCATTGGGTAATCAGCCAGAACGCCAGCGCTGCCAACTGGATCACGGCCAGCCAGGGATGGGCGAAGCCGCCGCTGGTGGAATTTTCAACGAACTGCGGGTCGGTCAGATAATGAATGTCCGAAGGGTTGGGCATCCGCCCGACCGCGCTGACCAGCTCGATGCTGGCCAGCGTCAACGCGCTCCAAGCCAGCAATACCGGGAATGCCAGCCACCCGGGACGGCGATGGAGCAGCACGATCAGCACCCCGCCGATACCCAGGTCCGAGAGATAGCCCAGCGGGTCGGACCAGCCCAGGGCGAGACGCAGGCCCATGGGGACGAGTAGTACGCAGCCTATCAGGGCGATGAGGGCGGCGCGGGGGTGGGTTAAAGCGCGATAAAGAATATTCACAAGAAACGAGCCCTTCGTTAAAGCTAATCCGTTGAACAACACACCAACCCTGTGGGAAGTTCTTCCTTCGGTCATGAAATTGTCATGAGGCGGGATGGTACCAAGGGCAATCACCCCTGGCCGTGCCAATGTCCCGGTGTCCGGCTGTGCTGGGCTGTGGTTCACTGGCTCAGGCCTTTGCGAGGGCCGCATAGCGCTCATTTGAGGCGCGCATAAAATTGTATCAAGGTTTTTCATCGGGGGATGGATGGACAGGTTTCAGGAAATGCAGGTTTTCCTTGCCGTGGCCCAGGCGTCGGGTTTTTCGGCTGCGGCGCGGCGCTTGGGCCTGTCGGCGGCCAGCGTCACGCGGGCGGTGGCGGCGTTGGAGCAACGCATTGGCACGCCATTGCTGGTGCGCACCACCCGCAATGTGTATTTGAGCGAAGCTGGCCAGCGCTTTTTTGAGGATTGTCGCCGGATCCTGAGCGATTTGCAGGAAGCCGAGGATTCGGCCGCCGGCAGCCATGTCCAGCCTCGCGGGCAGTTGACGATCACCGCGCCGGTGCTGTTCGGTCAGTTGTTCGTCACACCATTGCTGGTGGATTACTTGCACCGGTTCCCCGAGGTCAGCATCAACGCCTTGTTGTTGGACCGCACGGTCAGCCTGGTGGAAGAGGGCATCGATGTTGCCCTGCGCATTGGCGAGCTGCCGGACAGCAACCTGCATGCTGTGCGTGTCGGTGAAGTGCGACGGGTGGTGTGCGGCGCGCCTGATTTCTTCGCGCGCCACGGGCGGCCCCGGCATCCGGGCGACTTGGAGCGAATGCCCGTGGTGGCGTCATCGGCCATTGGCCAGGTCAAAAGCTGGACTTTCATCGATTCAGGCCAACCGTTGGCCGTTCGGACCGTGCCTCGGCTGGTGGTGACGGCCAACCAGGCCGCGATCACGGCCGCCTGCCGAGGGTTGGGGGTGACGCGGGTCCTGTCTTACCAAGTGGCAGGCAGCGTGGCTGCCGGGGAGCTGGAAATCGTCCTGGCTGATTTCGAATTGCCGCCTCTGCCGATCCATGTGGTGTACCAGGGCGGACGCAATGCGCCGGCGCGGGTCCGTAGTTTTGTCGATTTTGCCGTCAGTGCTCTGCGCGAAAATTCGGCCTTGAGCGGTTGAAGCATTGTTTCTCTGGCTGAAACAATGGATTGCATTTCTGGGTGATTCTCTTGTTCTTGCCGGGAGCGGAAGATGACCCCCATCGACGCCGTTGTGCTGATGGCGTCATTTGCAGCGGAGTCGACCATGAACCCGATCAAGCACTATCACTTCCCGCTTTCCGGCCATTCCCATCGCGTTCAACTGATGCTTTCGTTGCTCGGGTTACCTGTCGAAGAGGTCTTCGTCGACTTGGCCAAGGGCGCGCACAAGCAGGCGGATTTCCTGGCACTCAATGCGTTCGGCCAGGTACCGGTCATTGACGATGACGGTGTGGTACTGGCGGACTCCAACGCGATACTGGTGTACCTGGCCCATAAATATGGCAAGGACCGCTGGCTGCCGACCGACCCGATCGGCGCCGCCCGGGTGCAGCGCTGGTTGTCGGCGGCGGCCGGCCCGATCCATGCGGGCCCGGCCACGGCGCGGCTGATCACGGTGTTTGGCGCGGCCTACAACGCTGAGGACGTGATTGCCCGTGCCCACAACGTGCTGAAAGTCATTGATCAAGAATTGAGCAGCCGCGCTTATCTGGCGGGTGACGCTGCAACTGTGGCGGACATCGCTGGCTACAGCTACATCGCCCACGCACCGGAAGGCAATGTGTCGTTGGAGGACTATGCCAATGTGCGGGCCTGGCTGGCGCGGATCGAAGCCTTGCCCGGGTTCGTGGGCATGCCGCGTACGGTTGTCGGGCTGCAAAAGCACGCCTGAAACCGCAGGTGCGAAACCTTGTGGTGAGCAAGCTTGCTCCCGCTGGGTTGTGCTGTAGGAGCTGCCGAAGGCTGCGATCTTTTGATTTTGACCTTTCGCTTGAGACTCAAATGTCTGAGGTAAGATCGCAGCCTCGTTGCACGCGACAGCTCCTACACCGCTTCTACAGGCCCAGCAGTAGCAAGGTTTCTCGCCACAGGTATTCGCCAGGATCCTAGTGGCGTAATCTGCCGGGTTTTATGGGTGGTAAGGCTTCATGACGTTTCTTTTCCGGCTCTCCCTGGCCCTCGCCGTGTTGCTTTTGGGGGGCTGCGAACAAGCTTCACCCCCAGCCCTGGATCAACAGTTGTATATCTGGCAGCGCCAATGGACAAAGGCTCACGAGCCGGCGCTGCGCCAGAGCCATGGCGATTTCTCCAGCCTGCGGGTGCTGGCGCTGCAGGCTTTTCCCGGGGCGGGCTGGAGCCGTGCGCGGATCGATCCGGCCTTGCTCAGGGCTGACGGCCGTCCGCTGATCGCGGTGATTCGCCTGGACGGCCAGCTCAAGGCCCTGGACCAGGATGAGGTATTCGCGCAAATCCAGCAGGTGCTGGGCGACTGGCACGCCGAGGGCTTGACCCCGGTAGGGATAGAAATCGATCACGATGCTGGCAACGCCCGGTTGCCGGCCTATGGAAAATTCCTCGGCCAACTGCGGCAAGTCCTGCCGGCCGGCGTGCGGCTAAGCATTACTGCACTACCGGCCTGGCTCGACAGCCCAGCATTGCCGGGGTTGTTGGAAGCGGTGGACAGCAGCGTACTGCAGGTCCACGCGGTGAACGATCCACGGCAGGGATTGTTCGATCCGAAACAGTCCCGGCACTGGGCGCAACGCTGGAGCGACGTCACCACTCGGCCGTTTTATCTGGCTCTGCCGGCCTACGGCGTGGCGCTGTTGACTCAGGAGAGCGGCGCGCCAGTGGTGGAAAGTGAAGTGCCGATCGATCGCGGTGGCGAGCGTCGGGAGCTGCTGGCCGATCCGCAACAAGTGGCTGGGCTTGCGGCAGATTTGCGTGCCGATCCGCCGAAGCATCTCGCTGGGTTGATCTGGTTTCGCCTGCCCCTGGCCGGCGACCGAAGGGCCTGGAGCCTGACCACGCTCGGCGCCGTCGCCCGGGGAGACAACCTGGACAGTCGCCTGGCGTTGCAGTGGGGGGAGCAGGACGGTCTTTACGATATCCGCCTGGTCAACCAGGGCAATCTCGACAGCCCCTGGCCCCAGCGCCTGACGCTGACTGTGGGCGCGTGTGACGGCGTCGATGCCTTGGCCGGTTATACATTGCAACAAACCCCCGGACTGCTTACCTTCACCCGCATTCAGGAAGGCCGCTTGGCTGCTGGCAGCCACCGGGCAATCGGCTGGGCGCGCTGTACGAAAATCGACCAAGGAGGTTTCAATGTTTATCCGTAGGTGGCCTCGTCACTTGCTGTGCCTGAGCCTGTGCCTGCCGCTGGGCCCGGCGCTGGCATGCGGACCGGATTTCCCGATGCGCTTGCTGGATAACCGCGCCCAGTCGTTGGCCGAATTGCCCGAAGGCAGTTTTCGCTTCGAGGTCAGCCGCCTTGGCCAGGCGATTGCCGGGCTCAAACCGGCCACCGAGGCGACGCGCAACCCGAACTACAGCTATGACGACCTGCCTTCCTACGTGGAACAACGCAACCAGGCCGAGCAGATCGGCCTGACCCCGCCGCAGCAAGCGGTGGTGGAGCGCCTGCGGGCCCTCACCGATGTCGACCAGGTGGCAGCCGAGGCGGCCAATCTGCCTGATGAGCTGCGCTTGTATGCGATTGGTGCGGCGGCTTTTAACGTCGGTGAGCATCAGCGCGCCGTGGAAGCATTCCAGCAATTGCTGGCGTTACCGGCTGACCAACGTCGGTTGCGCAGCACCTGGGCCGCGTACTCTCTGGGGCGGGCTTTGTTCGCCGTGAGCACCGAGGCCGGCAGCGGCGACCCCGTGGTCTTGCAGGACCAGGCGCGAGTGGCGTTTCGCCAGGCCCGCGAGTTGAGCATTGCCGGCTTCAGCGATCCGCTGGAACTGGGCATCGCCAGCCTTGGCGAAGAAGCCCGGGTGGCCTACACCGCTGACGATTGGGACAGTGCCATCGACCTGTACGCGATCCAGAACCTGCAAGGATCTGCGGTCGGCTACAGCTCGTTGTTGCAATTGGCCGGTGATTTGAGCGTCCAACCGGATGAACGTTTGAGCGAATTGCTCAAAACCAGGGCGGTGCAGCGATTGGTCACCGCCTACCTGCTCAGCCGCGTCGGCTGGTGGGACGGTGAAGCACCCACTGGCGAGAAAAGGCTGTTCGAACTGTTGCAAGCCAACGCCCGGGACAACCTGGACGATGCCGACCGTTTGGCGGCGGTGAGTTACCAGCACGGCGATTACGCCAACGCCCAGGCGTTTGTGCAAAAGGCCTCCGACACCGGCCTGACCTGGTGGGTGCGTGCCAAGCTGGCGTTGCGCGACGGCGACAAAGTGGCCGCGGCGGCGGCTTATGCCAAGGCTGCCCAGGCGTTTCCGAACGATGAATCCTGGGGCAGCCGGCGGACACCGGATTGGAACTTCGAGTCGGTGCAACCCAAGTGCCGGGTCGAAGGTGAAAGCGCGATCCTGGCCTTGCAACGCGGTGATTACCTGCAAGCCTTCGATCAGCTCTATCGCGGCCAGAGCAACTATTGGTACGACGCCGCCGCAGTCGCCGAGCGTGTGCTCACGGTGGATGAGCTCAAGCAGTACGTCGACGCGCAAGTCCCGGCGCCACCGGCGTTGAGCCAGGAGGATCGCGATAATTACAGGCCGCTGCCGGTGGCTGCGAGCTTGCGCAACCTGCTGGGTCGTCGTTTGCTGAGGGAAGGGCGCTTTGATGAGGCACCGGCTTATTTCGATGACGCGGACCTGCAGAACAAGGCCCGCGCCTATGGGCAATTGCGCCAGGACGCGGAGTCTAAATGGTGGCCAACCCGGCGGGCCGAGGCGTATTTCAATGCGTCCTGGATGGCGCGTAAATGGGGCATGGAACTGCTTGGCTATGAGATGGCGCCGGATTACGCCAGCCTGGGAGGCAACTACAGCCTGGAACCGGTTGAGCTGAAGGTCGGACCGCTGTTGGCCGAAGGCGAAGTGCAACGCCAGCAGGCCAGCGCGGCGCAGCCGGACATGCGTTATCACTATCGCTTTGTCGCCACGGCGCTGGCGAGTCAGGCGGCGGATTATTTGCCGCATACCAGCCAGGCCTTTGCCGCGGTGCTGTGCAAAGCGGTGGGGTACAACTCCAGCCTTGAAGAGCAAAGCGCGCTGTATCAACGCTATGTGAAGGAAGGCCCGTATGTGGATTGGGCCGGGGACTTCGGTCATCAATGCCAGGAACCGGACTTCAGCAAGGCGAACAAACGCTACGTGACCCAGGCCTTGGACCCGATTCGTTCGATGTTGCGACCTTACAAGGGTTGGCTGCAAATGGGCGGTGTGGCGCTGGTCGTTGCGGTGGTGTTGGGATTGATCAGCCGGCGCCGGCGCAAGGCGCGGATGTCGGCCAATTAAGTTGAATGTGGCCAGAGCTTGGCGCTGGCTCGGCTCTGTAGGCGCTGGCGAAGGCTCGGGCCGCGTTCGGACGATCTTTTGACCTTGATCTTTCGCTCTGGACTCAATGGGTCTTGGAAAGATCGCCGCCTTGTTGCTCTCGACAGCTCCTACGGGTGCGTTCCAGTGGGAGCAATCGCTGGCCACAAAAAGTGTTTACTCCAGTTTTGCGTTGCCCCTACATCTGCGTCGCCATCCCCTCCACATTCATCGCTGCCTGGCGCAATGCCTCCGAGCGGGTGGGGTGTGGGTGGCAGGTCAGGGCGATGTCCTCGGCTGAGGCGCTGAACGCCATGGCCACGCAGTATTCACCGATCATCTCGCTGACGCTCGGGCCCACCAGGTGCACGCCAAGGATCTCATCGGTGCGTTCATCGGCCAGGACCTTGGCGAACCCTTCGGTCTCGTGGTTGATCTTGGCCCGGCTGTTGGCCGTGAACGGAAACTTGCCGACGTTGTAGGCGCGGCCTTCGGCTTTGAGTTGTTCCTCGGTCTTGCCGACGCTGGCCAATTCCGGACGGGTGTAGATGACGCTGGGAATCAGCGCATAGTTGACCTCGGCGGCCTTGCCGGCGATCTGATCGATGCAGACCATGGCTTCGTCCTCGGCTTTGTGGGCCAGCATCGGTCCGGACGTCACATCACCGATCACCCAGACGCCCGGTGCTTCGGTCCGGTGACGCTGGTTGGCGAGCATGCCGCGCGGGTCAGGGCTCAGCCCGACGTTCTCCAGCCCCAGTCCTTGTGTGTAAGGCCGACGACCAATGGCGACCAGCACGTAATCGGCGTCCAGGGTCTGTGCTTCGCCGCCCGCCGCCGGCTCGATCTGCAATTGCACGCCGCTGGCTGAAGTAGCGGCCCCCGTGACCTTCGAGCTCAACTTGAACTGGATGCCCTGTTTACTCAAGGCCCGTTGCAGAGTCTTGCCAGCCTCGCCATCTACCCCCGGACAAATACGATCGAGGTATTCCACCACGGTCACCTGGGCACCCAGGCGCCGCCAGACCGAACCCAGTTCGAGGCCGATGACGCCGGCGCCGATCACCACCAGATGCCGAGGCACCTCACTCAGGGACAAGGCACCGGTGGAGTCGAGGATGCGCTGGTTGTCGATGGCTACGCCTGGTAGGGGCATAGGTTCCGAGCCGGTGGCGATGACGAGGTCCTGGGCGCTGAGTTCGGTCTTGGCGCCATCTTCGCCGGTAACGGTCACCTTGCCGGGCCCGTCGATGTGGCCCCAGCCTTTGATCCAGTCGACCTTGTTCTTGCGAAACAGAAACTCGATGCCCTTGGTCAGGCCGGCCACGCTTTCGTCCTTTTGCTTCATCATTTGCGCAAGGTTGAGGGTGGGGCTGACGTCAATGCCCAAGTTGGCGAATTCCGTTCCTGTGGCGGCTTCGTACAGTTCCGAGGCATGCAGCAAGGCCTTGGAGGGCATGCAGCCGACGTTCAGGCAGGTGCCGCCCAGGGTGGCTCGGCCTTCGATGCAGGCGGCTTTCAACCCTAACTGCCCGGCCCGAATCGCCGCGTTATACCCGCCGGGTCCGCCGCCCAGAATGATCACGTCGTAGTTGCTCATCGCTGTTTTCCCACTGGCTTGATAAAAAATTATGAACGTAATATGAGCGTTTCCAGAGATTTCGGTCAAGGCTTAAGTCAAGGAGCCGGTACCGGCCTTGGCATGAAGAATTCAAAACGGAAATTTCACAGTAATCGTTATAAGGTAACGGCGTCTAACGAAGCGTCGGTGGCGTCTGTCCACGGGCCCGGATTTTGATCGCCACGAATGCTGGGGTGGTATGCAAGTCGATCTTGATGTCGAGGGGGGACAGGTGGCCGAATGGCCGCGTTTTCAGCGCGCCTCGTTTCAGGGGCGCCGTCTGAAGCAGATCGCCTTCGCCCTGGGAAGCGTGGTGGGCGTGGGCCTGGTGCTGGCGTTTTTTATCGGGGTGTTTTCGCCGCAATCGTTGTGGCCGGTTTTGCTGGTCAGCCAAGGCGCGGGACTCTTGGTGCTGGTGACGGGTTTGCAATCAGCTTGGTGGGTCACGCAGTGGCGTAGCAGGGCGCTGCTGCCGGCTGTGGGTAACTTGTCGGCGGAAAACGCGCCTGTTGATAACCTGGGTTGGTATGAGCGGCTGCTGGAGCGAATCGGCGCTCGCGGGGTCGGCCTGCTGAAGCAAATCGGTGCGCCTGCGTTGTGGTTGGCCGGTGGGTCAGTGCTGGTATTGCTGGGCCTGGAACAAGCCTGGAACTTGCAACTGCCGGCTGCCGCCCTCGGTGTCTCGGCCAGTGTGGGGGCGGTGCTGTCGTTATTGTTGGCGTTCGGGCTATTGATGTTTGAGCGGCAATTAGCCCAGCAATCCCCCGTGGAATGGCCGGAAGCGACGCCGCTGGCGCAATTGACGCGGGTGGCGATCATCGTGCTGGTGCTCGGCGCTTTGTGCTTGTTGTTCGCTGCAGAAACGTCCCTCTGGCCGATGCGCCTGGCCGTGCTGATGGGGCTGTTGCCGGGCGTGGTGGCGGCCGAGTTTTTGCTGCGCGCCGTGTTGTCGTTATTCATCCCGCGCCGGGATACCCTGGAACCGACGTTGCTGGGCCGCAGTGTCATCGCCGATCTGCTGCGCTGGCCGCCGCAACCGTTGCTGGCCTTGGGACATGAACTGCGCAACCGTTTTGGCATCGACCTGCGCCAGATCTGGGCCTTCAGCTACATGCGCCGGGCTTTTTTGCCAGTGTTGGCGTTGGTGGTGCTGGTGGGCTGGTTGTTGACGGGTGTGCACGAAGTGTCGCTGCAGGGGCGTGGCATCTATGAGCGCTTTGGCAAACCGGTAGAGGTGTTCGGTCCGGGCTTGCATGTCGCGTTGCCCTGGCCGTGGGGCAGGGTGCTCAACGTCGAGAATGGTGTTGTGCATGAACTGGCGACCAGCCTCGTGGAGAGCCGGGCAGCGGTCGAGGCTGAACCGGCGGAAGGACCGGCCCCGGCAATCGCTAATCGGTTGTGGGATGCCAGCCATGTGAACGACAAGTCCCAGGTCATTGCCAGTCGTCGTGCCGACCAGCAGAGCTTCCAGATCGTCAATATGGATGTGCGCTTTGTCTACCGCATCGGCCTGACGGACGCCGCGGCGTTAGCGGCGACCTACAACAGCGCCGATGTGCCAACGCTGATCCGCAGCACCGCCAGCCGCCTCCTGGTGCATGAGTTTGCGTCGCGCACACTGGATGGTTTGCTCGGCGCGGACCGTGTCAGCCTCGCCGACGAGATCGGTCGCGCTGTCCAGGCTGATTTGCAATCGCTCGATAGCGGTGTGGAAATCCTGGCGACGGTTGTGGAGGCGATTCATCCGCCGGCCGGTGCGGCCAATGCTTACCACGGCGTGCAGGCGGCGCAGATCGGCGCCCAGGCATTGATCGCCCGAGAGCGTGGCGCGGCGGCGGAACAGGCCAACCAGGCGCAATTGCAAGCCAGCGTCGCCCATGACCAGGCGACTGCCACCGCCCGGGAAATCAACGCGACTGCCCAGGCCGCCGACCTGCGCTTCAATGCCGAGCGCAAAGCTTACGCCACGGCGGGGCACGCTTTTGTGCTGGAGCATTACCTGGGCCAACTGAGCCAGGGCCTCGCCAATGCCCGGTTGCTGATTCTCGACCATCGCTTGGGCGGTAACGGCAACGCGCCGACCATCGACTTGCGTACCTTCACGCTGCCGGCAGACCCCACGTCGCCGCGTAACCCTGTCCCGCCAGGAGCTGCCCATTGAGCCAGTCCTCTTCACACGATCACCACGACCACGCGGGTCACGATCACGGCCATGCCGGTCATCACCCTGGCCATCACCACCACCATCATGGCGATCCGCAGCAAGCCGGTCCGTTCCCGTGGCGGCGGATGGGTTGGGCGGCGCTGCTGGTGGCGTTTGCCGTTGCGGCCGCAAGCCTGGTGCAAGTGCGTTCGGGGGAGGCCACAGTCATCACCCGTTTCGGCAATCCGGCGCGGGTGCTGCTGCAACCTGGCTTGGGTTGGCGCTGGCCGGCACCGTTCGAGGCGGCGATTGCGGTGGACCTGCGGTTGCGCACCACGTCAAGCGGCCTGCAGGATGTCGGCACCCGTGACGGGCTGCGGATCATCGTCCAGGCCTACGTGGCTTGGCAGGTGCAGGGTGACCCCGAAAACGTGCAGCGTTTCATGCGCGCGGTGCAGAACCAACCGGACGAAGCCGCCCGGCAGATCCGCACATTCGTCGGCTCGGCGCTGGAAACCACAGCCGCCAGTTTTGACCTGGCGAACCTGGTCAACACCGATGCCAGCCAAGTGCACATCGCCGATTTCGAAGCCCAACTGCGTCAGCAGATCGAGCAACAGTTGCTCACCACTTATGGCGTGCGTGTGTTGCAAGTTGGCATCGAGCGCCTGACTTTGCCTTCGGTGACGCTGACCGCAACGGTGGATCGCATGCGCGCGGAGCGTGAGACCATCGCCACTGAACGCACGGCCATCGGCAAGCGCGAAGCGGCGCAGATTCGCTCCGCCGCAGAACGTGATGCGCGAGTGATGCAAGCCGATGCCACGGTGAAAGCCGCCGATATCGAAGCGCAGTCGCGAGTAGAAGCGGCTGAAATTTATGGTCGGGCATACGCCGGTTCTCCGCAGCTCTACAACCTGCTCCGTTCGCTGGACACCTTGGGCACCATCGTCAGCCCCGGCACGAAGCTTATTTTGCGCACCGATGCGGCGCCATTCCGTGTCCTGGTGGACGGTCCTGGTTCCGTGGAAGGCAAAGGTGGAACACAACCATGAGTTTGGTTCCACGTGGAACAAACCAGTTATCCAGCCCGTGGATCCAGGCCGGGCGCCTGGCGTTCTTAGCGCTTTATGCCGTCACGGTGTTGGCGGCGTTGGCCTGGGTCTTTTCCAACGTGCGGCAGATCGATCCGCAGAATCGCGCGGTGGTGCTGCACTTTGGCGCCTTGGATCGCATCCAGAATGCCGGCCTTTTGTTGGCGTGGCCTCGTCCTGTGGAACAAGTGGTTTTGCTGCCCGCTGCGGATAGGGTGCTTGAGCGGCGGGTGGAAAATCTGCTGCGCTCGGATGCAGCGCTGCAGGCCGACCGTGTTGCCAGTTTCGCCACGCCGGTCAGCGATGCGTTGGCCGGCTCCGGTTATTTATTGACCGGTGATGCCGGCGTGGTGCAACTGGATGTGCGGGTGTTCTACAAGGTCACCGCCCCGTACGCCTTCGTCTTGCAAGGTGAACATGTCCTGCCGGCACTGGACCGGCTGGCAACCCGTAGTGCGCTAGCCCTGACTGCGGCCCGGGACCTGGACACCATTCTGGTGGCTCGCCCCGAACTGATGGGCAGCGACAACCAGGCGGCCGAACGCCGCGAACGCTTGCGTGGTGATCTGGTGCAGGGGCTTAACCGACGCCTGGCTGACCTGGCCGCGACAGGGCAGGGGTTGGGTATCGAAGTGGTGCGGGTCGATGTGCAATCGAGTTTACCGGGGGCGACGGTCAGTGCCTTTAACGCGGTACTGACAGCCAGCCAGCAGGCCGATAAAGCCGTGGCCAATGCGCGCACCGAAGCCGAAAAACTCACCCAGGCCGCCCGCCAAGACGCCGACCGTGCCGTGCAAGTCGCCCATGCCCAGGCCAGCGAACGACTCGCCAAGGCTTCGGCCGACACGGCCACGGTGCTGGGCCTGGCGAAGACCCAAGGCAGCGATCCACAAATGCTGCTACGCCTGTATCGCGAACGCCTGCCTGCCATCCTTCGCCAGGCCGGTTCAGTGACCACGGTCGACCCGAAAGACGATGCCCACCTGATCATCCAGGGAGCCGGACAATGACTGCCCAAGCCAGCGCTGCACCGATGTTGTCCTCGGCGGAACAGCGTATCGCCGCCCGGCAACTGACCTTGGCGATGCTCGCCCTCGGCTTGCTCGCATTGGGCCTGGTATGGCGCGGCTGGTCGCCGGAGCAGAGCGGTGTCAGCCAACTGCTGTTGGGGTTCGCCTCGCTGTTGGTGGCCGTGCCGGTGATGCGTTCGGCCTGGTACAGCTTGCGCTATCCGAGCCTACACGGGATTACCGACCAACTCATCGCCTTGGCGATGCTCGGTGCCTGGGCCACCGGCGATCTGCTGACGGCGGCGTTGTTACCGATCATCATGATCTTCGGGCATGTGCTGGAAGAGCGCAGTGTCATTGGCTCCCAAGAGGCGATCCATGCCCTTGGCCAACTCACCCGCAGCCAATGTCGCAAGGTACAAAACGACGGTTCTATCATCGATGTCGACAACGCAATGCTCCAGCCCGGCGATGTCGTGGAGGTGCGCGCTGGCGACCGGGTACCGGCCGATGGTCGGGTGTTGTCCGGCCAGGCCAGCCTCGACACCGCGCCTATCACGGGTGAGTCGGTGCCGTTGGAGGCTGTGGTAGGCACTGAAGTCTTTGGTGGCGCGATCAACCTCGATGGCCTGCTGCGCCTGGAAGTGACCCGTATCGGCGAAGAGTCCACCTTGGGCAAGGTCATCGCCCTAATGCAGAACGCCGAACGCTCCAAGCCTCCCATCACTCGCTTGCTGGAACGCTACGCCGGCAGTTACCTGGTACTGGTGTTGTTGCTGGCGGCGGTGACCTGGTTCGTGACCAACGATGCCCAGGCGATGCTGGCGGTATTGGTCGCCGCCTGTCCTTGTGCATTGGTGCTGTCGGCACCGGCCACTGCCATTGCCGGGATCGCGGTGGCGGCGCGACACGGCATCCTGATTCGCAGCTCGGCCTTCCTGGAAGAACTGGCGGACCTGACGTCGTTGGTTGTCGACAAGACCGGTACGCTGACCTACGGCGTCCTGCGTCTGCAATCCATCGAACATGCTCAGGCTGCTCCCCCATCGTTGCTGCTACCTTTAGCTGCCAGCCTCGGTTCGGCCAGCAGTCATCCGGTCAGTCGTGCGTTGGCGGGGCTGGTGGATCAGGAAAGCTGCCTGGCGCTGACGGACATCCATGAACGCCAGGGTCTGGGGGTGGTCGCGATGACCGCCCAAGGCGAAGCGGCGCTCGGGCGGCCGGAGTTGTTTGCACTGCTGGGCATTCAAACGTCAGTGGTCCCCGAGCACGACGGCCCGATTGCCGGCCTGGCCCTGGACGGGCAATTCCTCGCCTGGCTGTTGTTGGCCGACAGTATCAAGCCGGAGGCGCGGGTTGCCATGGCCGAGCTGCGCGAGCTGGGCCTGGGACGTCAATTGCTGTTGACCGGCGACCGCCAGAGCGTGGCCACGACCCTGGCCCGGGAGGTCGGCATCGGCGATTTGCAAGCCCAGGCCCTGCCGGAGGACAAACTCAAACGGGTCATGGCCGAAATCGACCATGGGTTCCGCCCCATGGTGGTGGGCGATGGCATCAACGATTCCCTGGCGCTCAAGGCCGGGGTGGTGGGTGTCGCAATGGGCGCAGGCGGTGCAGACATCGCCCTGGCGTCGGCAGACATCGTGCTGATCGGCAGTGACCTGCGCCGCCTCGGCACCTGCGTCCGATTGAGCCGCCAATGCAGGCGCACGTTGCAGGTTAACGTGATCATTGGCCTGGGTTGGACGCTGGCAATCGTCGCTTTTGCCGCCTTCGGCTGGCTTGGTGCGGCAGGGGCGATGATCGCTGCATTGCTGCACAATCTCAGTACCCTGCTAGTGTTAGGTAATGCGGGGCGATTGTTGCGGTTTCAGGAGCCACTCTTGAAAATCCAAGCGAAGGGAACCGTTGGATAACCCTTGGCGAACTGTGCGTCACCCTTGCAGTCTCTGTTGGAGAGGGGGTACCCATACTGGCGCTACCCGGCACAAGGAGTGAATTTGGGACAGTGATAGAGAAAGGCTATAAATTCGATAGCCTGCTATTTTTCTATGATGGTCTACCCTCATTTTCAGACGTCTGAAACGAGGGGGATTTTTCATGCTCGCGCAACTTCCACCGGCCTTACAGAATCTGCATCTACCGCTTCGGCTGCGACTCTGGGATGGCCATGAGTTTTCACTGGGTGACGACCCCAGTGTCACGATCGTGGTCAAGGACCCACAAATGGTCGCGCAATTCACCCATCCCAGCCTGGATGCGCTAGGAGCGGCCTTCGTCGAAGGTAAGCTGGAACTCGAAGGTTCGATTCACGAAGTCATTCGTGTCTGCGATGAATTGAGCCAGGCTTTGGTCGAGGATGACGCCGACAATCCGCCGCTACGATCGCTCCACGACAAGGAAACCGACGCCAAGGCGATTTCCTATCACTACGATCTTTCCAACGCGTTCTATCAGCTGTGGCTCGACAGTGACATGGCCTACTCCTGCGCCTATTTCGAGACGGGCAGCGAAACCCTCGAACAGGCCCAGCAAGCCAAATTCCGCCACTTGTGCCGCAAGCTACGATTACAGCCGGGTGATTACTTGCTGGATGTCGGTTGTGGGTGGGGCGGTCTGGCCCGTTACGCTGCGCGCGAGTTTGGTGCCAAAGTCTTCGGGATTACCCTGAGCAAAGCGCAGTTGGCGTTGGCTCGGGAGCGGGTCAACGCTGAAGGCCTGGAGGATCTGGTCGAATTGCAATTGCTCGATTACCGCGATTTGCCCCAGGACGGTCGCTTCGACAAAGTGGTCAGCGTTGGCATGTTCGAGCATGTCGGCCACGCTAATCTCGAGCAATACTGCAAGACGCTGTTCGGCGCAGTGCGTGAGGGCGGTTTGGTGATGAACCATGGCATTACCGCCAAGCACATCGACGGTCGTCCGGTTGGCCGTGGCGCCGGTGAATTCATTGAGAAGTATGTGTTCCCCAACGGTGAGCTGCCGCACCTGTCGATGATTTCTGCCCAGATCAGTGACGCGGGGCTGGAGATCGTCGACGTGGAAAGCCTGCGCCTGCATTACGCGCGCACGCTCGATCATTGGAGTGAACGCCTGGAGGACAATCTTGAGACCGCCGCGAAGGAAGTGCCGGAACAGGCGCTGCGGATCTGGCGTCTGTACCTGGCGGGCTGTGCCTACGCGTTCGCCAAGGGCTGGATCAATCTGCACCAGATCCTGGCGGTGAAGGCCCACGCCGACGGTAGCCATGAGTTGCCCTGGACCCGCGACGACATCTACACCCCTTAGAGAATCGGTGAGATAAGCCGGGCGATCCGCATGCCGATCTTCTGCAGGCGGTGGGTCTCCCGGCTTTCCTGTTTGTCGATTTCCACGGCTTGGGCGAAGTCTTGCTCAAGCATCTGCTCGACCTCGGTGGCGAACGGGATATCCACGGTGAGCAGCATGACTTCGAAATTCAAGCGGAACGAACGGTTGTCCAGGTTCGCACTGCCGATGGCGCTGATTTCCTGGTCGATCAACACCACTTTCTGATGCAGGAAGCCCGGCGCGTAACGGAACATCCGCACACCGGCCCGCACTGCCTCAAACGCATACAGGCTGGACGCGGCGTAGACGATCCTGTGGTCTGGCCGCGAGGGCAGCAGGATGCGCACATCCACCCCGCGCAGTACCGCCAGGCGCAACGCCGCGAACACCGCTTCGTCAGGGATGAAGTAAGGTGTTGTGATCCAGACGCGCTCGCTGGCCGCATGAATAGCCTCGACGAAAAACAGCGAACAGGTTTCGTAGGCGTCGGCCGGGCCGCTGGTCAGCAACTGGCAGAGCACACCGTCGTCCGGATAGGTGTCTGGCAGGATCAGCGGTGGCAGCGAACGAGCGGCCCAGAACCAGTCCTCGGCAAACGACTCTTGCATACTCCCCACCACCGGGCCGCAGACTTCGACATGGGTGTCGCGCCACGGCGCCAGTGGCGGCTTTTCGCCCATGTATTCATCGCCCACGTTGTGCCCGCCGACGAAGCCAAGAACGCCATCCACCGCCACGATCTTGCGGTGGTTGCGAAAGTTGACCTGGAACCGATTGAGCCAGCCGCTGCGGGTGGCGAAGGCTTTAACGTGGACGCCACCGTCGCGCAGCACCTGGACGTAGCGGTGGGGCAGGGAGTGGCTACCAATACGGTCATAAAGCAGATACACCGCCACGCCTTCGGCGGCTTTTTTCAGCAGCAGGGTCTGCAGGCGTAGGCCGAGGCGGTCGTCGTGGATGATGAAAAATTGAATCAGCACGGCCTGCCGAGCGTTATCGATGGCCTGGAAGATTGCCTCGAACGTGGCCTGCCCATTGACGAGCAAGCGCACCTGATTGTTCGCCAGGCACGGTGTGCGCCCCAGCTTGGGCATGGCCCGTAACGAGTCGTAGGCCTGGGAAGCGCGGGCGGTCAAAGCCTCTTCCACCCACGGCCGCCAGTTCAGCTCGGAGATCGCCTTGCGCATCTCTTTGTTGGCTTGTCGGCGCGCCTTGATGTAGCCATCAAAGGTGCTGCGCCCGAAAACCAGGTAAGGAATCAACGTCAGGTAGGGAATGAACAGCAGCGACAGGGCCCAGGCAATCGAGCCTTGGGCCGTGCGCACCGTTAAGACGGCGTGGACGGCGGCGATGGAACCCAGGGTGTGGAGCAGCGCGATCAGGTAACCGAAAACATGCGGGCCGAAATAATCCATGGGGCATTCTTGCTCCGGAAGTTTCAATGCTTAACAGACCATGTTCCATGGCGAATGTCGCTATTTAATTCACGCGTCCCGGGCTTGAACCGAAGCCTGTGGGCGGCGTCTAACGGCCACTTGTCCTCTGGAGTTTATGCGATGAATGTTCGTCTGCTGGGTGTGGCCTTGGCAATGGGGTTGGCGGTTCCGATGGCGGCTCAGGCGCAGATGCTCCAGCCGGGTTTGTGGGAGTTGACCACCAGCAACATGAAGGTCGATAACCAGAACCTGCCGGACCTGCAACTGATCCTGGGCCAGGTGCAGAACCAGATGACTGCGCAACAACGGGCGATGCTGGAAAAGCAGGGCATCACCATGGGCGGCAAGGGCATCCGTGTCTGCCTGACCCCGGCGCAGGTGCAAAGCAATGACATTCCGCTGCAAGACCCGCAATCGGGTTGCAAGCAGCAGATCACTGAGCGTACCGGCAATCAGTGGAAGTTTCGCTTCAGTTGTCCGAAAGCCCAGGGTAATGGCGTCGCGACGTTCCTGAGTGATCGTGAATTCACCACCAAGGTCAACGGCACGTTCAATGCCACCGGCATCCAGCAGAACGGCAGCCTCGACACTCGCGCGGTGTGGCTGGGTCAGGATTGCGGAACGGTCAAGCCGAGGGCTTGAAGCTCATTTGAAGTAGTCGCTTGGTGAGCCTGTGGGAGGCATTGCTCCCACAATGCTCTATCAAGGCCGACTCAGCGCCTCATACAGGGTATTGAGGTTGTATTCGAACAGACCGGTAAAGGTGCTGGCCGGTCCGCTGGCCGCGAGTGCATCGGAGTACAGCGTGCCGCCGATGTGGGCACCGCTCTCGTCGGCGATCTGCTTGAGCAGGCGTGCATCTTTGATGTTTTCCATGAACACCGATTTTACCTTCGCCTGACGGATCTGGGTAATCAGCGCCGCGACTTCTGCTGCCGACGGTTCACGTTCGGTGGATAAACCCCGGGGCGCCATGAACTCGATGCCATAGGCCTGGCCCAGGTAACCGAATGCATCATGGGAGGTCACGATCTTGCGATTACCGGCAGGCAGTGCACCGAGCTTGGCCTTGGCTTCGGCGAGCAGGGCGTAGATTTTCTTCAGATACGCCTGGCTGTTGCGTTCGTAGTCGGCTTTGTTGGCCGGGTCGGCAGCTTCCAATGCCTTGGTGATGTTGCTGACATACAGCTCGGCGTTCGCCAGGTTGTGCCACGCGTGCGGGTCGGGAACGGTCTCGCCATCCTCATCCAGTGAACGCGGGATGACGCCACGACTGGCGCTGATCACCGGAGCAGCGGTTTCAGTGCTGGTCACCAGGCGATCCAACCATGGCTCGAAGCCCAGTCCATTCTTGATGATCAGTTTTGCCTTGAGCAATGCCTTGGCGTCGTCTGGCGTGGGTTCGTAGGTGTGTGCATCGGCGTCCGGCCCGACCATGTTGGTGATGTGGATATGCTCACCGCCGACCTGTCGGGTCATGTCGGCGAGGATGCTGAAGCTGGTCACCACCTGCAGCTTTTCGGCGGCGGACAGGGACATGGACAGCATCAGACTGATTAGCACGAGCAGAACGCGCATCGGGAAACACCTCATTGGGATGTGAGTAAAGGTGGGCGGTGCAGCAAACCGTGCACCGGACCGAATACCACCGACAGCAGGTACAACGCGCCCGCCACCAGTACGATGGACGGCCCGCTGGGCAGTGAGTAATAGAAGGACAACAACAGGCCAAGCCACACCGAGAGGCAACCAAGCAGCGCCGCGATCAGCATCAGCAGTGGCAGGCGACGGCTCCAGAATCGCGACGCGGCGGCCGGCAGCATCATCAGGCCGACCACCATCAGCGCCCCGATGGCCTGGAAGCCGATCACCAGGTTCAACACCACCAGGGTCAGGAACACGCCATGGGCCAATGGGCCGAGACGACTGACGGTTTGCAGGAACAGCGGGTCCAGCGTATCGAGCAGCAACGGTCGATAAATCAACGCCATTGCCAACAGGCTGGCGCCGGACACCCAGAGCATGCCGGTGAGTGTCGGGCCATCTACCGCCAGGGCCGAGCCAAACAGCAAGTGAAGCAAGTCCAGGCGTTTACCGGCCATGCCGAGGATCAATACGCCGGCGGCCAGGGAAATGGGATAAATCGCCGCGAGGCTGGCGTCCTCCCGCAGGCCAGTGCGTCGGGTAATCCAGGCGGCGAGCCCAGCCATGCTCAGGCCCGCACCCAGACCGCCAACGGTCAAGGCCGGCAGGCTCAACCCGGCAAACCAGAAACCCAGGGCGGCACCCGGCAGAATGCCGTGCGCTACGGCGTCACCAATCAGGCTCATGCGCCGAAGAATCAAGAACACGCCCAACGGCGCCGTGCTGCACGCCAGCACCAGGCCGCCAAGCAAGGCCCTGCGCATGAAGACAAACTCTTGAAACGGTTGCCAGAGATGGGTGGCCGCAAGCATCAGGCCACCCACGTCTGGGGTTGTTGAGCGATCAAGTCGACACTGCGGCCCAGCACGCAGCCCGTGTTGCTGATCAGCAGCGAATGGGGGATATGTTGGCGGACCGCTGCCAGATCATGGCATACCACCACGACGGTTCTGCCCGCAGCATGCCAGCGATGAATGTGTTTCCACAGCAGCGTCTGGCCTTGTTCATCGAGGGCGGCGTGGGGTTCGTCGAGCAACAGCAATGGCGCTTCGGCCAGGCTCAGGCGAGCGAGCAGGGCACGTTGCAGCTCACCTCCAGACAGCGCCATTAACGGACGATGTTCGAGACCGGTTAGCGCCCAGTCGGCCAGTACGGTCTGGAGCGCTTGCCTTCGCATGGCTGGCGTGTGTCGACTCCCCCAGGAACCGACAGCCACCAACTCTTGCAAACGGATGGGAAATTGCCGATCCAAATGTTGCTGCTGCGGCATGAACGAAACCCCACCACGGCGTGAAACATCCAAGGTGACTTTGCCGGAGAGCGGCTTCTGCAATCCCGCGAGCACTTTCAACAGACTGCTTTTGCCCGAGCCGTTGGCACCGATGATGGCGGTGAGACTGCCGGCCGGTCGCTGCATCGCGAGGGGCGGAGTGAGGGGTTGTCCGGGTGCACCCCAGCGCAGCGCTTGGCAGTTGATCATGATGCGTCCCGGGTCCAGCGGCTTTGCGCCACGGCGTCATGGGCGTGCAGGCTTTCGGCGTGAACGACGCGCACATTCAGGGCAACGATGTCGGGTGACCGACTCAAGGCCGTGCTTAATCGCCGCGCGGCGTCTTCGCAGAACATCAGGTTTTGGCCGTTGGCCAGGGCGAAGGCTTGTTCATCGGCGCGTTTGACGGCGGTTTGCACAGCGGTGCCAAGGGTCGCTTCGGCTTTGTTGATGAACGACAGTAGCGGTAAATCGTCGGTATCGGTGTTCAGGCGTAGGCTCAGGGTCGCCGTACTGCGTTGGCTATGAGGGGTGGCGACAATGCCGTTCGATGAACCTAGCCAGGCCAGGATTTCGGCGTGCTCAAGTTTTTTGTTAGCGAAGTCGTCGACAAACTGCTGTTGGATCAATTGCCGGGCAAGTGCGGCCGAACAAGGGCAAGTCGAGGAATAAGCAATCTGGATTTTCAGTTCCACGTGGAACACGGTGTTTTTTAAGTGGGCTTCGATGCTCACCGGGTAGCGCTTCCAACCCTCCAGCGGGCTGATGAGTGCCGGACGCTTGAGCAACAGATCGGTATGCAGACTGAGCGATGCCGAGTGGGACATGCCTTCATGGCTATCGAGAAATTGCTGGAGGACTCGGCGCAACAACGCTGGCGAAAGCGTCGTCTCTTCGAGTAGTTCCAGCGCCAGGTATAAGCGTGACATGTGAATGCCGCGCGCCTCACCGTCATCCAGGCTGACACCTGCATCGGCCATTGCACTGAGACGCTGGCCGTCAATCAGCACCGGCGTTGCGATGCCACACATGCCCACCCAATCTAGGGGCAGGGTTTGACGTGAAGCCTGCGCAGCGATGTCGGGCAGGGTTGACGCGTTCATGGTCTAGGTCCATCGAAGGTTAAAAATTAGATGTTATAGTATAACGACTAATTTAAAGAAACCTTTTCCATGAAAGGCGTTTCATCTCCCCAAGCGTCCATGTTCCACGTGAAACATCAGCGCGATGAGTCCTGACAACCGTTCAGGCGTCCGCATACAAATACGCCCGCACTACCACCAGAACTCGAAAAACGATTGAGGCTTTCCAACCTACACGCCGGCTGTATCCGACCCAACTTTCTCCATCCGATGCCAAGCCAGTAAAAAAAGTGAGCTGACCGTAACGGCTATTGGTTTGCGCCCAATAACGACGACTGGCCGCTTCAAATCCTCGCAAATAAATGGTGTTTCCCGCCGCTGCGACGCTGTAAGCATTGCCCTGAATGTCCACGCACGCCAGCAAATTTGCACTGCGGGTGCAGGTCGCCAGGAGCGGGCTTTGGGCCGACGCGCTTAACACCCACAGCAGCAACGGGCTCGCCAATACGAATTTCAGATGATTGCGCATGGAGTGATCTCAAACCATGAAGGGCGTCGGGGCTGGTTGAATTGTGTTGTTATACTATAACATAAAAAGCACCATGCCCCTGAACCTAGTCAAACCCTGGAAACGAGCCGTAGTCGAAGCGGCCGCCCGATGAGGATATACCTGATGCCCAATCGTCTTCCCGTGACCGTTCTTTCCGGATTTCTCGGTGCCGGTAAAAGCACGCTGCTCAACCATGTTCTGCGTAATCGCGACAATCTGCGAGTTGCGGTGATCGTCAACGATATGAGCGAGATCAACATCGATGGCGGCGAAGTCCAGCGAGATGTCACCTTGAGTCGTTCCGAAGAAAAACTGGTGGAAATGAGCAACGGCTGCATTTGCTGCACGTTGCGCGAGGACCTGCTCGAAGAAGTCGGGCAACTCGCCAGGGAAGGGCGTTTCGATTATTTGTTGATCGAATCCACAGGCATTTCTGAACCGTTGCCAGTGGCAGAAACCTTCACTTTTCGTGACGAAGAAGGCCGAAGCCTGGCCGATGTTGCGCGGCTCGACACCATGGTGACGGTAGTCGATGGGGTGAATTTCCTGCTGGACTACCAGGCCGCTGAAAGCCTTGCGTCACGGGGTGAAACCCTGGGGGAGGACGATGAACGCTCGATCACCGACCTGCTGATCGAACAGATCGAGTTTGCCGACGTGATTTTGATCAGCAAAATCGACCTGATCAGCCAGCATGATCGGGAAGAGTTGACCGTGATTCTGCAGCGCCTCAACGCCCAGGCGCAGATCCTCCCCATGGTCATGGGACAGGTGCCGCTGAGCACAATCCTCGACACAGGCCTTTTCGACTTCGAACGCGCCGCCCAGGCCCCTGGCTGGCTACAGGAACTGCGTGGGGAGCACGTCCCAGAAACCGAGGAATATGGCATCGCCTCCACCGCCTATCGGGCTCATCGGCCGTTTCATCCCGAGCGGTTTTTCAATTTTATCGACCGTCCATGGCTCAATGGCAAACTCCTGCGCTCCAAGGGTTTCTTCTGGTTGGCCAGCAAACCTGAGGAGGCGGGCAGTTGGTCCCAGGCCGGAGGCTTGATGCGGCATGGCTTCGCCGGGCGCTGGTGGCGATTCGTGCCGAAAAACCAATGGCCGCAAGATGAGGAAAGTACAGCGGCGATCATGAAGAACTGGCTTGCTGCCACAGGCGATTGCCGTCAGGAGCTGGTCTTCATTGGTCAGGACATCGACTTCGGCCAGCTCACCGCCGAACTGGACGCTTGCCTGCTCACCGATGCGGAGATGGCGCTCGGTGTTGAAAATTGGCGGTTGTTGCCGGATCCGTTCGGCTCGTGGCATGACGAGGTCGCGGCGTGATGCTGGCGTCCAGTCTAAAAAGGGCAGCGCAGGCACGCCAGGTCCAAGGTGATACGCCAGGGGTATTTACGCAGATCCTGGACGACGGCACTAACCTGGCGGTCTGGCAGCGGCAGCTTCCTGCACACATCAGCGACTTTGCGTCCATGGTGCTGGCGATGGACCAACCGCTGGCCGAATCACGGGTGCTCGACTTGCCAGCAGAAGACACCCTGCCAGCGCTGCGAGGCCTGGCCGCAGGCTTTAGCGATCTGCAAGGCTATGAAGGCTTTATCGCTGATGTCTCCTGGCTGGTCAGTGCGTTTGCCTGCCTGTTGGGTGCCCAACGTGTTGGCCTGCGCCTGCGCGCGCTGGACAAGGCGATGTGCCCGCGCTTTCACGTTGACCACGTGCCGGTGCGGCTGCTGACCACCTATGCGGGCGTTGGCAGCCAGTGGCTCGAGGAAGGTGCCATGGACCGTCGACGACTTGCCGAGCCTGAGGCTGAACCCAGTGATCCGCGCGTGATCCAGCAGTTTCGTTGCGGCGATGTGGGTTTGCTTAAAGGCGAAAAATGGCACGGTAACGAAGGCCTTGGCCTGATCCATCGATCACCGGAGCCTGCGCTGGGACAGCGTCGATTGATTCTCACGCTGGATTGGCTGGCTTAAGGCTTGAGCCAGGTGCCCTGGCTTTGCCCTTCGCAAAATGGCCGCAGATAAGCGGCATCGGTCGCCACGCCGTAATAGTGAATATCCTGGTGGTAAGGCATATTGGCGACCTGGGCGTTGCTGCAAACGCCGAACGCGCCGCCAGGGCAATGATCGACGTATTGCACTTCGACTTTCTGGCCGGCAAGGTTTGGCTGGCAGAAACCATCGGCAAACAGCTTCTGCGGGATGTTGCGGTTCTGTTGGCAGACTTTCACATCCAGCCGTTCCGCCTGGCTGTGAACCACACAAGCCTGGGCCAGAGCCTGGTTCGACGTCAGTGCCAGTAACAACCAGCCGATCATTCGCATGTTCACCTCCATCGAAAGCCGTCGATTATGTTGCAGCACATTCCCACCCATGTCATCGCCGGTCCCTTGGGTGCCGGCAAGACCAGCCTGATCAGGCATCTGCTGGCCCAGCGCCCGGCCAATGAGCGTTGGGCGGTGCTGATCAATGAGTTCGGTCAGATCGGCCTGGATGCCGCGCTGCTGACCCAGGCCGGCGATGGTATCGCACTGGGCGAAGTGGCCGGTGGCTGCTTGTGCTGCGTCAACGGCGCGCCGTTTCAGATCGGTCTTGGGCGTTTGCTGCGCAAGGCCCGGCCGGATCGGCTGTTCATCGAACCCTCGGGCCTGGGTCATCCCGCACAGTTGCTTCGGCAACTGTGCGAAGCGCCATGGCTCGGCGTGCTAGCGGTGCAACCCTGTGTGTTGGTGTTGGATGCCCGGGCGATGGTGGACGGCAAGCCTATACCCGACGCGCAGCGACAGACCCTGGCGGATGCCGGACTGCTGGTGCTGAACAAGTCCGAGACCCTCACACAAGCCGATCGCCAACGACTGACGGCGCAACTCTCAGGACGTGCGTTGTACTGGACACAACAGGCTGCGTTGCCGATCGAGCAATTGCCTGGCCTTGCAACTCGGGGCAGCGGGGCTGTGGATAACTTGAAGCTGCCCAAGAGCCTGGGGCAGGTACCGGCCATTTGGTCCGAGCCGACGCTGCCGATTTGCTTGTATCAGCAGCAGGAAGGTGGCTGGAGTATTGGTTGGCGCTGGCACCCAAGCCAGCAATTCGACGCAGCGGCACTGACGCGATGGCTGCAAGGCCAGGATTGGAGGCGGGCGAAGATGGTTATCCGCAGTGTCGACGGCTGGGTTTCAGCCAATGCGCTGGAGGGGACGGCACTGGGCTGGCAAGCCAGTGAGTGGCGCCAGGATTCTCGGATCGAGCTGATTTTCGATCAGCGGCAAGACGTTGATCGCCTGCAAGCCGGGTTGGCGACTTGTCGGTGTTGCTGAGTCAGCCCTGTTTCAAGGCTTCCATTTGTTGTGTTCCTGGCGCCACTGGCTCAACTCGATGACTTCAGCCCTGGGCCTGGTTTGGACCGGTTCAATGGAGGGGGTCGGTGTTTCTTCGAAGGGCATCGGGTAGGGCGCCAGTTCGATGTGCGCGCTGTGGGCGCCAAACTGGGTGATGGTGCCTGAATGGCGGCTTTCACCGGTGACGGTGAATTCGAAGGTGTAGACGCGTGCCAGCCGTCGTCGTCCGCTGGCGTCCTTCACAAAACCGAGTTTTTTCAGCGCCACGTTGCCGTCCAGCAACTCGATCTTGAGGTTGGTGCAATGCTGCATGACCCTCGCCAACGCCCGTTCGCGCAAGCCATGGTTGTGCCACAGCCAGGCACCGCCGGTAGCCAGCAGCATCAGCACGAAAATGTTTCCAAGGGTCAGCATGAACTAAGTGCTCCAACAAGTTGCTGCCAGCTTAACTGCCTCGCCGGTCTGTCGTACAGGCTGCGTTTAGTCGCATACTGCGCGGCTTGAATTTCAATCGTTTTACGGAAACTTCCCGCATGAAACGTACGCCTCATCTGCTTGCCATTCAGTCCCACGTGGTGTTCGGTCACGCTGGCAATAGCGCCGCAGTGTTTGCGATGCAGCGGGTCGGAGTGAACGTTTGGCCGCTCAATACCGTGCAGTTTTCCAATCACACCCAGTATGGTCAATGGGCCGGTGAAGTGCTTGCGCCAGAGCAGATACCGGCATTGGTAGAAGGCATTGCGGCGATCGGTGAGCTGGGTCATTGCGATGCGGTGTTGTCCGGCTACCTGGGTAGCGCGGCTCAGGGGCGGGCGATTCTGACGGGCGTGGCGCGGATCAAGGCTGCCAATCCCAAGGCGCTGTACCTCTGTGACCCGGTCATGGGACATCCAGAGAAGGGCTGCATCGTGGCGCCCGAGGTGAGTGAGTTTCTCCTGGAAGAAGCCGCTGCCGTGGCGGACCTCATGTGCCCGAACCAACTGGAGCTGGACAGTTTTTCGGGACGCAAGGCGCAGTCCTTGCTCGACTGCCTGGCCATGGCCCGGGCGTTGCTGGCCCGTGGACCGAAGGCGGTGCTGGTCAAGCACCTGGTCTACCCTGGCAAGCCCGATGACAGCTTCGAAATGCTACTGGTGACTGCCGACGGTAGCTGGCACCTGCGCCGTCCACTGCTGGCTTTCCCACGTCATCCGGTGGGCGTGGGTGACCTGACCTCGGGGTTGTTCCTGGCGCGGATACTGTTAGGGGACAGCCTGGTGGCGGCCCTGGAATTCACTGCCGCGGCGGTGCATGAAGTGCTGCTGGAAACCCAGGCCTGCACCAGCTATGAGCTGGAACTGGTCCGCGCCCAGGACCGGATCGCCCATCCACGGGTACGGTTCGAGGCAGTGCCGATCAGTATTTGATCAAACAGCGCCAATCCATGTGTGCGAGCCTGCTCGCGATAGCGGTGTGACAGGCTGGATAATGCTGTCATCGCGAGCAGGCTCCCACATTTGTTTCTGTGGCCGATTAAGGCCCGTCTGCCTTGATGTCCTGGTAACGCTTTTCCAGCTCCTGGCGAATCTGCCGGCGCTGCTGGGCTTGTTCGTAGCGGCGCTTTGCTTCGCTGTTTTGCGGCTGTAAGGGCGGCACGGCTGCGGGTTTACGTTGGTCATCCACCGCTACCATGGTGAAGAAGCAACTGTTGGTGTGGCGCACCGAGCGTTCGCGAATGTTCTCGGTCACGACTTTGATGCCCACTTCCATCGACGTGTTGCCGGTGTAGTTCACCGATGCCAGGAAGGTCACCAGCTCACCGACATGAATCGGCTCACGGAAGATGACCTGGTCAACCGACAGGGTCACCACGTAGCGCCCGGCATAGCGGCTGGCGCAGGCGTAGGCGACTTCGTCGAGGTATTTGAGCAAGGTGCCGCCATGGACATTGCCAGAGAAGTTGGCCATATCGGGGGTCATCAATACCGTCATCGACAGCTGGGCGTTTCCGGGTTCCATAACGTACTCACGGTTCAAGGCAGTCATTCGGGAGTGCACCTCTGCGGGTGCTGGGCAGTGGCCTGCGAACAGGTCACCAGGTTTTAAAAGCCACCGATATCGGGACGCTGCACCTGTGGTTGCCGTCACGCGCCGATGGATCTGTTTCCATATATTGCATCGTCTTTTTGTCGGAAGTCGCGGTGTTACCCTTCAAAAACCCGTTGCGAGGGCAATTCCTACAGAGGAAATGGATTTCTCCAGCTCTGCAGTGAGCCATTTTGAACAGGGAGCCCCGACATGCATGCCATCAGCTTCATTCAGGACTTGGCAATTATCATGATGGCAGCGGGGCTGGTGACCTTACTCTTTCATCGTTTCAAGCAGCCGGTGGTATTGGGCTACATCGTGGCCGGCTTCATCATCGGCCCGCATACGCCACCGTTCGGTTTTATCCACGACGAAGACACAATCAAGACCCTGGCCGAGCTCGGGGTGATCTTCCTGATGTTTTGCCTGGGCCTGGAGTTCAGCCTGCGCAAACTGTTCAAGGTCGGGGCCACGGCCTTCATCGCGGCGTTCCTCGAAATCGTGCTGATGATCTGGATCGGCTATGAAATCGGCCGCTGGTTCGAGTGGAGCACCATGGACTCGCTGTTCCTCGGCGCGATCCTGGCCATTTCCTCCACCACTATCATCGTCAAGGCTCTCAACGACCTGAAGATGAAGAACGAACGCTTCGCCCAGCTGATTTTCGGGGTGTTGATCGTCGAGGACATCCTCGGTATTGGCATCATCGCCTTGCTGTCGAGCATTGCCGTCAGCGGCACCGTGAGCTCTGGCGAGGTGTTTTCCACGGTGGGCAAGTTGTCGTTGTTCATGATCGTCGCGTTGGTCGTCGGCATTCTGCTGGTGCCAAGGGTACTGGCCTACGTGGCGAAGTTCGACAGCAACGAAATGCTGCTGATTACCGTGTTGGGTTTGTGTTTCGGCTTCTGCCTGCTGGTGGTGAAGCTGGAGTACAGCATGGTGCTCGGGGCGTTCCTGATCGGTGCGATCATGGCCGAGTCCCGGCAACTGCTGAAAATAGAGCGGCTGGTGGAGCCGGTGCGCGATCTGTTCTGCGCGATTTTCTTCGTCGCCATCGGGCTGATGCTCGACCCTGCGATATTGCTGCAGCACGCCTGGCCGATTGCGGTGATCACGGGTGCAGTTGTAGTTGGCAAGATGCTGTCCTGCGGCCTCGGTGCCTTTATCGCCGGCAACGACGGACGCACCTCGCTGCGCGTTGGGATGGGCCTTTCGCAGATCGGCGAATTTTCCTTCATCATCGCGTCGTTGGGGATGACCCTGCAGGTCACCAGCGATTTCCTCTATCCGGTTGCGGTCGCCGTCTCGGTGTTGACCACACTGCTGACACCGTACCTGATCCGGGCCGCCGACCCGCTGTCCGTCAAGTTGGCGACGGTCATGCCGCAACGGTTGACGCGGGTGCTGGGGATGTATGGCGAATGGCTGCGCAGCATCCAGCCCCACGGCGAAGGGGCGATGGTGGCGCAGATGGTCCGGCGGATTGTGCTGCAGGTTGGAGTCAACCTGGCGCTGGTCATCGCGATTTTTGTTTCGAGCGGTTATTTCGCCGAGCGGATATCGGCTTACCTGCAAGTATGGATAAGCGACCCGAGCTGGCAGAAAGCATTGATCTGGGGCGGGGCGTTGTTGCTGTCGCTACCGTTCCTGATCGCCGCCTATCGCAAGCTCAAGGCACTGTCGATGCTGTTGGCGGAGATGAGCGTGAAACCGGAAATGGCTGGTCGCCATACCCAGCGCGTGCGTCGGGTGATTGCCGAAGTGATCCCGATTCTCTCGCTGTTGGTGATTTTCCTGCTATTGGCAGCGTTGTCGGCCAGCATTCTGCCGACCAACAAGTTGCTCGTGCTGATCGCCGTGGTGGCGGCTGCCGTAGCGGCACTGCTATGGCGCTGGTTCATCCGCCTGCATACGCGGATGCAGGTGGCCTTGCTTGAAACCCTGGACAACCACAAGGACTCGTCCGGGCACTGAGCGGCGGTGGGGCTCAGCTTTCCAGCCAGACGTCCCGGGCCCAGTGCCAGACCGACTCCCAGGTCTCTTCGGCGATCAGTTCTTCTTCGGCCTGCCACAGCACCACAGTGCCGTCTTCTTCGACGCAATAATAATCGTCGCCGTCCTGGCAGATCGGGATCAGGCTGCGGTCGACGCCGGCATCCCAGGCATTGGCGGCCACATCCGGCAGGTAGGTGTGGGACTGTGGATCGGTGACGGTCACCGGTTCCAGGCTGCCATAGACGACATCGCTGACGGTCAGCAAAAATTCCCTGAAGACGAATGGGATATCGATGAACAGCTGCTCTTCGATCTCTACCAGCAAGTCTTCGTCGGGCAACTCCAGCGGGACCGGTACGGGCTCGTTGGCTTCACGCAATTGTTCGATTATTTCTTCCACGTCCGGGATCCTCTTTCTCGATGGCGCGGTTTGATATGGAGCGGTTTATACAGTAGCTCGCTATAGATGCAACTGCGAAATAGAAAACCCCGGCCTGAGCCGGGGTTCTTTTATTTCAACATGCAAAACGGGCAAAGGTTCAACCGTTCTGGCGGATACCGGCCACCAGCCAAGGCTGGTCATCGCCCTGGGCACGTTCCATGTTCCAGCTTTCGCTGAACGCTTCGCCCTTGTCGAAGCGAGAGTCCTTCGACACACCGCTGAAGGTCAGGGTGGCGATGGTCTTGTCGGCGCGATCGTCGACGCCGTCCAGTTGCACGTTCAGATTGTCGATGTAGGTGGACTGGAAGCCATCGCCCAGTTCGGCCCGCTCGCGCTTGAGGAACTCCAGCAGCTGTGGGGTCACGAATTCGGAGATCTTGTCCATTTCGTTCGCATCCCAATGTTGCTGCAGGGACATGAAATGGTTGCGCGCGGCTTCGACGAAGCGGCCTTCGTTGAACCAGGCTGGCGCATTGATGACCGGACGGACGGCAGCAGGCGCTGCCGAACCGCCGAAGATCGAGCCACCGGCAGGTTGCTGGTTTAACTCTTCCCGTTGCATCGATGCGTGGCCGGCCGGCGCCAATTGCTCCTGCTGCTTGCGACGACGGGCGGCAATGAAGCGAAAGGCCAGGAAGGCGATGACCGCCATGATCAGGATGTCGAAGATCTGCATGCCCTGGAAGCCGTCGCCCATGAACATGGAGGCGAGCAGGCCACCGGCGGCGATGCCGGCCAGGGGACCGAGCCAGCGCGAAGCACCACTGGCCTTGGTGGCAGCACCTGCGGCACCGGCCGCACCTGCGCTGGCAGCGGTAGAGCCGGCGGCAGAGGACGGCGCCATCTGGCTGGTCTGGTGAGTTGGGGCCGCGCCCGAACTTTTACCACCGCCAAAACGCTTGGCAGCATTGGCGTCGATGGCCATCGTCAGGCCAATGCACAGCGCCATGGCGATGCTAAGAAAACGTTTCATATAAAGGCATTCCCATCTGTGGATAGCACGCGGGTCATGTTGCACAGCTGAACTGTTGCTGGCTAGCGACAGAGTGTTTCGGGTTTTTGCGTGACAGCTTAGGTTCAGCTTCGGCTGTGCAAGAAGGCTTGCTCGCTTTGGGCTGTAGGAAAAGTAAATAAGTTCGGTCGGAAACTAATATGGGATAGGAAGAGATATCTGTGAGAGCAAGGCTTGCCCGCGATAGCGATCTGTCTGACGCATCTGTGTCGAATGTGCCACCGCCTCGCGGGCAAGCCTTGCTCCCACAGCAAGGTGCTTCATACGAAATCTTTAGATCGCTTCGAGCTTGGCATACCCCAGCATCAGCCACTTGCTGCCTTCGCTGAAGTTCACCTGCACCCGCGCCTGGGCGCCAGCGCCCTCGAAGTTGAGGATCACGCCATCGCCGAATACCGAATGCCGTACGGTCTGGCCGAGGCTGAAGCCGGTCTCAGGGATGTCGCTGCCGCCGAACAGGCTGCTGGTGCTTTGCTGCTGGCCGCCACCGAACGGACGGCTGACGCTGTTGGACAGTCGCACTTCCTGGATCAGACCCTTCGGTACTTCACGTACGAAGCGTGACACTTTGTTGTAGGTCTCGCTGCCATACAAACGTCGGGTTTCGGCGTAGGTCAGCACCAGATTCTGCATGGCGCGGGTGATACCGACGTAGGCCAGGCGCCGTTCTTCCTCCAGGCGTCCCGGTTCTTCCAGGCTCATCTTGTGGGGGAACAGGCCTTCTTCCATGCCCACGAGGAACACGTAGGGGAATTCCAGACCCTTGGCGCTGTGCAGGGTCATCAGCTGGATGCTGTCTTCGTGTTCGTCGGCCTGGGTGTCACCGGCCTCCAGGGAAGCGTGACCCAGGAAGGCCGATAGCGGCGACAGGGCTTCGTCTTCTTCGGTGCTTTCGAAGTTGCGCGCGGCGCTGACCAGCTCCTCGAGGTTTTCCACCCGGGCCTGGCCTTTCTCGCCTTTTTCCGCTTCGTGGTAGGCGATCAGGCCGGACTGCTCGATGACGGTCTGAGTCATCAAGTGTATAGGCATGTCCCCGCACTTGGCGGCCAGGTCTTCAATCAGGTCCATGAAGGCCTTCAGGGCGCCAGCGGCGCGACCGGCCATGCCTTTGTTGGCGACCAGTTGGTGCATGGCTTCCCACATGGATACGTGGCTGTGGCGCGCGTGATCGCGAATCGCCTCGACGGTTTTCTCACCGATGCCCCGCGTCGGCACGTTGATCACCCGCTCCAGGGCCGCGTCGTTGCCGCGACCTTCGATCAGGCGCAGGTAGGCCATGGCGTTCTTGATTTCAGCTCGCTCGAAGAAGCGCTGGCCGCCGTAGATGCGGTAGGGGATCCGTTCGCGCAGCAACGCCTCTTCCAGCACCCGCGACTGGGCGTTGGAACGGTACAGGATGGCGATGTCGCTGCGGGCCAGGCCGGTTTTCAGCGCGCTTTCGATGGTTTCCACCACGTAGCGGGCTTCGTCGTGTTCGTTGAAGGCGGCGTAGAGGTTGATTGCTTCGCCTTCGCCACCGTCGGTCCACAATTCCTTGCCCAGGCGCCCGGTGTTGTTGGCGATCAGGGCGTTGGCGGCCTTGAGGATACCGGCGGTGGAGCGGTAGTTCTGTTCCAGGCGGATGACTTCGGTGTCGGGAAAGTCCGTCGAGTACTGGTGGATGTTCTCGATTTTGGCGCCGCGCCAGCCGTAGATCGACTGGTCGTCGTCACCCACCACCATCAGGCTGTCACCGCCCTTGGCGAGCAGGCGCAACCAGGCGTATTGCACGGCGTTGGTGTCCTGGAATTCGTCCACCAATACATGCCGGAAGCGCTTCTGGTAATGGGCCAGCAGGCCTGGGTGGTCGCGCCACAGGTCCAGCGCCCGTAGCAGCAGCTCGGAGAAGTCGATGACGCCGGCACGCTGGCACGCCGCCTCATAGGCTTCATAGATGCTGCGCATGGTCGCCAGGAACAGGTCGCCGCTGGCCTGGATGTGCTGCGGGCGCAGGCCTTCGTCTTTTTGGCCGTTGATGAACCATTGGGCCTGGCGGGCGGGCCAGCGCTGTTCGTCCAGGCCCAGCTCGCGGATCACCCGCTTGACCAGGCGTTGCTGGTCGTCGCTGTCGAGGATCTGGAAGGTCTGGCTCAGCCCGGCCTCCTGCCAATGCGCCCGCAACAAGCGGTGCGCCAGGCCGTGGAACGTGCCGACCCACATGCCGGCGGGGTTGATGCCCATCAGTTGTTCGATGCGATGGCGCATCTCGGCCGCGGCCTTGTTGGTGAATGTCACCGACAGGATCGAATGGGGAGAGGCGTTCTCGACCTGGATCAACCAGGCGATACGATGCACCAGCACTCGGGTTTTACCGGAGCCGGCACCGGCCAGGACCAACTGACGACCCACGGAGGCTGCTACGGCCTGGCGTTGGGCATCGTTGAGGGAGTTCAGCAGAAGGGAGAGGTCATCGCGCATCGGGGCATTCTAGGGTGCGACGCGACCCCGGGCAAACCGAGCTTTGCATCAGCCGATAAAAGACCGCTTGAGGATGACCGGCGGGTCATAGACTACAGGTATTGGCGGGGCCCGCTTCGAAGAGGCGCCACCCAATGAAATAGCGACTTGTTCCGCATTTTTATGAGCTGGGGCAGTGTGGGATGGCCCATGGCTTGTGTATGCTCGGTGCTTGTTTCAGGTTCTCCATGCTCCACTGAATAAGAACAAGAATAGTGCCAATGACCCTCAATTCCGATCCGGTGGGCCCCTGTGTGGAGCCGCGGGTCATCTGCAAGCAGTACGCCATGGAGATGGCGGTCGAGCGCACACGTCTGCTGTATCAAGGCTCGCTGCTGCCCACGCTGTTCATGTTGCTCAATGGTCTGGTCTGCGCCGCGCTGTTATGGGAGCCGCGGCGCTATTTCCTGGTCAGCGTCTGGCTGGTCTGGTTGTTGTCGCTGGTGGCGTTGCGGGTGATCCAGGTGGCGGCTTTCGATTCGGCGATGCCGGGCCGCCAGGCACACCCGATCTGGTTGCGTATGTTTTTGCTGGGCTCCGCGATGACCGGTCTGACGCTGGCTGGGGCCGGTATCGCGCTGGTCCCGGCTGACAGTTTCCAACAACAGGCCTGGGTGTTCGGCCTGATTGGCGCGGCAGCCCTGTCCGCCAGTGTGGCCTACGCGGTGAGTCTTCCCGCCTTCCTGTCCTTTACCTTGCCCTGCCTGTTACCGGCCATCGGCTACCTCTTCTGGGGCGGCGATGAGCAGCAACGCGGGTGGGGCTGGCTTGGGCTGATCGTGTTGGTCTCGCTGAGCGTGGTGGCCTGGCAAGTCAACCGCTTGATCCAACGCAGCCTGTTGCGACGCTTCCAGAACCAGGCGCTAATCGAGCATCTGCAGCAAGCACAAACCCGCAGCGCCCAGCTCAACGACGCGCTGGCCCGGGAGGTCGAACAACGCCGTTCTGCCGAGGAAAAACTGCGAGCGGCCCAGATTGGCCTGGAGGCGCGGGTCGCGCAGCGCAGTCTTGAACTGGAGGTCGCCAGCCAGGCCTTGAGCAAAAGCGAGGCGCGCCTAGCCCTGGCGCTCAAGGCCAGTGAGCTGGGGTTGTGGGATTGGAACCTGCAGACTGACGAAGTTCATCACACACAACTCAAGGAACTGTTCGGCCTGGAGCCCGAATACATCACGGCGATGCTCACTCACCTCACTCCGCGCCTGCACCCGCAAGACCTGCCGGCGCTCAAGCGAGCCTTGGTCGAACACCTCAAGGGTCGCAGCGAGGATTACCAGATCGAATACCGCGTGCGCCACGGCGATGGCCACTGGGTCTGGATCGAAGACCGCGGCCGGGCCGTGGAACGCAGCGTGAGCGGCCGGGTGCTGCGTATGGTCGGCACCCGGCGAGACATCAGCACCCACAAGGAGCTTGAGCAGCAACGGCAACTGGCGGCCACAGTGTTCGAAGCCGCCAGTGAAGGTATCGTGATTTTCGACCCTCACTACGTGCTTCTCGCTGCCAATCAGGCGTTCACGCGGGTCACCGGTTTCAATATCGATGACATGCTTGGGCGCAACGTGGTGGACCTGCCGTGCAGTCGCGACGCGCGCCGGCATTACCCCATCATTCGCCAAGCGCTCAAGCAGCATGGCACCTGGCAGGGGGAGTTGGTGGAGGCGCGGGCCAACGGCGAGTTGTATCCGCAATGGCTGCAATTGAACGTCGTGCGCGATGCTCGGGGAAATGTCAGTCATATCGTGGGTTTCTTCGCCGATCTTTCGGCGCGACGCGAATCCGAAGAACGGATGCGCTATCTGACCCATTACGATGAATTGACCGGGCTGGCTAATCGCTCGCTGTTTCGCGAGCGCCTGCACGAAGCTCACCAGCGTGTGCGCCAGGGTGGACGGCGCAGCCTGGCGTTGCTGCATATCAACCTGGACCGTTTCAAATTGCTCAACGACAGCCTCGGCCATGACATCGCCGACCAGTTGTTGCAGAAAATGGCACGACGCCTGATCAATGCGCTCCCCGAGGCGGACACCATCGCCCGGCTATCGGGCGATGAGTTTGCGGTGTTGTTCGATGCCTATGGCAACCTTTCGAGCCTGGCGCGCGTGGCCACTCGGCTGGCCGCCAAACTGCGTGTGCCACTGACCATAGAAGGCCATGAACTGGTGCTCAGTGCCTCGATCGGCATCAGTCTGTTGCCCGACAACACGCGGGAAGTTGCCATGCTGGTCAGCCAGGCGAACATGGCCATGCAACATGCCAAGCATTTGGGGGGCAACAATTTCCAGTTCTACACCGACAGCCTCCAGGCCAGCACGCTGGAGCGTCTGCAGTTGGAGAATCAGTTGCGCAAGGCCTTGGAAGAGCACCAACTGAAGGTTTTTTATCAGCCAAAACTGTGTTTGGCGACTGGTCGCCTGAACGCCGCCGAGGCGTTGGTGCGTTGGGATCATCCGGCCATGGGCCGGGTGCCGCCGGGGGATTTTATCGGCCTGGCCGAAGAGACCGGGTTGATTGGGCCGATTGGCGAGTTCGTATTGCGCCAGGCTTGTTGGCAGGCATGCGAATGGCAGCGTCAGGGGCTCGCGCCAATCAGGGTGTCCGTCAATCTGTCGGTGCATCAATTGCGTCAGGGCAAGCTGGTCAGCCTGGTGCGGCAGGTACTGGAAGAAACCGGTCTGGCCCCTCAATACCTGGAACTGGAGCTCACCGAGAGCCAGTTGCTCGACAGCGTGGAACACATTATCGCCACGTTCCAGCAATTGCGTGACCTTGGGGTCAAGCTGGCGATCGATGATTTCGGTACCGGCTACTCATCCCTGAGTTACCTCAAGCGCATCCCGGTGGATTACGTGAAGATCGACCAGGCGTTCATTCGTGGGTTAGGTGAGGGCAGCGTGGATGTGGCAATTACCCGGGCAATCATTGCAATGGCGCATGGGTTGTCGCTCAAGGTCGTGGCCGAAGGCGTTGAGCGGCAGGAGCAACTCGAATTCCTCAGGAATGAACGTTGCGATGAGGTTCAAGGGTATCTGATCAGCCGGCCGGTGGAGGCTGACGGGTTAGCTGGGTTGTTGCGGGCGCAACACCTGGGTGAATGAGCCTGGACCACGAGGAAAACTTCCCGTCAGGCAACGACGTCGTCTGACGGGAAGTTATGGGGTCTACACTTAGTTAGTTACTAGCACTTCATCGATGTGGTGCAGTAACTGGCCTTCGAAAAAAATACTGACGCCAGTGACACTGGAGTCGCCCAGCGCTTTATACTCAACGAGCTTGTTTGTCAGTGCCGGCAGTGAAATTCCGTTGGATTGTTCAAGTTTCAACTCCAGTCGCAGATTAAGAGACTTGTCTTGTAGGTCGCTGCGTACCAGCGTGGGGGTAACGCCGCTATTGGCCACGGTGACGGTGCCAAAGGTGCGGAAAGATACGGCGCCTGGCATGCGGTCGATTTGTGCGGTCCAGTCTTTAGTCGTGATTTTCATGGTAGTAACTCCTGTAGTTAAGTTGATTGCGTCCTGCGGGAATCAATATATCTATTTCGCCCTGATAGTGTTTGCTCAATTGCTGTTGGTGTTGTAAGGAGAAATGATATTTCGATGGATTACTTGGTTTTGTCTTGATGTCTACTGTCTATTATTGCGGGATATATGTTGGCGGGGAGCAAGTTATTGGGTGATTGGCCAGTGACCTATAAACGATTTTCCCCGGGTTAGAAGCTCAGGACAGGCCAGGAAACCAGCGGATCGGCAGCGTTGAGCGTTTGCGCTACGGCCACAAGCTGCTACATCGGGGGATCCTCGGCCAAAACAAAGGGGCGGCGAGGCAATCCAGTTACGTTTTGGACGGGCAAAAAGCCAATTCTTGTAGTATAACTACAAGCTTGCTACATCCCGGCACCTGCCCATAACAAGAGTCCAGCCCCTTGAACCTGTTGCAACACATCGCCCAGTCACGCCACTTGCTACGCAAGTCGGAGCTGAAAGTCGCCGATCACGTACTGCTTGATCCTGCGGCCGTGATGCATAGCTCCATGGCCGATCTTGCCCACAGCGTCGGCATCAGCGAACCGACCATCGTGCGTTTCTGCCGGGCCATCGGTTGCTCGGGTTTCCAGGACCTGAAACTCAAGCTGGCGCAAAGCTTGGCCGCCGGCGCGAGCTTCGGTCAGTTTGCGATCCACGAAGACGATTCAGTGGCCGACTACAGCCTGAAAATCTTCGACACGACCCTGCATACCCTAATGGAGGTTCGCGAGAAGCTCGACCCAGTGGCGTTGCAAAAAGCCGTCACGGCCATGTCCCAGGCCCAGCGTGTCGAGTTTTATGGCTTCGGCGCCTCGGGCGCGGTGGCGGCCGATGCCCAGCACAAGTTCTTCCGGTTACTGCTGACGGCAGCGGCCTATTCCGACCCGCACATGCAGGCCATGTCAGCGGTGACCTTGAAACCCACCGACGTGGCGATCTGCATTTCCCAATCGGGGCGATCCAAGGACTTGCTGATCACCGCGAACCTAGTGCGCGAAAGTGGTGCCTCGCTGATCACCTTGTGCCCGAGCCAGACGCCATTGGCAGAACTGTCCACGGTGAACCTGGCCATCGACGTGCATGAAGACACTGAGATCTACACGCCGTTGACCTCGCGCATCGCCCACCTGGTGGTGATCGACGTGCTGGCAATGGGTGTCGCCATGGCCCGCGGGCCAAGCCTGGTCAACCACCTCAAGAGCGTGAAGCGCAGCCTTCGCAGCCTGCGGCTGTCGCCCAAGTCGGTGAAGGCGTTGGACGACTGATCGGGTCGCTTCGACTCTTTGTCGAGGAAGCTTTTGTGGCGAGGGAGTGCTTGCGCTCGGTTGCGGTAGGAGCTGCCGAAGGCTGCGGTCTTTTGATCTTTCGCTTGAGATTCAGGTGTTTGGGGAAAGATCGCAGCCTCGTTGCACTCGACAGCTCCTACACAGCTCCTACGCGGGTTCCAGCGCGGTTCCAGCGCGGTTCCTATGGTTCGGCGGGAGCAAGCATTTTCGCAGCAGGTGGCGGCTGCCCAAATTCATCGTCTTGTAATCTTCGCGCCGCTAAACCGTCATCCCGCGCCGTCATCGTAAAGCTCCCGTATACGTCTTGGGAGTCTCGACATGACCCAGTCCTACGAAGAACGCAGCGCCGTCAAAACCCGTCGTCAGCAGGAAGACCAGCGCCGTATGGCGTTCCGTCGTGCCATCGAAGACCGCTATGAACAGCGCCAGCTCCTGGCCGACATCAGCGAATTTCCTGGCACGGCAGAGTTCAATTACTGGCAGGCAACGCCGGAGGCTTCCCGTCGAAACGCTCAACCAGGCCGATGATTTGAGCGCGCTCACCGCGAACAAATGCCAAGAAGGCGTGAGCCACCGGTGACAGGCGTTTGGCCTTGGCCTGCACCAGGCACCAACTGCGGTACAGCGGCAACTCCTCCACCGGCAATTCGATGAGTGCGCCGGACGACAATTCTCGGCTCACGGCGTGGCGCGTCAACAGTGCCACGCCCAGTCCGGCCACCACGCACTCGCGTTGGGCCTCCGCCGACGCCACCTCCAGTGTCTGGGTGAAATGCACCCGTTTCTCCTTGAAATACTCCTCGCAGGCCAGTCGCGTGCCGGACCCCGGCTCGCGCAACAGCAGGGTATAGGGCTCCAGGTCCTGCAAGCGCAGCGGGCCCATGTGGCACAGCGGATGATCGGGCGGCGCCACGGCGACGATTGGATTGTTGAGAAATGGCAGGAACTCCAGGCCCATGTCCTGAGGCACCATGGACATGATCACCAGGTCGTCACGGTTGTCCGAGAGCCGGCGGATGACCTGGCCGCGATTGACCACCGTGAGGTTCAGGTTGACCTCCGGATGCTGGCGCTTGAACGCGGCGAACAGGTGCGGGACGAAGTACTTGGCGCTCGACTCCACCGCCAGTTTCAATTGGCCTTGCAGCGAACCCTGCATATCCGAGAGCTGCATATCGAGGTTTTCCAGGCGTCCGAAGATGTCCCGGCTGGCACGTTGCAGGGCTTCGGCGGCTTCGGTCATGTAGAGTTTTTTGCCCACATACTCGAATAACGGTTGGCCAATCAGCTCTTCCAGGGAACGAATCTGTAGGCTAACGGCCGGTTGTGTGAGAGACATTTCGTCAGCTGCACGGCTGTAGGACCTCAGGTCGCACACCTCGTTGAAAATCTGCAATTGACGCAATGTCATACGCATCAATGACTTACGCATTATTTAAGCACCCTGGGCCGAGACGGATAGCGCAACTATAAGTCTTTGCTTATGCACGACCCAATAAATATTCATTTTTGTTAATCGACAGCCAGGACTAGTGTGGGGCTGCGACCAATTGTTACATCTGGTCACGCGTCGGCCTGGACCCCAGGCCGTGGTATCACCGGCTCAAGGGAACCTCCAATTGATAACAAAGATCCTGATCGCCAACCGTGGTGAAATTGCCGTCCGCATCGTGCGCGCTTGCGCCGAGATGGGCATTCGCTCGGTCGCGGTCTATTCCGACGCGGACCGCCATGCGTTGCATGTCAAGCGTGCGGACGAGGCCCACAGCATTGGCGCCGATCCGCTGGCCGGCTATCTGAACCCGCGCAAACTGGTGAACCTGGCGGTGGAAACCGGCTGTGATGCCTTGCACCCCGGCTACGGTTTTCTCTCGGAAAACGCCGAACTGGCAGACATCTGCGCCGAACGCGGAATCAAATTCATTGGCCCCTCGGCAGAAGTCATTCGCCGCATGGGCGACAAGACCGAAGCGCGCCGCAGCATGATCAAGGCCGGTGTGCCGGTCACGCCGGGCACCGAAGGCAACGTGGCGGGCATTGAAGAAGCGCTGACCGAAGGCGATCGGATCGGTTACCCGGTGATGCTCAAGGCAACGTCCGGCGGCGGCGGTCGTGGTATCCGTCGCTGCAACAGCCGCGAAGAACTCGAACAGGCTTTCCCACGGGTCATTTCCGAAGCCACCAAGGCATTCGGTTCGGCGGAAGTGTTTCTGGAAAAGTGCATCGTCAATCCCAAGCACATCGAAGCGCAGATCCTGGGCGACAGTTTCGGCAACGTGGTGCACCTGTTCGAACGTGACTGCTCGATCCAGCGACGCAACCAGAAGCTGATTGAAATTGCCCCGAGCCCGCAGCTGACCCCCGAGCAGCGCGCCTACATCGGCGACCTGTCGGTGCGCGCCGCCAAGGCCGTGGGCTACGAGAATGCCGGCACCGTGGAGTTCCTGCTCGCCGAAGGCGAGGTGTACTTCATGGAGATGAACACCCGGGTGCAGGTGGAACACACCATCACCGAAGAAATCACCGGCATCGACATCGTTCGCGAACAGATCCGCATCGCCTCCGGGTTGCCGCTGTCGGTCAAGCAGGAAGACATCCAGCACCGTGGCTTTGCGTTGCAGTTCCGTATCAACGCCGAGGACCCGAAAAACAACTTCCTACCCAGCTTCGGCAAGATCACCCGCTATTACGCCCCTGGCGGCCCGGGCGTGCGCACCGACACGGCGATCTACACCGGCTACACCATTCCACCGTTCTACGACTCGATGTGCCTGAAACTGGTGGTCTGGGCGTTGACTTGGGAAGAAGCGATGGACCGTGGGCTGCGGGCCCTGGATGACATGCGCCTGCAGGGGGTCAAGACCACCGCCGCATATTACCAGGAGATTCTGCGCAATCCGGAATTCCGCAGTGGCCAGTTCAATACCAGCTTCGTTGAAAGCCACCCTGAACTGACCAACTACTCGATCAAGCGCAAACCCGAAGAGCTGGCCCTGGCCATCGCCGCCGCCATTGCCGCCCACGCAGGCCTGTAAGGAAATACAACCATGTCCAAGAAGATCTTTGTTACCGACACAATCCTGCGCGACGCCCACCAATCGCTGCTCGCCACGCGCATGCGCACCGAGGACATGCTGCCGATCTGCGACAAGCTCGACAAAGTCGGCTATTGGTCGCTGGAAGTCTGGGGCGGCGCGACATTCGACGCCTGCGTGCGCTTCCTGAAGGAGGACCCGTGGGAGCGTTTGCGCCAACTGCGCGCGGCGCTGCCCAACACTCGCCTGCAAATGCTGCTGCGCGGTCAGAATCTGTTGGGCTATCGCCATTACAGCGATGACGTGGTCAAGGCATTCGTAGCCAAGGCTGCGGTCAACGGCATCGATGTGTTCCGTATTTTCGATGCGATGAACGACGTGCGCAATCTGCGGGTCGCCATCGAGGCGGTGAAGGCCTCAGGCAAGCATGCCCAGGGCACCATCGCCTACACCACCAGCCCGGTGCACACCATCGACGCGTTCGTGGCCCAGGCCAAGCAGATGGAAGCCATGGGTTGCGACTCGGTGGCGATCAAGGACATGGCCGGTCTGCTGACCCCGTACGCCACTGGCGAACTGGTGAAAGCGCTGAAGAGCGAGCAATCGTTGCCGGTGTTCATCCACTCCCACGACACCGCTGGCCTGGCCGCGATGTGTCAGCTCAAGGCTGTCGAAAACGGCGCTGACCACATCGACACCGCGATCTCCAGCTTCGCCTGGGGCACCAGCCATCCGGGCACCGAATCGATGGTTGCGGCCCTTAAGGGCAGCGAATTCGACACCGGCCTGGACTTGGAACTGCTGCAGGAAATCGGCCTGTACTTCTACGCCGTGCGCAAGAAGTACCACCAGTTCGAAAGCGAGTTCACCGCGGTGGACACCCGCGTCCAAGTCAACCAGGTACCGGGCGGGATGATTTCCAACCTCGCCAACCAGTTGAAAGAGCAGGGCGCACTGAACCGGATGAGCGAAGTGCTGGCGGAGATCCCGCGCGTGCGCGAAGACCTCGGTTTCCCGCCGCTGGTGACCCCGACCTCGCAGATCGTCGGCACCCAGGCGTTCTTCAACGTGTTGGCCGGTGAGCGCTACAAAACCATCACCAACGAAGTGAAGCTCTATCTGCAGGGCGGCTACGGCAAGGCGCCAGGTTCGGTGAACGAGAAGCTGCGTCGCCAGGCCATCGGCAGTGAAGAGGTGATCGACGTGCGTCCGGCCGATTTGCTCAAGCCGGAAATGACCAAGCTGCGTGGCGAAATCGGTGCGCTGGCCAAGTCCGAAGAAGACGTACTGACCTATGCCATGTTCCCGGACATCGGTCGCAAGTTCCTCGAAGAACGCGAAGCCGGCACCCTGACTCCGGAAGTGCTGCTGCCCATCCCTGAGGCGGGCAGCGTGAGCTCGGCGGGCGGCGAAGGCGTGCCGACCGAATTCGTCATCGACGTTCACGGCGAAACCTACCGCGTCGACATCACCGGTGTGGGCGTGAAGGCCGAAGGCAAGCGTCACTTCTACCTGTCCATCGACGGCATGCCCGAAGAGGTCGTGTTCGAACCGCTCAATGAATTTGTCGGCGGCGGTGGCAGCAAGCGTAAGCAAGCCACTGCGCCGGGCCATGTCAGCACCACCATGCCGGGCAACATCGTCGATGTGCTGGTCAAGGAAGGCGATGTGGTGAAGGCCGGTCAAGCCGTGCTGATCACCGAAGCCATGAAGATGGAAACCGAAGTGCAGGCGGCCATCGCTGGCAAGGTCACCGCGATTCATGTGGCCAAGGGTGACCGGGTCAATCCGGGCGAGATCCTGATCGAGATCGAAGGCTGAGCTAACCGCCTCGATACAACGTTTTAACCTCGGGGGGGCATGTGCTCCCCTTTTTTTTGCCTGTCAGAACATCATTCGCCACTGGCCCATCAGTGCACCGTTGTGGTTGTCCTGGCCTGTTTCGCTGCGATAGTTCAGCCCCAGGGTATGCCGTGGTGAAACGGCCAGGTCCAGCCCCGCTTCCAGGAGCAGGCTGTCACGGTCTAGTTCGATACCTTCGACGGTATAGATGCCACTTCCGCTAGCCATACGCTGATGTGAGGTGCCCCTTACGTCGCCATACAGGTGCTTCCAGCCGACATCCAGTCGCGGCGTCAACCGCATGCCTCGGTCGAAAATCAAAGGACGGGCGAGGCGCAGGCCGAGGTCGCTGCTGTAGTGTTCTTGTGCCTGGCCGTTGTATTGCAACGCGGCGTCCCCACCTTTTTCGGTATAGGCATCGCGTCGATAGCGCTGGTAACCCACTTGGACATAGGGCTCGATATCGAAATGTCCAACATCCAGGTTGTAGCCGATCTGTCCAAAGACCTGCTGTGTCGTGGCATCGTAACGACCCTTCAAGCGATCCCTGAACCCATTGAAGGCAACGTGGCGCTTGGTGCTGCCGTCATGACTGCCATAGACAGCGCCCAGGCGCAGCGCCAGCGGCCCGTCCTGGCGCAAGGCATAGGCGCCCACGAGCCAACTGTCGAGTGCTCCGTCGAATTGATAGCTGTCCAGTCGTGTCTGGGTCTTGCTGCCGATGATGCCCAGTCGCCAAACGGGGCTGACGGCCCAGTCGGTTCCCAGCATCAGGCCTTTTGTCGAATGCTTGAGGGCAAAGCTGCCCAATTGCTTGGTGAGGCTGCCGCTGTTGCCGATGGCCTGGACCCAGACTTGGCCGTTGTCGTACCCATCCGCCGGATTTCTCCGGCTCATGGCCGAGAGCATTCCCGTGCTGATCGGCGTGACACTGCTCAAGGTGGCGTTGCCCAGATCCGCCGTGTCATAACCGCCCAGTTGGTCGATGGCATCGGCGGCGGTGGTCAGGTTGGTGCCGAGCAGGGCGTTGATGGCGGCGTTGGGTTTTTGGGCTGGCTTGACCGCTTGCGCCTGGACGACCGACTTGGGCTTGGCGCTGGCGGCTACTTTCAGCGGTTCGGTGGAATTGGACGGAGGGGGACTGGTTGGCGATTCAGTGACGGAAATTTGGGTTGTTGGTAATGCAAGGGCGGGGTCTGGCAGCGTTGGTTCGTCGTGCTGCGGTTTTAGGATACTGTCTAAAACTTGTTGGCTATTTTGAGTCGGCGTGATTCCAGGGCGCGCGACCTCTTTAAGTGTAAGGGTTAATTCTACTTGCGCTTCTGTGGTGTAGTCAGGTGTCGCTGCCATAAAGGCCAATTCGTTGATGACCGGCCCAAATTTACCATCGACTTTGCCCGCTTTTATCACGACATGTTTGCCCGCTCCGATGGATTCGCCCGGAACGGAAGTGATTTTCAACATCGCATTGCCTAACGTCGCTGTTCCACCCACCTTGATCGTGGCGCTGCCTTTCTCTGCATCGATACCGTAGACCAGCGTCGCGGTCTTGGAAAATTTGAGATCGTTGACGACCGAAGGAGCGCCCATTTCAGGGCCGACTTCCATCAAGCCCGCCACGTCCAGCGTGTCGACCGTCCCATTGCCGCGGAATGTCGCGTTCTCTCGAACATCCACGCGACTGGATACCGTTCCGGAGTTCACCAGGCGAGCGCCCGACTCGACAGAAACATTGCTCGCAACGGTCCCCTTGTTATTGAGTTCACCGAAAATCCCGACCTGTCCTTCTATATGGCCAGTGTTGATCAATCCGGTTGTCGGCTCGATCACTCCCCAGCCAGTGAAGCTCCCGGTGTGCTCCCATTCGCCTTTCGTGACGTGCATGGCCAGGAAATTACGGGTTTTACCCAATGTGGAGTGCGCGGCGTCGTCCAATCGCAACACATTGGTTCCGCCACCTCCATCAACCATCCCACCGAACGCACCCTTTGCGCTGACATTGACCAAGTCGTTGGTTTTGTTCAGTTTCATGGCGGTTTTGCGAGGTTTGTCGACATTGTGATGTTTGGTATCTGGAGCTTCTGCGAGCGCCTTGAGACGCTCCTGCAGCTGGGCAGTCGTGGGGATTTCGGCAGTTTGCTGAGCCATCGAAACCTCGGCACAGCCAAGTGCCAGAGCTATAGCAAGAGCGAGATGTTGGGGCAGGAATAAGTGTTGGGTAGGCATTGAGTGCGACCTGTGATGGAGAAGGTCGCACTTTAAAAATTTCACCCAGGGCGGCGATGCCAGCCATCTCCTCGCCGTGGGAAAGATTCGGCGGATGAAATTTGTAGGCTGCTCGTGCGGAGTTCAGGATGTCGGTTCGTTGGATTTCATAGTTCGAAGCTTTGCCCTACGGCCTGCTCGGACCTTTCTATTTGACCGGCATTCGACGGGGCAATCACTACCGCCGGATGCCTTGTTTAAATCGTTGGGATAAAGACTTGGCGTTGTCCGGCAGCACTCAATCGGAAAGTGCAACGGACAATTGCTCGATACAGATCGGGCTCGCGATGGTAGGCTTCCTTGGTTCCTGAATCCAAAGGATGAGCCTTTTGCTACACCTTCGATCTGCTGCTGCCTTGTCCCCTGCTCAGCGATTATTCAGATAAGCCTTCCCATAATGCCGCTCCATCCGCGCCTGAATCAGCTCCAGCGCAATGGACATCAACCAGTAAATAATCGCCGCCGTCGTCAGCATTTCGATATAGCGATAACTGGAACGACCATAAGACTGCGCCAAAAACATGACCTCCCAAACCCCCATCACCGAGATCAGCGAGGAATCCTTGAGCATGGAGATGAATTGGTTGGTGGTCGGCGGGATGATGGTGCGCATGGCCTGGGGCAGGGTGACGCGCCAGAAAATCACGGTTTCGCTCAGGCCCAGCGCGAGGGAGGCTTCGCGTTGGCCGTTGGGGACGCCGAGGATGCCGGCGCGGAAGATTTCGCTCAGGTAGGCGCCGTAGTTCAGTGACAAGGCGATGATCCCAGCGGCGATGGCGCCCGGGACAACGCCCAGTTGGGGCAGGCCCAAGTAGATCAGCAGGATCTGGATCAGCAGGGGCGTGCCGCGGAAGAATGACGCATAGAAACTGGCGATACCGAACGCCACCGCGCTGCTGGACAGCCGCGCCAGGGCGGTAATGAAGCCCAGCAATGACGAAGCGACGATCGAGCACAGGCACAGAAACAACGTCAGCACCGCGCCTTGCACAAAGCCATTGGGCGCCAGGTGCATGCCCAGCAGGTTCGGCAGTTTGTCGAGGATGATGGAGAACTTCAGGTCGAAGCTCAGGAAAAAACTCGCAAACAGCACCAACATGACCGCCCAGGTCAGGTACAGGCGGGTGCGAAAACCGAAGATTTTTTGCAGGCGTGACTCAGCCACCGGTGGCGGTGGCTGAGGGGGTGGAAAAGAAGTCATTGGGTAATGTCGGCGCCGATCCATTTTTGCGAGAGTTTGCTCAAGGTACCGTCCTGTTTCAACTGGGCGAAGACTTCACGCACCTTGTTGCCCCACTGGGCATCGCCCTTTTCGATGACCACCGAGTTCGGCTCGGAGTAGAGCGCCTCACCGGCCAGCTTGAAGCGCTTGTCTTCGGTCAGGCGCGGCTGTGCGGTCACCAGGTTGGTCAGCACCGCGTCCAGTCGCACCCCGGCGCCCAGACCCAGGTCCTGGAACGCCACGTTGTCGGTGTCGTAAGGGGCAATCTGCACGTTCTCGAACGGGTAGCTCAGTTGAGTATCCTCGGCACCTTCGATCACCAGGTTCTTGTTCAGGTAACTTTCATAGCTGGAGGCGCTGGTCAGGCCGACCTTCTTGCCGCTCAAGTCCTTGGCGCCGTGGATACGGTCGTCCTTGGCGTTAACCACGATCACCGCTGGCGATGCGTAGTACTGCACGGGAAAATCGAACACTTCGGCGCGCGCCTTGCTCGGCGTCATGGAGCAGATGCAGATGTCATAGCGCCCGCTCCAGTGACCGGCCGCGATCACGTCCCAGGACGGCGTTTCCAGGCGCAGCTTCACGCCCAGTTTCTGCGCCACGGCCTTGGCCACGTCCACGTCAAAACCGTCGAGCTGGTTCTGATCATTGAGGAACGAGAAGGGCGGGTAGCTTTCCATCAGCACGCCAACCAGTTCTTTTTTCTGTTCAACGCGATCCAGCGTGGCGCCGGCGAACGCTTGCGAAGAGGCGCTCAGCAGCGTCAGGCCCAGAGCCAGCAATGGTGGTAGTTTCATGAGAAGGCCCTGTTGGAAAAATAAGTTGTAGTTCTTTGAATGGTGCGTATTAAATAGTTATAAGAACAACTCCGGTAGTGAGTATTTTTCATAAGCTTATGAGTGAATCGCATATGGGCTCAGCAACGACAGTCATTCTCGATGGCGGCATGGGCCGCGAACTGCAACGCCGGGGCGCGCCGTTCCGACAGCCCGAGTGGTCGGCGCTGGCCTTGAGCGAAGCGCCCCAGGCGGTAGAAGCCGTGCACGCGGCCTACATTGCCAGCGGCGCCAACGTGATTACCAGCAACAGCTATGCCGTGGTGCCGTTTCATATCGGCGAAGCGCGTTTCGCCGCAGAGGGTCAGGCGTTGGCAGCACTGGCCGGAGAGTTGGCGCAGCGAGCGGTGCAGGCTTCAGGCAAAGCGGTGCGGGTGGCCGGATCGCTGCCGCCGCTGTTCGGTTCCTATCGGCCGGATCTATTCGACGTCTCCCGCGTCCGTGAACTGTTGGCGCCATTGGTAAACGGCCTGGCGCCCCACGTCGACTTGTGGCTGGCCGAGACCCAGAGTTCCACGGTCGAAGCGCGGGCGATTCACGCCGGGCTACCAAAGGACGGCAAGCCGTTCTGGCTGTCGTTTACCCTCAAAGACGAAGACACTGACGAAGTGCCGCGCCTGCGTTCCGGCGAACCGGTGGCGGACGCTGCGGCGGTCGCGGCCGAACTGGGGGTTGAGGTGCTGCTGTTCAACTGCAGCCAACCGGAGGTGATCGGCGCGGCAATCGACGCGGCGCGGGAAACCTTCGAGGGCCTGGGCGTGAAGATCCACATCGGAGCCTACGCCAACGCCTTCCCGCCACAACCGAAGGAAGCGACGGCCAACGATGGGCTGGATCCGCTGCGCGAAGACCTTGATCCGCCAGGCTATCTCCAGTGGGCGGCGGACTGGCAAAAACGCGGGGCCAGCCATCTGGGCGGCTGCTGCGGGATCGGGCCGGAGCATATTGCGGTGTTGGCGCAAAAGCTGGTCTGAACTTGATGAAATAACCTGTGGCGAGGGAGCAAGCTCCCTCGCCACAGATCCGTGAGATCTTGCTGACATTTGGGCTTACGCTTTTCTCCAAAGCCTGTAGCCCCACCTATACATATGTACGTCATTCCCGCTGAAACGGCGCGATAGGGTCCCAGCCCTACTCATCACCGGGACACCTGAATGACTGCCTTCCCTGAAAATGCACCTGGCGTGACGCCGCAGGCTGCTGGCGTACTGCTCAAACCCATCAGCCTGTTACCCCACGGTTTTCGATTTCAACCTCATGAATTCGCCGATCAATGGCTAAATCAATGGGGTCTTGTCGGCGATACGCGGGTACAAGTCACCTATCAAGAGGTCGAGACAGTCGATTCGGCCGCTCAAAGAAAAACCTCATCGGTGCCGCTGCGTGACGCGGTGACACGAGGCTTTTTGATCGCCCATCAAAGCAGGGCGACCGCTGAGCCTTCTCCGCGCGAGGGTTGGGTTTATCCCCACCGAAGTCATATGTCCCTGGACTTCTCGTCACTGCGGGTCAACGGCAAAGGTCTTTCACCAGACGTTTTGCAGCAACTGCACACCGGCATTGCGTCCGGCTACCAGGGCATTGGGCAGCCGGTCATTACTGAGGTGGACGCCCAAGGCAATCTGCTCAGCCCCCGTGAAAAAGAACAAGTCAGGCAACTGGGGCACTTGGATGTCAATCAGGTGAAGCTGGCGCGTCTGTTCGCTGCTTTGCCAACGTTCGACACCGTGCTCAAGCGTCTGCTGGTCAGCCGCATCAAGGCAAAGATCCCTGAGCGCAAATTCCACACTTCACTGCTCCAGGGCATCGACCCGGATCACTGGTACGTGAACCAGTTTAGCGTGGACTCATTCGGTGGGCGTTCATTGACAGCCTCACAGTGCTTTACCGACGTGATGTTGGGCTGTTTAGCGACGGATACACCGCCCACTTACTCGCGCGGTGGCGTGGGCTTCTACACCCGTCCGGATTCGGTGGAAGAGGTCGACAGCGTATTCGTCAGCCCGCTGGACGCGAAAATTCCAGCGCTCATGGAGTCCGTGTTCTATATCGCCGAACCCGCGACCAATGACAGCTTGAAGCAGCAGTTCCGTGACGATCTCAGCGCCTTTCGCCATGACAGAAACGGCGCAGACGCGCTCGATACGTCGACCACTGAAGCGGCACTTGCTCATCTGTTGTCCCGGCGGTTCCTGCATCTTTTCGACTTGTACAAAGTCGATCGGGATCCGGCCACCCCGTTAACCCAAAGTGCGCGAACCCTGCAGGATGAAGAGGATCGCCTGCTGGACCTCATCACCACTCACCCGTCCATGGAGGACAGAAGCCGTTTGCAGCGAGCGCCCATTCCCCATGTCTATGTCGTCATGCTCGACATGGGCGCCGCGAAGCCACAGAAATGGCCCGCTGCGATGGTGATCAAGCGCACGGATCAGCCTTCGCTGTTCCTGTACTCCCTTGAGGGGGGAATACAGCGCTTCCGTTCTTTCCAGGACCTGGTCAATCACGTCAGCCCGACCTACGCGGGACAAAAGTGTGGGATCCGGGACATTGCTTCTGAACTGCCAGGGTCTGTTTTTGCCGTGGCGGCGGATGACCTGCTGCAGCAGCAACGCGCCGCGCTGGAAACGGTCCTGAATGCCTCGGGAAACCAGACACTTCCTTTGGCGGCTTATGCGCTGAAGGTTGAAGATGCGCTGGGGTTGCCCGTGTTGTCGCTGGCCGGGCCGCTGGCGGTGCGTCGGGAAATCCTGGTTGAAAACAACCGTGCCGATTTTTATGCAACTGCGACACGTGCGGAAAAATCGAACTACCGCAGCCTGGAAACGCAGGTATTGGAAGCCGCCTACACACTGACGGGTAGCGATATCCCGACGTTGTCGCAGTTCACTCGCCAGAAGATCAAGCAGTACCTGCAACACGCGGTGTACCCCGGCGTTGATCCCGACCCGGACAAGACCCTGGTCACGCTCTCCTATGGCAAAGGCGCCAACCCAAGGCAGTCACGTATCGTCAGCCTGACCGAGTTGATGCTCGATAACCTGCGCCCGGCTCAATACCCGAACGCAATGAGAGAAGTGCTGGCCGTCTACCTTGTCGATCAAGATGGCCAGCGTATCCGGCATCCGGCCGACGGCTTCCCGATCACATTGACGGGGCGCGAGCTTGCCAGGATGGCGACGCATATTGATGCCGGTGGCCGTTATGAAACCCTGCTCAGGAAGGACATGAATAAACCTGACTACAAAGCAGCCTGGCAGGCGGCGTACCTGGCCAATATGAAATTCAAAGGCTATGAGGCCGGGCTCAGGGGCGATGAAGTCTTCAAGACCACCGTGTTCGATAGGGCCTTCCATCCACCCAAGCCCAAGAAGTTGATTGCTCTCTGGCAGCAGGCTGTTCTGCAATCGCCCGTTGCCGAGACACGTGCCCTGGTCCAGGGACGAAGGGTGCAGGTCTATGCGCTTGTGCTGGGTGGAAGTGTCGGGGCTGGCGAACAGCATGGGACGATGGGTAATGCGATCAGCATTGATGGCGTCCTGGTTTTTTCCGATCAGGACGGGCCGGACTTCAAGGGAACCGTGGGGGTTTATTTTCCGGACAGCCCCGAGGGTAATGACTATCATGAGTTTTCCAGCCTGGGCGAGGGGGTGGCGGGGCTGTTGCAACAAGAGCAATGGCAGGGATATTTCCGCTCACGCATTTGCACCCTCGATCCTGAAGAGATAAAGCGCACGTTGGGGCAACAACGTGGCCGACCGTTGATCCGCGGCGCGTTGATCCCTGGCAATCTTCTCGAGGCCCTCCACCGCGCGCACGTCAACTTCCATAGCGCGTATGCCGATCACCGCTCCAACAGCAACCGGGATGTTCATCGCCAGACGTCTGCCAGGCTGGTGATGATGGCGATGGAAACGTTCATGGACCTGGCCGGCATCCTCCTGGTCCCCGGCTTCCAACTGCTCAAGAGCGCCATCAAGACCGGCTGGTTGATGGTCAGGACCGGCGCTGTTCCAGCGAACCTGGCTACCTTGGCCTTTGTCCACAGAGTGGCCAATTATGGCGGACGAGGGGTGGCGGGTGGCGTGAGTGTTCCGGTGCGGGGGCAGTCCTCTTTCCTGGCCCTGACGGCCCGCCAGAGCCAGGGCGAAACATTGGCTGGCCTGCCTTTGGAAGACGCGCTTTACCGCCGTTATGCCGTGACAGATACCTCGTTGCTACAAGGGCTCGCCGCCGATGCCCAGGGCTTTTATCGCCCCACGGTCAATAACAGCGTCACGCGTGCGGTGTACGTGCGACAACCCGATGGGACGGTGTTCCGGGTGCACGACCATACGAAGTTGACGGCGACCGAGGCCACCCTTGTCGACCCTGCTACCGGGTTGAGTATCCGTTCCAGTGGCGTGATGCGAAGTACCGTTGCCCGGATGCCCAACGGAGAGTGGCGTGCGGTTGGATTTGGTCAGGGCGGCGGGAAACGCCCGGCAGGTAGCTCTCCACAACCAGGCCCTTCCAAACCCAAAGTGCCTGCTCTGTCGCTTCGTGCTTCCGAATGGGTACGGACCGCTGGTCATTGGGACAACGACATCATGGACCTGGTCCCCTCTGTCATGACTCGTCTTCCGAGCTGGCCGCAGAACCGGAGCTTGCTGATCATGGACGAAATAACCGCAGGGCGTAGTTGGTCAGTACGCTTCACGCCAGGGCAAGACGAGCGTTTCTATCGGATGAGTCAGCACCCCGATAGATCATCCACGGATATCGTCTTGAGGCGAACGGCTGAAAATCACTACAGTTTGATTTTGGGTAGGCGGGTCGTTGAGATTCCCGCCGATGGCGATTGTTTTTTCAATGCCGTCGCCCGTGGGCTCAATGAAGGGCAGGCGCAGGAAGCCTTCACGATGCAAGGGCTGCGTAATGCAACTGCCGATTATATCGTTGGACATCCGCAAATCAGCCGCTTCGTGATGCAGCCGGCCACCGGCTTGCAATTGGCGCTCTCCGACATCGCGCCATGGTTGCAAGAGCTCTTGGAGGAGGCAGCGCTCTCTGATCTCACTCGGATTGTCTACAACGCCCCCAACCCACATCGCTTGTTCCAGCCGGTTCTGGATCACCTTGACCGTCACGCCAACAGCTTGGGCCGAAGGACGCTGGACGCAGCGCGGGACGGCATCCTGCCGCCGGAGCTGTTGCAGGAGATCGGGCATTATCTATCGGTTCGGTCTCCGGAGCGCCTGATGCCAAGTAGCGCGCCCTTTTACACTCAGGAAACGCAGTCCTTGCGCAGGTTCTTCGAAGACGTGCTGCTGGGGCCCATCGACGATTTGCATCTGACCGAACTGCTCAATAACGAACACCTTCAACTTTCTCAGGATGTGATCCATATCATGCTTGAGTATGGTGTCAGGGCTCGACAGTTGACCGACCATCATCCAAGGAATGAGCTGGCTTACGTAAAATACAATGAGACCCTGCACGGCCATTTGGACGATGATCAACTGGATGATTTACTGGAAGGTGCTGATCTGGTGGATCAGGCCGATCTGAATGAAGTAAAGCAAAGGTATCAACGTGAGTCGGGCGTCACCATTAATGACGATGCCAAGTTAATGAACCAGTTCATGTATTACGATCAGGTAGAAGACACCATCGATCTGCTCAGCGTTGCCCTCGGGCGGTTTCCCGATTTGCAGCGACGGGCTAATCTGCTTCTTCGCTCAACGGTGATTTCCTCGAACCTCGGCGGCATGCTGCCGGTCAATGTCCTTGCCAGGTGGCTACGTGATCCGAAGCTGTCTGAGGCGCGGCTTGGGATCATTGCGGAATATGCCAATACCCGCTACACCGAAGTGATTGACGACGGCACGATAAGTATTGACTGGATGCAGCCGTTCGATGATCAGAATCTGAACAGTATTATCCGGCAGCAAGACAGCCTGACGAGATTTGTAGAGTTTCTGGGGTGGGTACAATCGGAAGCCGAAACGCCAGCAGTGGTAGGTTTGTTTAGCGTTTCGGGACAAGCTGTTTCTAATACCAGGGTTTCGATTTTATTAAGTACGCCGAATATTTTTAATTTGATCCAGCGCTTCCCGAGGGATCACGCTATACAAATATGGGAGGACCTCGTTGGGCCGTATTTCAGCGATGCCGCTGTTCGAGCCGCGCTCAGGCAACCTGGCTCGCTTCGTTCAGAGTTGGATATTGCAAGGGCGTTAAGAGTTGGGCTTGGCGTGGACGGGAGGCGCGCGAACCAAATCGTTAGAGATTCACTCGGTGTTGGCCAGCGACAGGCTCAACAATATCTCTACAATTTTGAGTTCCCAGCCAATCGTTTGGGCCACAGGCTTTTGGACTTTGCATTGTATTTGGAAAGCCACATGGCGGTGCCCGATTGGGCCTGGCGATACCTGAGGCAGGGCGTCACGCGCGAAACGCTCAAGCCATTTGGAGCCAAAAAGAAACCTTGATCGCTTAGTCGCGGGCTACTTACAGCTCTGATGCAAGTCGCCCCATCGCCATTCCCCGCAAGGATTGGCGGTGGGGTCGTCAACTACGTGATGGACGCCGAGCCGGCTCGCCGAAACGGGCCGTCAGCCACCGACAGCGGATGTCCGACACTCTACTAGCCCTCGCACTTGCCCACTTTCGCTCTGATTCTCCTCACTCAACCACTGCTCGAATCCTGCCGCGATCTCCGGCCAACCCGAATCCAGTATTGAGTACCACGCCGTATCTCGGTTCTGCCCCTTGACCACCATGTGCTGGCGGAACACCCCTTCAAACGTGAACCCCAACCGCTCGGCCGCGTATTTGGAGCGGGCATTGCCGTTGTTGCACTTCCATTCCAGCCGGCGATAACCCAGGGCGAAAGACTCCTTGGCCAGCAAATAAACCGCCTCGGTGCTTTTCGGCGAACGCTGCATCGGCGCGCCGAAGGTCACATGGCCAATCTCGATGCGGCCCTGGGCCGGGACGATGGACATCAGGCTGAGAATGCCCTGCACCTCGCCACTGACGCGGTCGATCACGCTGAAGAAATACGGGTCGGTGTTGGCCGCATGGTTGTTCAGCCAGGCATCGAACGCGCCGCGATCCGTGAACGGACCATAGGGCAAGTAATCCCAGAGCTTCGGGTCGGCGCCGGGGCCTTCAAGGGCTTGCCAGAGGCCATCGGCATGCCGCGCCGGGTCGAGCTTTTCCAGGCGGATGAAACGCCCTTGGAGCACCTGTGCAGAGGGCGCCGGGACACCTTTCCAATCGGCGAGTGAAGTCGACATGCTGCGCTCCTTAAAGGGCTTTGCGAAATTGAATGAAGCCTGGGCGCTCGGCGATGCGCTCGTACAGCTGGATCGCCGTGGCGTTGGTTTCGTGAGTCAACCAGTGCACCTTGCAGCAACCATCGGCCTTGGCGGTGGCGTAGACGAATTCGATGAGCTGGCGACCTACACCGCTGCCACGGCTCTGTTCCGTTACCAGCAGGTCTTGCAGGTAGCAGGAATTCTCGATGCTCCAGTTCGAACGGTGATAGATAAAGTGCACCAGGCCCACCGCCGTGTCGCCATCCCAGGCGAGGGCAGCATGGGTCGGTTCATGCTCATCGAGCAAGCGTTGCCAGGTGCTTTGGCTGACGGCGTCCGACAATTGGGTTTTATAGAACCGCAGGTAGGCTTGCCACAGCGGCAGCCAGGCGGCGTGAGCGTCGGCGCTGACGAGGCGGATTTCAGGTTGGCTCATGTTCACTCCTTGGACAATTGTTCAGGCATCAGGTGGGCGAGCGCCCGGTCCTGCGGGTCGGGGCTGGCGGCGAGGCCGTTGCGTACGCCAGCGACATCCGCGGGGCTACGGTTCTGGCTGAGCTTGCGCTTGCCTTCCAGGCGCTGGATGGGCAGGGCGAAGCCGACGATGGCTTTGAGCATGCTGTCGATGTAATCGGGCGGCGCGTCATCGATCTTCCACGGCTGCTCGCGACCGGTTTCGTGGCGGTCGGTGAGGGCGCCCACCAGGTTGCGCAGGCGATGAGCATCGCTGAACACCTCAGCGCTGCCGTAGGCGTGTACGGCCACGTAGTTCCAGGTCGGCACGACTTTGCCGTGTTCGGCCTTGCTGGCGTACAGCCCTGGGCTGACGTAGGCATCGGCCCCGGCGAATATCACCAGGGCTTCGGCGCCGGCTTCGAGGTCGCGCCATTGTGGATTGGCCCGGGCCATGTGGCCGTAGAGGCTTCCGTTCGGACCTTGTTGCGTGTCCAGCAGCAACGGCAGATGACTGGCCTGCAAGCCGTGTTCACCTTGAGTGATCAAGACGGCCAGGCGGCAATCACCCATCATGGCATGCAGTTGAGGCAGGTCTTCGACGGCAAAGGCTTTAGGGTTGTACATGACGATTTTCCTTGGCGAATGCGAGCATCCTAGGCAGGCTATTGGTCTGTTGTAAGAGCCACTTACGGCCAATTCGATAGGTCCATTCGTGAGGGCTGTCATGCACAACGCCGCGCCGCCATTGTCGTTCAACCCCGCTGGCATCGAGCTGGACCGCCGCCAGGGGCTCAGCCGCCAGCTCTACCAGGCCTTGCGTGCCCGGGTGCTCGATGGGCGCCTGGCCAGCGGCACGCGCCTGCCGGCCAGCCGCGACCTGGCGGCGGCCTTGTCGATTTCGCGCAACAGCGTGGTGCGGGCGTACGACCAGCTCTACGCCGAGGGTTTCATCGAAGGACGGGTCGGTGACGGTACTTATGTGGCGAAACTGTCCTCGACGGCGCTGCCGCTGAAAAACATATCCACAAAAGTATCCACAGGGTTTTCAACAGGCTTACCCACAGCCTTATCCACAGATTGGCTGGATTTGCCTGTGGGTCCATCCAGTAAAGTTATCCACAGTGATGCGCTCACCGTGTCAAAAAACACCATTTGGCCCAGCCACCCAGTGGCCCGCCACGGGCGTTCAGGGTCGGTGTGCCGGCTTTCGATCTGTTCCCTTTCGACGTCTGGGCCAAGCTGAATGCGGCTTTCTGGCGCAAGCCGGACCTGCAACAGCTGTGTTATGGCGACTCCCAAGGGGATGCGCGCTTGCGCGGGCTGATCGCGGCGTACTTGCGCAGCTCCCGGGGGCTGCACTGCACGGCTGAACAAATTGTGATCACCAGTGGCGCGCAGCAGGGCATCAGCCTTTGTGCACAGCTGTTGGTGGACCCGGGCGACGTCGTGGCGGTGGAAAATCCCGGCTATCGCGCGGCCGGGCATGCGTTCGCCGTTGCCGGGGCCGATGTCAGGGGCGTGCCGGTGGATGGCGACGGCTTGGATTGCGCCGCGCTGGGCGCGTTGAGCCACTGTCGGCTGGCCTACGTCACCCCGTCCCATCAATACCCGACCGGGGTGGTCATGAGCCTGCCACGGCGGCTGGAGTTGCTGGCCTGGGCTGAGCGCAACGACGGCTGGATCGTCGAGGATGACTACGATGGCGAGTACCGCTACAGCGGCGCGCCGCTGGCGCCCTTGGCTGCTCTGGATCGCCAGGGGCGGGTGCTTTACGTCGGCACGTTCGGCAAAGTGGCGTTCCCGGCCCTGCGCCTGGGCTACCTGGTGCTGCCGCCAGGCCTGGTCAACGCCTTTGCCCGACGGCGCGCCGTGGACGTGCGCCACTCCGAAGTCAGCACCCAGGCGGTGATGGCCGAGTTCATGGCCGCCGGGCATTTCCAGCGGCACATCCGGCGTATGCGCAGGGCCGCCCTGGTTCGGCGAGATGCGTTGCTGGCGGGCTGGCCCGAGGCGGTTGCGGGTGTCGGTGCCCTGCCCACCGTCGTGGCCGGGCTGCATCTCACGGTCCCGGTAGAGAGCATCGAGCGCGAGCGTGAACTGATCGCCCAAGCGACGAGTGTGGGTGTGGAAATCAATGGCCTGAGCAGTTATTGGTTGCCCAACACACCGACGCCGGTGCGCGCCGGGCTGGTGCTGGGGTTTGCGGCGGTCCCGCCAGCGGCGATTGGCACCGCGCTGGCGAACCTGTCGAAGGCTTGGAAACCCTGAGGGCGCGCCACCGGGGCATCGGCGGCGGACCTGGTTTTATGGTCGCTCCTTTGGAAAAAACACCTGCTGGGCGTGGTCCACGGCAATTTCGCTACGGTAATGATTGATCAACTGACGCTGGCTGAAGCCTTTTGTAGAAACCTCGGCCCCCCCCAGAACCACCTGCTCCACTGTTTTCAGGCGTGCCGAAAGGAACGTACGGGCGGGTACCCAGTTTGTGGAGTAGTGAAAGTCGGCGAACCAGAGCGTCTTGCTGGTCTTCCTGTCCTTGATTTCATACCTGTCGAGGAAACCATGTATGGGGCCCTTGATGCGTTGTCGGTTGATCCGTTTGGTGATGGAAATCCGGTTTCGATCTTTCAGCCAGATCACGCCACTCATGGTGGGTGGGCTTTGTTTGATGATGTTCAGTACGGTTTCGAACTCCTGCTCATAGAGCGCCTTCGATTCTTTTTTGAGGCGCAATCGCAAGGCTTCGGCCGAGCGCTGCTGCGCTTCTGATGTTTCAATCGTCTCGTTGGTGACAACGCTTTGCGCCTGGTCGAGTGCCTTCCGGATCGCGATGCCGACCTTCTCCATCCGGCTGGCGTGTGCATTGAGGATCATCGTCACGCCGGCCGGTGTCCGGCCTGGCTGTTTCAGGTCTTGTTCAATTTGCGCGTTGAACGCGGTCAGCCCGTCGATCAGGGCTTGGCCTTTGCGAACGCTCGTATCCAGCGAAGGGACTGCCAGGGGAGGCGGGTCGGACATCATGTGGGGCGCCCATTCGCCGGTTTCCTTGCGGTGGAACGAGGCGATGATTTCATCCGAGAACGGATTCTTCACATCGACCCAATCCGTTTCCTCGTGCAACTGCGATAAGCGAGGCTCGCCACTGATGACGCCCCAGAAGCGGGCCCTGATGAATTTTTTCCTGGGCCGTGGACGTGGCTCATGAGCGCGGCCTGATCTTCGCCGGTTGCTTCGCTCATCGAGGGCTTGGGCCAACTGGCGCAACGCTCGTCTTCCACAATCGCCTATCTGCCGGGTCAGGCGAGTGAGCTGTGCAGGGCTGGCGCTGTCCTGGTATTCGCTACCCATGTAGTCGAGATGTTCTTCGATGGCGGCGAACTGTTCCGTCAGGCTGCCCAGTGCATCGATTTGTTCATCCAGCCGGATCATGCTTCGCTCATCCACGGCGTCGCGCAGGCTTTGGAAGGCCACCGTAGCGTTGTCGACAATCCGGTTAATTTCCACCCAGCTTTCAGGCATCGTCTCGACGCTTTCAAGAGACAGGCAGAGGTGGCGGTACATATCCAGCTGGATAAGTCGCAGATCGTCACTTTTGTAGACCGGCATCTTTGCGCGGTACTGGCGGACAAACTCAAAGCCTTCGCGTCCCATCTCCTTGAGCCTGGAAAAACGTGTCTCCATGTAGTCCAGGCGCTCGATCATGTCGTGACCGGCGTTGATCATGGCGTTGGCAGCATCGATGTGTTGTTGCTCCAGTACCTTGACCTCGGACGTGATCATGCCCATGGCATCGGTCAGGGCAGGCGTAAAACGCTCTCGCAATACATCCATTTCTGCGAAGGTGAAATTCACTTGCGCATTCAGGTAACCAAGGCTGACGCGAGGGTAATCGGGGCGTGACTGAAAGACCGGCCATTCAATCAGGGTCCTCAGCGCTTTTTCGTAGTTTTCTCGTTGGGCTTCCAGGGTCGTCAGATACGCCTCACGCTTGGTTTCCCGGGCCGCGCCGGACGCCTGGTTCATTTCCTGCGCGTCCATGGTCAGCAACTTCTGGTTCGCCGGTTTCTGTTCTTCAAACTGGTTGAGTTCGGCCAGCAGCTCAACGCTGCGGCGCCGTGCCTCGGCGACGACCCTCTGCCGGGCACCTTTCGAGCCGCCGCCGCGTAAGCGCAAGCGGGTATCGATCTGCCACTGGCCGTGCGCATCATGGATCAGCGGAGGGCCGGTGCGGGCTCCATCAATGATGCAGACCTGGTCGCCCTCTACGGTGACCTCGAACCATTTTCCCGCCATTTTCGCGTACCACTTCCTACCCGTCGCATAGAGGCCCCTGAGCGCGCCTTCGGCCCTGGGTTGCCCAGGTGAGTCGGGGGCCGCGATGCTGAAGCTATCGAGCAGATTGGCGCGCTTGCTCGACCTGCCGATCAACGCACCACTGGTATGAACGACCTCGTAGTGCTCTTGCGGCAGCTCTGGCTTGGTGAGCGGCGCGAGCGTTTCGATAGTGAGCTTGGGTTTGGGCACTGGCGGGATTTGTGGCGGGGCAATCTCCGGGGCTTCTGTCGGACGGCTACCTTTGCTCGCCCTGGTGCGGTCAATCACGTAATGGATGATCCCCAAGGAGACGTTCAACAACACATCGACAAAGAGCGCCCACTTGTCCTGACTATTGGTTTCTTCGTCACTCTGCGTCAGCTGTTCAAGGTCGTCCAGGATTTGCCAGAGCCAGGTCGCGGTGGCCACCGTGGTGCCGAGGTAGGGCAGCGCCAGGTTGAAAATCAGCCAACCGGCCTGCTTGAAAGACTCCCAACGGCTTTCGCGATTGGAGACCGACTGATGATCGGCGAGCGTGACCAAGGCATTGGCGTTGGCCCGGAACAACAGTGGCAGGAAGTCGGCGCCCAGGGTCTCGTCGCCAAGGCTGACAGGACCGTTATTGGACAAGGTCTCCAGCGGGGCTGCCACGAACTCCACGATGGTCCAGGGCGAGGGCAGGGCGCCTGGAAAGACATCTCGGCCATAGGTTTCTCGTACCCCATCGGGCAGCCACGCCAGTACCGATTGGCGCAAGGGCGCATTTTGCCTGATGGTGTACAGCAAGTTGCTGTACGACGGGAATTGCCACAGCTGCGGTTCAAGCAACGGTCGATAAATCAGGCAAGGACCGGCACTTGGCGTCTGCGGGCCGATCACGAACATGTTGGCAACGATATCCTCTGAAAGCCCCAGCTGCAGCTCGGGCACGAAAGCCAGTTTGCGCAGGACGATGGTTTGCCCGTCTACCTTGCGGTCGGCTTCCTGGGGTTCCATCAGTGCCGCGACATAACGGCAACCGCGCTCATCGATATTGCCCCGCCCACGGAGTTTGCCTTCCAGTGCAAGCATGGGCAGCTGTATGCGCAACTGTGAGGTGTACAGCTTTTCGCGGCGGCTCGACTCCGCCGGGTCATCGAGCAGTTTTTGCTTGATCAGGTCGGGATAAAACCGACCGATGTCGACCTGCGTGATGAGATTCTCGATGTAGTCCACCGTCAACCAGGCGGGCAACACGGTCGCGTCGAGGGCCCCCACCGTTTTGTTGCCCGGAGGCAGTGCAATCAGGTTTTGCAGTGCCAGTTCGACGAGGTTGAACCGGGTGGTATCCAACTTGAAGGGCACAACGAAGGTGCCCCAGACCACGGGGCTTTTTATCTCGATCTCGATTTTTTCCGGGTCCAGCGTCGATGCATCGCGGTGGTCCGCCAGCATCTGCGTTTTCAGCGCGTGCGACGCATAATTCTTGATGAGGGGAATATCGTCCAGGTAGGTTTTTCCGGCGTGGGAGCTGCTCAGCGCCGAGAGGTTTTTCATGTATTGGGCGAACAGGATCTGGTCGGAGATCGGCGCGCTCTGCAGCCATTCGGGCAACTGTTTTTGGAACCAGCTTTCGCCAGGTCCTATGTCCAGCCCGCTGGGGGCCGGTGGTTCGTCATCAGCAAAGGTTGGATTCAGACTGATGCTGGGGATGCCGAGGATCTTGACCTGCACCGCGATGATCCCGCAGGCCTTGCTATCGAAAATATTGCCGTCGGGTTCATAGAGCCGCCAGCGAATCTTCGTCGGGTGGACCAAGGTCCCCAGGTGATCGGAAAGGGCTTGTCCCAACGCATGCCGTGAAGCGAACTTCTGGTAGCCGTTGAGCAACGAGTGCACAAGGATGACCTCTTTGTTGTCGATCAGGCCGATCAGCACCACCAGCGAGTTTTCATTGACGCGGTTGACCTCGTCGCCGTCGACCTCCTCGATGTCGACCAGATACGCGTGGCTGTCATAGCTGTCCTTGCGGTCTTGTGGGTCGGGGTACAGGAATAGTTGCCGGGCCATGTCGCATTCAGTCGCCGTCCAGCCCTCGATCTGCTTGACGTCCCAGAGCTTGCTCAGCGTGTGGGAGAGTTCATGCCAGCGTGGGCCGTAATTGCCGAACGGCATGTTCCAGTACGCCAGTTGCTGCTCCTGGCTGGCCGGCACCATGGCCGGCACCAGCTCGTTGATCAAACGGCCGATCTGGTCGATGCGCACCGGCAAATGCACCTCGGGCGCGGTGATCGGCAGTTGGGTCAGGAAGTGCAGCCCTTCAATCAACAACGTGGGTTTGCTCTGGTCCACCCTCGAAGCCAGCAAATCGCTGAGCGATTCATAGCGGGTGGGACGCGCCACGATCTCGCCACCAACAATGTCCCAGGCCGGTTCGCCGATGACGGTGGTAAGCGGGTCGAGATCCAGTGATGGGTACAGCTTCTTGAGCGCATTGCGCAGCAGCATGGCCGCCACTTCCGGGTAGGTGGGGCCTGCGAGCAGCTGGTTGAGCAGCGCGCTCCTGATGCTCGCATTGAACTCCGGGGCGGTGCCGGTAGGGTCCGATGTCATCTGAGTTGTCCCTCTCTCGAGATAGATGAAAAACCCAAAGCCGAACGCTTCGGGGTTTCCATGCTAGAGAGGCAGGAAACGGGGCTGGTGGTAACTATGTATACGCTGGTGGGAGCAAAGCTTGCTCCCACAATGGCCGTTATCCCCCAACGGCCTTTACTGGCCGGATTTTACCCGCGTCCAGGCCCGCGTACGCGCGCGTTCGGCATCCCGGGGCAACGGTTGCAAAGTGTAGAGCGAGGCCATGGCCGCCTCGGTCGGGTACAGGTTGGGGTTGCCGCGAATCGCCGGGTCGACCATTTCGGTGGCGTCCTTGTTCGGGTTCGGATAACCCACAAAATCGCTGACCGGCGCGATCACCTGCGGCTGCAGCAAGTAGTTGATGAAGGTGTAGGCGTCGTCCGGGTTTTTCGCGCCTTTGGGGATGGCGAGCATGTCGAACCAGATCGGCGCGCCTTCCTTGGGCAGGCGCATGTCCACCGTCACGCCGTTCTTGGCTTCCTTGGCCCGGTTGGCGGCCTGGGAAAAGCTGCCGGAGTAGCCCACCGCCACGCAGATATCACCGTTGGCGATGTCGGCCATGTACTTGGACGAGTGGAAATAGGTGATGTATGGGCGCACCTTCATCATCAGCGCTTCGGCCTTGGCGTAGTCCGCCGGCTTCTTGCTGTTGGGGTCCAGGCCCAGGTACTGCAAGGCCAGGGGCAGGATCTCCGACGGCGAATCGAGCAGCGCCACGCCGCACTGCTTGAGCTTGCTGAGGTTCTCTTCCTTGAAGATCAGGTCCCAACTGTCCACCGGCGCGTTGTCGCCCAGGGCGGCCTTGACCTTGTCCGGGTTGAAGCCGATCAGGATGGTGCCGTACATGTAGGGCACGGCGAACTTGTTGCCCGGGTCGTTGGCTTCGATCAGCTTCATCAGCTTGGGGTCGAGGTGGTTCCAGTTCGGCAGCTTGCTGCGGTCCAGGGGCTGGAACACTCCGGCTTCGATCTGCTTGGCCAGGAACACGTTGGACGGCACCACCACGTCATAGCCGGAGTTGCCCGTCAGCAGCTTGGCCTCCAGGGCCTCGTTGGTGTCGAAGATGTCGTAGACCAGCTTGACCTGGCTGTTCTGCGCCTTGAAATCCTCCAGGGCCTTGGGCGTGATGTAGTCGAACCAGTTGTAGACGCGCAAGGTGCGCTCCTCGGCCTGGGCAGCGCCGCAAAGCAGCGCGGCGCACACGGCGGGAGCCATTAAACGCTTGAGTCTGTTCATGCTGTTATTCCTCATGGGGCGCTTTGGAAACCTTCAAGAACGTTCACGGCATTGATGCCGATTTCTGCCACCGCGTAGCCGCCTTCCATCACGAACAGCGTTGGTTTGCCGAGCGCCGCGATGCGCTTGCCCATCGCCAGGTAATCCGGGCTGTCGAGCTTGAATTGCGAGATGGGGTCGTCCTTGAACGTGTCCACGCCCAGGGACACGACGATGACATCGGCGTCGTAACCCTGGATCTGCCCACAGGCCTGCTCCAGCGCCGCGCTCCAGGTGTCCCAGCCCGAGCCGGCCGGCAACGGGTAGTTGAAGTTGAAGCCCTCACCGGCGCCCTCGCCATACTCATCCGCATAACCCAGGAAAAACGGAAACTCCGCTTCCGGATGGCCGTGGATCGACGCGAACAACACGTCGCTGCGCTCATAGAAAATCGATTGGGTGCCGTTGCCGTGGTGGTAATCCACATCCAGGATGGCGACCTTCTTCTGACCCTGGTCGAGAAAGGCCTGGGCGGCGATGGCCGCGTTGTTGAGGTAGCAATAACCGCCCATCAAATCGCCAGCGGCGTGGTGCCCCGGTGGACGGCACAAGGCAAAGGCACTGCGCGCACCACGCTGGATGTCCGCCTGGGCGGTGAGGGCCACTTGTGCGGCGCTGTAGGCCGCCTGCCAAGTGCCGGCGGTAATCGGCGCGCCGGCGTCGAAACTGTAGTAACCCAATTGACCGTGCAGGCTCGTGGGGATGACCGTGCGAAAGGTCCGCGCCGGCCAAGTGAAGGGCAACAAATCGCCCTCGCGGTGGTACTTGGCCCAGCGGTCCCAGGCACCTTTGAAAAATTCCAGGTACGCCGCGCTGTGGATACGCAGGATAGGCCCCAGGCCAAAATCCTGCGGCGCCTCCACCGGCCCCAGCCCCTGCGCCTTGACCCGCTCCAACACGTGATCGGCTCGGGACGGCATTTCGAAGCAAGGCATCAATTGCCCGTCCATCAACTCGCAGCGGCCGTGGTGCAGGTGGTGATCGTCTGAGTAGATCGTCAGCATTTTTTTGTTCTCCGCAAGGCTGGTCGGTTTGAACACAGTCTTGCGGTGTGGGGCGTTTCAGAGAACGGCAGGAGAGGCCAAAAGGGGATCGAAATGGCCAATAAGTTTGACCGTAAATCGCCCCTTGTTGGCGCGGGTTTGCGCTGGTTCGGGGCGTTGGGAACCAGGGCTATCTGAGGCCATATAATGACGGGGTAGCGAAGTGTTGAAGCGAGCCTTCCAGCTTGAAAGCCAGCTTCGTTTTTTTGTTGCCAGCCGCTAAATAAAAAGCGGCCGATGGGCCGCCTAATGCTTACTTTGTGGGGGTTACGCGCTGGCAGATAGCTTGACCAAGCGCGAGCCTGCGAGTGCACCATCAGGCTCATCGGAGGACCCACGACGGATGCGGTCGAGTATCCGCAAATCCATTGAGCTTGTGACACGAGCTTTGCGCAAGCCGCGTACGTACAAGCAGTCAAAGTTGTCCTGCCCTTTATGTTTGCCGGCCTTCCCGCGTTGGGTTGCTTTCAATTTGCTCATTTTTCGATCACCTCTGAAATGATGCTATTACTCATCAAGAGTCAACACAAGGGCACCGTTTACCATCTGAAATTCATTTTCGACGTATATAGGGACTGCACCGGGTAACGGGCTATCTATTTCAATGAGTTCCGCACCAATGATCTTGCAGTACTGAGTAACGGCAAGCACGCAAAGCTGGATGACTCTTCTCTTCAACGGGTGTGAACCACTCTCCCGCTTGGGATGGCCTTCCAGTAGTTTGATCCGTACAACGGTGCGTTTGCCGCTGGGTGTGGCGAAGCATAGACCGCACAGTAGATTCCCGTACCACAGCGCAAGGTCAAGATGTCGGGCATCGCTTTTGATGACCTCTGGAGAGTCATGCCAGGGGAAGCCATGGTCTGATTCCCATAGATTAAATTGTTCGAGCGCATCAGCATCGATGTTGCCGAAGCGCACCAGTGCAAAATCAACACCAGACGCTCGTTCAGGATCTGCTGGTTCTTGTGCTAGCAACGTCAATAGCTCGTTGGAAGCTGTACGGGCCGCACAGGCATAAGCCCGCCATTCCTCATATTTGCGCCGTATAACTTTCCCCACTTCCAAATCCTTGATATCAACTTTTTTCGCACCCCCCTCTAGAAGAATGTGATGCTTAAAGTGTTTCAGCAATTACTGACAGGATTGGCCGCCAAGCCTTTCGCTGATGTCAGCGACGAGGAGACGATAGGGGTTGAATGTATGGCCCACAAGTCGGCGGGTTCCGGCGTAGTTGTAGGCAAAGGCACAAGGATGCGTGGCTTGGCGGAAGGGCTGAGCAATCCGTCAGACGCGCCTTACAACCCGTGGCGAGGGAGCTTGCTCCCGCTGGGCTGAAGCGGCCCTAAAATCTTGCGGTCGCTGCGCCGCCGAGCGGGAGCAAGCTCCCTCGCCACGGGGTTGGTGGTGCTGCGGTTAGCGTGGATCGACGTTATCCAACACTCGGTTCGCCAGCAATGAACTCATCTCGATCAATTGCTGAATGCCAAGGGCGATGTGGCGGCGGGGGCCTTCCAGGTCGAAGGCGAGGTTGCTGATCATCGCGTCGGCGGATGCCAGGTTTTCGCTGAGGTTGGCGAGCAGGCATTCGTTGTCGGCGTTTTTTTTCACGGTGAAGAGCTGGTCTGGATTGGATGCTTCTTCGGACTTTTCCGGTTTCGGTTGCAGGTAATAATCCAAGGCGCGCCTTTCTGCTTCGTCTTGTTTTTTCGTTTTGGATTTGGTGGACGCAGAGGTGCGATCTGCTTCAGGGGGATTCGGTGTTGGCTTGAACATGTGCTGATACTCCATGGTTAAGCCGCAACCTCTTCCCTACTAAAAGAAGGGTGGCGGCTGTACGCAGGTTAGTAGACCGGGGAGATCAGCATTGCCGGCGCGCCGAAGCGCCCTGCGCACAGCCACCATCAAGGACAGGTTAGGAACCTGCTTGGATGGAGAGCTCGTGCATCTTACTGACACAACCTCGGGCTACTAAACCCGACCACTGATGGGCAGTGGCAGGGAAACGATAGAACCCATGAGCAAGGCGCACAAGCGGGCGGATTCTGGCGTAGTTGTAGGCAATGGCGCAAGGATTCGTAGCTTGGCGGAAGCGTTGCGCAGGGTGAATAAACAAGCCTTCGTAATGCCCAGGATTCGGGGCAAGGGAGCTTGCTTTCGCTCGGTGGCGCAGCGGTTTTTCTGTAGGAATGCGTCGCCTTTTTTGGGGCTTCTGCGCAGCCCCGCGGGGCGGTGCGACGTTTCGCTGAATCCCCTCGCCACAGGTCGAGCGTCGTTGACCGCCCCGAGGTGATCACAGAATGAGCGCATACCGCCAACCCCCTAATGTTGGGAGCGAGCTTGCCCGCGAAGGCGGCAGCACGTTACACCTGATCTGAAGACATACACGGCCTGTGGCGAGGGAGCTTGCTCCCGCTCGGCGGCGCAGCCGTCGTAAACCTTAAATACCATGATGAGCCGTTCCAGTTCGGGGTGAACGCCGCTTGCAATATTTAGCCTGTCGTATGGAGGCTGCTTCGGTTGATGGCTTGTATTCAGGGTGCGGTGCGTGATTCCAGGTCTATTTCCGCAGGCCATCGCACCTTGGGCGCCAAACGGCGCGCGAGGTTGAAGGTCACGTCT
>NZ_CAXAPG010000010.1:0-195427 GCF_963970585.1 Pseudomonas sp. RL_105y_Pfl2_101
CTTGTTCCTATCGTCGGTCTAGGCCAGATGCATTCTTTATCGGCGCTTGGGTGAAAGGAGGAGGGGTGAAATCTCCCACGGTCTGTACTGCGGCTAACAGTCAGAATCGAGCTTTGTCCCTCCTCCTCCCTTCAAGTCCTACCATACAAGCGAGCTTGCTCGCGATGAGGCCGGCACATCCAACATCACCGCAAACTGACACACCGCCTCCGCGAGCAAGCCCGCTCCCACAGGAAAAACACGGTCCCACCAAGAACCAGGTCGGCTCTAAGGCCGCCTCGCGGTGGACGTTGATCTCGGCGCCCCGTTAACCACGCTGGCCGAACGCAGGCATTGCGCAGTGGGCATCCCGGCATGGATGCCGGGATAGCCGCGCTGGGCCATGGATGGCCCTTCGCGGCGGCCCACGGAGCAATGCCGGAGTGAGGGCACACCGAGCCTAGGCGAGGTGCCAAGTGGTGGGGCAGAAGCGTTTTGGTTACTTTTGCGCTTCTCAAAAGTGACCCGCTGTAAGAGCGGAACCATAAGCAGCCGTTACCTAAATAACGGATATACACACCAAAGCAACAAAACCAAAAAAAAACGGCGCTTCCCATTTCTGAAAGAAGCGCCGTTTTTCCTAAGTGAACAGCATTACGTACAAGACAGGCCTCGAATTCAAATCGAGCAATCAACCCGCGATGGCGCGATCGACCGACAGCTTGCCCGCCCCTTCGATCAGCACGGCAATACTGCCCGCCAGCAACGCCAAGGCGAACTCATAACCGTTGTTGGCCATGAACAAGCCGTTACCGATGTGCACAGAGAAAATCGCTACCAGCGACAGGAACGCCAGGCCCAGTGCCGCAGGACGCGCCAGCAGGCCGATGACCAGCGCCAGTCCGGCGAAAAACTCCGTACCACCCGCCAGTGTCGCCATCACGTAGCCCGGGGTCAGGCCGATGCTTTCCATCCACTGCGCCGTGCCTGCCAGGCCGTAGCCACCGAATAGGCCGAAGAGTTTCTGTGAGCCGTGGGCGGCGAAAATAATGCCAACAACAACGCGCAGGACCGTCAGGCCGTAGCCTGCGCGGGTAAACAAGACTTTATTGATCAACGAGTTCATGCGGGTTCATCCCAAGGTGTGTGGTTGTTGGTCGCCATATTAATCAAAAAAATCTGTACAAAAAGCGCAAAAACCGCGAGATAAAAATCGAAATTATCGATTATTTTCGCTGGGCGACCTTCTGATTTCCAGGCTCCAGCGACTCTCGCTCACGATCAAAGGCCAAGTAGTACTTATTGACACTATTAACGTAGCTGACGGCGCCCATTCCCACCTGCTCCATGGCAATGCGCTCGACCTGGAAAAACCACTGGTTGGGGTTCAGTCCCCGCCGCCGGGCCTCGGCTCGCATACCTTGGACCCGCTCGGGGCCCATGTTGTAGGCGGCCAGGACGAAGGCCATGCGCTCACGCTCGTTGAGCTTGGGGCTGGCAAAGAACTTGCGGCGAATAAGGGCCAGGTACTTGGCGCCAGCCTGCACATTGGCATCCAGGTTCTGGATGTTATCGACTCCGACCCGCCGAGCCGCCGAGGGGGTTATCTGCATCAGGCCGGTGGGGCCTTTGCCACTGCGGGCGTTGGGTTGCAGGGCTGATTCCTTGAAAGCCAGCGCGGCCAGGTTGAGCCAGTCCATGCCTTGGGCATCGGCATGTTTTTGCAGCACTGGACGCAGTTTCTCCAGGCGCTTGCGATTGGCTCGGGCCAGCGGATAGTGGACCCGGTACAAACGCCGATAGATGCGCAGGAATGCCGCGTCCTGATTGGAAGGCACTTTGTAGGTCACCAGGAAACGGTCGATGCTCGCCCGCAGCATGGCGGCATCACGACGAACGAACCAATACTCATCACCCGGCTCGCCGATCAGCACCTGCCGGTCCAGACGCAACTTGGGCAAGATTTTGCCCCAGCGCTCGGCGATAGGCCGCTCGACGATGGTCAAATGAAAAATCCCGCCCTGGACCATTTCCAGGACATCCTCCACAGCCAGAGTGGGATCGACCCATTCGACCTTCACCGGCGGCAGTTTGAGCAGCGCCAGTTTCTGGTTGATCTGGCTCACGGCGTCCCCCGCCGCGCTGCCGTTGGGCAGGGCCAGGGTCTTGCCGGAAAGTTGCTCCACGCGGGTGTAACGCTTCTCGCCCTTGATTCCCACCAGCAGCAACGGCACGTCGGTACGGATCGGATCGCTGGCGCTGACCGCAAGGCCGGCCTTGGGCTCGAGCAATTCACCCGGCGCCACGAGGTCGCCCTCCCCGCGCTGCAAGGCGCCGAGCAGTTGGTCCTTGGCCATGGGGATGATCTTGAGGGTGATTTCCTGGCCATCCCGGGCGTGGCCGTTGAGGTATTGCTCGAAGGCTCGCAGCCGATGGTATTCGACGCCAATGGGTTGGCCCTGGACTTCACCGGAACTGTTGCGGCTCTGGTTGACCAAAACCTTCAACACGCGACTGCTGCGGATTTGCGCCAGGTCGCGCACCGTGCCCGGCGCCACCGCCTGCACCGGCCCAGGCAGCCGCGCCTCGGCCGGCATTGGCAACAACAGCGAACAACACAACAGTAGCAATACCTGGGGACGTGTCATCCACTCTCCGGAAGGAATACTGCGAACCGCCTCCCTTGAAAAACGAGGCTGAGTCCACAGAAACAGAGCGCCTGGGGCGCTGAAAAAGTGCGAAAGACTGGCACAGAGATGGCTTTTATACCAACCCGATGTGTCTCGCGGCCTTAACAGACAGCCTCAACTCGTTGTAGTTCTTGGCTTTTCTTATAAATCCACAGCTCTGATATGCTTTCCGGCCTTTGGGTCGAGGTAGCACCATGCAACTCATCGATATCGGCGTCAACCTGACCAACCCCAGTTTCGCCGACAAACATCAGGCGGTGCTTGAGCGCGCCTATGAGTCCGGGGTCTGCCAACTGGTCTTGACCGGCACCAGTCTTGAAGGCAGCGAACAGGCCCTGGAACTGTGCCAAAGCCTCGATGACACTGGCGAGCGATTGTTTTCCACCGCCGGTATTCACCCTCACAGCGCCAGCGAGTGGACCGCCGATAGCGCCCGGCACCTCAAGGATCTGCTGATGCACAGCCGCGTGCGCGCGGTGGGTGAATGCGGGCTGGATTTCAACCGGGATTTCTCCCCCCGACCGCAGCAGGAAAAAGTCCTTGAGGAACACCTCGCCCTGGCGGTCCAATTGCAATTGCCGGTGTTCCTGCATGAACGCGATGCCGACCAGCGCTTGCTGGACATCCTCCGGGATTTTCGCGATCAGTTGCCGGCGGCCGTGGTGCACTGCTTTACCGGTGAAAAAAAGGCGCTGTTCAGCTACCTCGACCTGGACCTGCACATCGGCATCACTGGCTGGATCTGTGACGAACGCCGGGGCACGCACCTGCACCCGTTGGTGCGCGAAATTCCCCGCGGTCGGCTGATGCTCGAAAGCGACGCGCCGTACCTGCTGCCCCGCACGCTGCGGCCCAAACCCAAAAATGGCCGCAACGAACCGGCCTACCTGACGGAAGTCTTGCGTGAAGTGGCCTTGCACCGGGGCGAAACCCAGGATGACCTGGCAGCCCACAGCACCGCGTGCGCCCGAGCGTTTTTCGGATTGCCCACCATTTCCGAATAAACACGCATCCCCCCTGTGGGAGCGGGCTTTCTCGCGAATGCGTTGGAGCAGTCACCGCTGTATTGCTGATCCACCGCATTCGCGAGCAAGCCCACACCAGGGATCTGGTGGCCTGTTGGTCTCTATCAAAATCCCCGGCACCGGTATTGCCTGTTGACCCACATCAAAATTCCGTCACCTGAATAGCGGCAAAATAATGGCACCTTGCCAATGTTGTTTCCGCTATCAGAGAAGACCTTCCATGGGTGCCTGGCTTAGCAATATCTCGCTGAAATACAAATTCTGGGCGGTCAATGCGGTCGCCTTTGTCACCACCTTGCTGCTGGTGCTCTACGCAGTGCACCTCGAACAGCAGTCGCGCAACCACGCGGCCCAGGCGAACGCCCAGGCCCAGGCACATCTGCTGGATGCCTGGCCGGCCGGAACGCCCCTGCCCAAGGTCGACTATCTCCTGGCATTGCAGCGCGACCAGGTCCCCGTTCTCAACGAGCAACCGTTGCCTTCGCTGGCCCAGGCCAACGGCTGGGTCGAACTCGACACCGGGCGGCTGTTTGGCGACGACCCGCTGCTGGGCGCCCAAGTGATCCGTCGAGGTGACGGCCAACAACTCGCCGTGTTGGCCCAAGGTGTGAGCCTGAGCCAAGTGTTCGGTGAACGCTTCAGCCAATATGCCGTGGCCGTGTTCGTGTTGATGCTGGCGATGCTGGGCGCATCCCAGTTGTTGATCCGTTTCTTGCTCAGCCAGCTCAATACGCTCAAAGACGTAATGCTGCACGTGGAAAAAACCGGCGACCTGGCCGCCCGCGTGCCCCTGGCCTGCAGGGACGAAGTGGGCCAGATGGCGGCGGCGTTCAACGCCATGCAGGCCGGTTATCAACGGGTCGTCGACACCGTTGCCAGCACCGCCCGGCAGTTGGACAGTGGTGCCGCGCGTCTGGCGTCGAGCATGAACGAGGTTCGCCATGGCATGCTCGGCCAGCAAAGCGAAACCGATCAGGCGGCCACGGCGATCAACGAAATGTCCGCCACGGTTTATCACATCGCCCAGCATGCCGGCGCCACCCGCGACCTGTCGAAAACCGCCGACACCCTGGCCGGCAACGGTCAGGAAGTGGTCGGTCGGGTGCAACAGTCGATCACCGGGTTGTCTTCGGGTGTGCAGCAGACCGCCGAAATGATCCAGCGCCTGGCCGAAGACAGCCAGAAGATCAATGGCGTGGTCAGTGTGATCCACAGCATCGCCGAGCAAACCAACCTGCTGGCCCTGAACGCGGCTATCGAAGCGGCGCGGGCCGGGGAAATGGGCCGGGGCTTTGCCGTGGTGGCCGACGAGGTGCGCAACCTGGCCAAGCGGGTACAGACCTCCACGGACGAAATCACCACCATGGTTTCGGCCCTGCAGGCCGGGACCCGGGACGCAGTGGACTTCATGCAGGAGAGTTCGCTCAAGGCCGACGATTGCGTGCAACAGGCCCGCGAGGCCGGCGACGCGTTGGCACAAATCACCGCAGCGGTGGCGCAAATGCGCGAGAGCAACACCCAGATCGCTGTCGCGGCCGAACAGCAAAGCCACGTCGCCGAGGAAATGAACCGGGCAGTGGTGAGCATTCGCGACGTGACTGAGAACACCGTACGCCAAACCGTCGACTCAGCCACCACCAGCGATGAACTGGCGACGTTGGCGGGCGAGTTGAGCAAGGCGATTGGGCAGTTGAAACTGTAGAAGGCTGGCTTGCCTGGGGCTTCTGTGGCCAGACTCCCGCTGGGCCGTGCTGTAGGAGCTGTCGAGTGCAACGAGGCTGCGATCTTGCCCCAGACACTTGAATCTCAAGCGAGAGATCAAAAGATCGCAGCCTTCGGCAGCGCCTACAGAGGCCAGCGGGAGCAAGCACCTTTGCACAACAGCAAAACTGTATGGCCACCTATCGCTTCGATAGCCAACCGCCATTCGCCGCCCCGCCCGCCCGGACCTATCCTTGGGTTATTCGGTTTTATTCAAGGAACAGCATCATGGGCAAGCGTCACCCCAATCTTCCGGCCTGGCAATGGCGTGTCTACCCAGACAATCATCGCCCCCCCACCCACCTGGTGTTGCACCTGATTGCCGTGCCGCTGTTCATCATCGCGTTTCTGCTGATTGTGTCGGGCGTGTTCAGCTTGAGCCTGGGCGATGTCGCCATCGGCACCATCGGCCTGCTCGCGGCACTCGGCTTGCAGCGTCACGGACACGTAGAGCCTTAACCGAAGATAGTGACCGTCTGCCGGCTCAGGGCGATCAAGCGGCCATCGGCGCTCCAGAACTTCGCGGCGACATGGCCGTAGCCGTCCTGGGCATGTTCGATCTCGGCCAGGTACTTGCACCAGTCCAGCGTCGTGAGCTCCAGCAACGGCTGGACGAACTCGATGGTCCACGTGAGCGTGCTGCCCGGGGCCATTTGCGGAAGGTGAGGCAACAAGGCCGGCGGCCAGGCGTCCACCAAGGCCAGGATATGACTTTCGTTCAGCGGCTCCTCCTGCACATCGCCGCGCAAGCGCACCCAGCCGCCCATGCTCCGGGACTTGTTGCCGCTGAACGGCAAGCCGCCAACGCTCCAGCGCATCGCCAGGTGCCGCATGAATTCCGGGGTCATGCCCTTGACGTAAGGCAGTTCCTGGCATTGTTCCACGCTTTTGAATTCTGGCGCGGGATCGGCCTGCACCGCCACCACGGATGAGCGCGATGCGCCGAAACTGCCTTGCACCACGGTTACCACCTGGCCGTTCTGCACCGCGCGCCCCAACACCTGGCTCACGGCCTTGCCTTCACGCAACACGTCGACTTCGAAACTGACAGGCACGTTGGGCTCGACCGGGCCGACAAAGGTGATCGCCAGCGAGCGCACCGGGCGGTCCGCCGGCACTTTGGCACGCATCGCCTCATATTGCAGCGCCGCCACCAACCCGCCAAAGCTGGCCCGCCCCTGGCCCCACTCAGGCACGATGGTCACCGCACCTGGCTGCCGGCGCACGGCATCGATCAAATCGGAAAAGCGCATGACGACCTCGAAAACAGGGAAAAAAGATGAAGGGATCTTAACCAGCCCGGGACGGCGGCACAGGGCTCATTCCGGCCAAAGAGGCTGACAGAAAAGCCGCGAGCCTGAATCCCACAAATATCTTATGTGGGAGCGAGCCTGCTCGCGATAGCGCTGGATCAGGTGATAAGTCTGCAAGCTGACCCACCGCTATCGCGAGCAGGCTCGCTCCCACAGGGATTATGGGTGAGGTCAGGATTATTTGAAGCAACTGGCAATCAGCTTGTCGAGCACCCTGTCGGACTTGGCCTCAGCCTTTTCCATCGCGGCGTGCCAGGTGGGCACACAAACGTGTAAATCGGTTTCTTGCTTGGCCCTGGCCAGCCATTGCCAGCAATCGTGCCAGTTGCCCAGCGCGGCCTGGGCGGACTTGAGCCGGGGCATGGCGGCTTCGGGCAGGCGGTCAAGCTCAGGGTAGGCTTCGATGGCGTAACGCACGCGCTTGATCAGCAAGCGCAATCGATGGCGGTCATGGGCCGGATCGCGCAGGGCTTCGCCGAGTTTCTTCCACTGTTTGTCCAGGCGCTTTTCGATACGTTTGCGCAAGCCCTTCAGCAGCCCCTCGCGCTGGGCGGCGCGAATGAAGCGCGGGAAGGCATCGAGGATCATCAACAACTGCGCCAGTTCAACACTCGCGGCCACGGCGGGATAGGCATGGGCCATTTGCACCTGGCGTCGCCGCGCCGCCTCGGCCTGACCATGCTGCTCCAAGTAAGCGGCCAACACTTCCCGATCGCGCAAGGGCGTGGTCAGGGTGCCGATCGCCGAAGCAGCCGATTCCAGCTGTTCGACGCCGGGCAACCCACGCAATGGACGCAGCAGGCTGCGCAAACGGCGTACCGTGGTGCGCAGGTCATGCAGCGCTTCGCTGTCGGTATGGGCATTCAAACGGGCCTGACAGGCCAACAGGCGGACTTCCAGGCCCAGTATCCGGGCCACCAGCCGATCAATCATGGACGTACTCCGTACACAGCGTTGAGCGTCAAGCCGCAAGCTACAAGTGGAAAACGATTTTGCATCCTTCCCTTGTAGCTTGCCGATGATTGCTTGTCGCTGCCTTTATCGTCCGGCGCGGGACTCGCGGATGTAGAAACGCGCCTTCTCGGCTTTCTTGGTGCAGCCTTCGAATGCTTCGAATTGCTGCTGGGTCTTGGCGCCCGTCAGCAGGGACAGGGCCTTGGAGTAGCTGACCGTGCCGGCAAAACCTTCGGCCTTGGCCAGGTCCAGTTCACGCCAAGCGCTGTCGAGCTGGCTGCCGCAACTGTCGCGGTAAGCGGTTTTGCCTGCGCAACCGGCCAGGGCCAGAACCATCAAAGATGCCACCAAGGGCAGGCGGATCCGGGCTTTCATTGATTACACCTCAAGTCAGGAAAACAGTCGTGCAGGTAAGACGGTTACGCCGGCAAAAAGTGCCAAGACCCGACCGTGTAAATTCAGTGTGGATGAGAATACGCAAATGCCACGCCGGCGTGTCAAATAACGACGCGTGCGCCACAACGATTGAGCCAAGCCGTCGATGGGTGCATTGTTGAAGTCTGTTCGACAAGAGGCCGGGTCATGACAAAACGTGTCGCATTGGTATTGGGCTCGGGTGGCGCCCGGGGCTATGCCCATATCGGGGTGATCGAAGAAATCGAACGACGTGGCTACGACATTGCCTGCATCGCCGGTTGTTCCATGGGCGCGGTCGTGGGTGGGATCTATGCGGCGGGCAAGCTCGAGGAGTACCGCAACTGGATCGAAAGCCTGGATTATCTGGACGTCCTGCGCCTGGTAGACGTCAGTTTTCGCCTGGGGGCGATCCGTGGCGAAAAGGTCTTCGGGCAGATCCGCAAGATCGTCGGCGAAATCAACATTGAACAATTGCGCATCCCCTACACCGCCGTCGCGACCGACCTGACCAACCAGCAGGAAATCTGGTTCCAGGAAGGTTGCCTGCATCAGGCAATGCGCGCCTCGGCGGCGATTCCCAGCCTGTTCACACCGGTGATGCAAGGCAACCGCATGCTGGTCGATGGCGGCCTGCTCAACCCGTTGCCGATCGTGCCGGTGGTGTCGAGCCACTGCGACCTGATCATCGCGGTCAACCTCAACGCCACCAACCAGAAACAATACCAATTACCGGTCATCCAGCGTCCCGCCGCGTTCCGGCGGCGCTTCGACACCCTGGTCAGCTCCCTGGGCTCGCGCCTGCCGTTTCGCCGCAAGCAGGCCGAGCAGTTGTTGCTGCTGGAACAGGAAGCCTTGAAGGCCGAGGCCGCCGACATCAACCCGTGGATCGGCTCGGCCGAGCCCGAAGGCCAACAACCGGCCGCCGCGCCAGAGAACGAAGGCGCACCGAAATCCGCCACCGGTTCGTTCATCATCGACAACGTCGGCCCGGCGTCGTTGCTGGACTTGATCAACCAGAGCTTCGAAGTGATGCAGACCTCGCTCGCCCAGTACAAGATCGCCGGTTACCCGCCGGATGTGCTGATCAACGTGCCGAAACGGGTGTGTCGGTTCTTCGAGTTCTACAAGGCGCCGGAGTTGATCGCGTTGGGACGGGAGATTGCCAGCGATACCTTGGATCGGTATGAGAATGAGCAGAACTGAATGTGATCACTGGCCTCCTGTGGGGAGGGGATTTAGCGAAACGTCGCACCGCACCGCTGGGCCGTAGGAGCTGACGAGTGCAACGAGGCTGCGATCTTTCCTCAGACGCTTGAGTCCCAAGTGAAAGATTAGAAGATCGCAGCCTTCGGCAGCTCCTACGGGGCGGGGCGACGTTTGACTCCCCCCTCATAGCAGTGCTTGGCTTGAAACTTTGTGGCTAAACAGCACCCTCCCCCAACAACCGATACCCCACCCCCGCCTCGGTCACAATGAACCGCGGCCGGGTTGGGTCGTCGGCCAGTTTCTGGCGCAGGTGGCCGACCACGATCCGCAGGTAGTGGCTGTCTTCCGTGTGGGTCGGGCCCCAGATGTCCTTGAGCAGTTGCTGCTGGGTAATGACCCGCCCCGGGTGCCGCGCCAGTTGCGCCAGTACCGCGTACTCCTTGCGGGTCAGGGCCACCTCGGTGCCGTCCAGCAGCACCCGTCGATACGCCAGGTCCACCGTCAACGGACCGAACATCAGCGCGGCTTCCTGTGGCTCGCCCGCCGGGGCCTGGCGCAACAAGGCGCGGATGCGGGCGAGAAACTCCTGGATGCCGAACGGCTTGGTCACGTAATCGTTGGCACCGTTGTCCAGCGCCTCGACCTTCTGCGCTTCGCTGGCCCGCACCGAGAGCACCAGCACCGGCACCGTCGACCATTGGCGAAACTCGCGCAACACTTGTTGGCCGTCCATGTCCGGCAGGCCCAGGTCGAGCACCAGCAGATCGGGTTTGTTCAGCGCCGCTTGGGCAAGGCCTTCAGCGCCGGTGCCGGCTTCCAGCACCTTGTAGCCTTGGGAGCTCAAGCTGATGCGCAGGAATTTGCGGATCTGCGGTTCGTCATCGATGACCAAAAGGGTCGCGGTCTGGCTCATGGCGCTCGTTCGTTGCAATCAGGTGAAAAGGCAAGCAGGTGGGACGAAAGAGTAACCCAGGGCCGCTCAGGCTTCATCGTCCATGCCCGGTTGTGCCTGTAAGGGCAGGTGCAACGTGAGGCAGGTGCCGCGCCCGTCGAGGCCATCGGCCACGCTGATTCGCCCGCCATGGGCACCGACCATGCCCTGGCAGATGGCTAATCCCAACCCCGTGCCCTGCCCGCCCCGATCACCGCGCGCAGCGGTATAGAACATGTCGAAGATTTTCTCTCGCTCTTGTTCAGGGATCCCGGGGCCCTCGTCGGCCACGGCGAAAAACACTTCGCCGTCCCTCGTACCCGCGCTCAGCAGCAGCCGCCCATGGGCCGGTGAAAAACGTGCGGCGTTTTCCAGCACGTTTACCAAGGCCTGCTCGATCAGCGCCGCGTGGACATATAGCAACGGCAGGTCAGCAGGCACCTCGACGCCGACCGCCAGGGGCGCCAACACCGCCCGCAAGCGGTTCAGCGCGCTGCCGACGATATCGGCCGGCGACACCCAGTCCCGCGCCAGCTTCAGGGCGCCGTGCCCCAGACGGGTCATGTCCAGCAGGTTCTGGATGTAGCGATCCAACCGCTCGGCTTCATCGCGGGTGCCTTCGAGCAGTTCGCGACGATCGGCCAGTGGGATCGCCTCCCCCAGCGCCAGCAAGCTGTCGATGCTGCCGCGCATGGACGTCAACGGTGTGCGCAGATCGTGGGACACTGACGCCAGCAAGGCGCTGCGCAGTTGCTCGGTTTCACCGTGCAGGCGCGCTGCTTCCAGGTCCTGGGCCAGTTGCGCCCGGGCTAACGCCTGGGCCAATGGTTGACTGAGGGCCGCCAGCAAACGCCGACGCTGGCCGCTCAACGGCTTGCCTTCGTTCGGGCACACACCCAGCAACCCCAGTGGTCCGCCTTCCGCCGACAGCGGCCACCACCACCAGCGCCCAGACGGCAACGTCCCGGTGCCGGCACCAGCGGGCTGGTCGTGCTGCCAGGCCCAGTCGGCCGCCGCACGTTCGGCTTCGGTAAACGTCAACGGCTCGCCGGTCTCGACCTTCCAATCGCTCTGGCCGTCGCGATTGAGCAGGCAAAGCTGCAAGTCGTGCTGGCCGTTGAGTTGCTGCGCAGCGGCGCTGACCACTGCCTGGCGGTCGGTGGCGGCAGTGAGTTTGCGCGACAGGTCGAGCAGTTCGCCGGTTTCCTGCTGGGTGTCGCGCAGGGCCTGCAACTGGCGACGCTGGCGAGCGGCAAGGTTGCCGGTCAGGGCTGCCATGAGCAGGAAAAACACCAGCGTCAGCACGTCTTCTTCGCGCTGGATGGTGAAGGAAAAATTCGGTGGAATGAACAGGAAGTCATAGGCCAGGAACGACAGCGCCGCGCAGGCCAGCGCCGGGCCGAGGCTGCTGCGTACCGCCACCAGCAACACTGCCATCAGGAACACCAGGGAGATATTGGGAAGCGCCAGCCACCCTGAAATACCCCAGGCCAACGCGCTGGCCGCCACGGTCGCCGCCAGCGCCAGCACGTAGTCGAACCCGGTCTGGACGGCGCTCGAACGCACGCGGGTGGCACGGGGCTGTTCATCGCTGTCCAGCACACTGATTTCCAGTCCCCGGGCATCGCGCAGCAAGCGTGAAGCCAAGCCACCGCCCAACAGCCGCCGTCGCAAACGCGGCCTGGACTGGCCCACCAGCAGCAGCGTGGCGCGACGCTCGGTGGCGTGCTGGATCAAGGTCTTGGCGACTTCGCCGGCCCGCAACAGCACCACTTCACCGCCGAGACGTTCAGCCAACTGCTGGGCATTTTGCAGAGACTGTCGCGACGACTCATCGTGCGCGACGCCACTGTCTACGTGGACCAGGCTCCACGGCAAATGCCGACGCTGGGCGACGCGACTGGCGTGGCGCACCAGACGTTCGGCCTGCACGTCGGCGCCCACCCCCACCAGCAGGCGTCCGCGCACCGCGGGCGCGGCCTGGCCCAGTTGTCGATAACCCTGGGCCAGGTCATTGTCGACCTGGGCAGCGGCGGTCTGCATGGCCAGCTCGCGCAACGCGGTCAGGTTGGTCTGGGTGAAGAACGCATCGATCGCCGCCCGAGCCTGTTCCGGCACGTAGACCTTGCCATCACGCAGGCGCTCCAACAGCTCACGCGATGGCAGATCGATCAGCAGCAGTTCATCGGCCTCCTGCAAGACCCAATCCGGCAACGTCTCGCGCACCTGCACACCGGTGATGCCGCGCACTTGATCGTTGAGGCTTTCCAGGTGCTGGACATTGACGGTGGTGTAGACATCGATGCCCGCCGCAAGCAGTTCCTGAATGTCCTGCCAGCGTTTGGCATGGCGACTGCCCGGCGCATTGCTATGGGCCAGTTCGTCCACCAGGACCAGGTTCGGCCGGGCGGCGAGCAAGCCGTCGAGGTCCATTTCCTCGAGCGTCACACCGCGATACGTCGAGCGCACCAAGGTCTGCTGCACCAGGCCGCCGAGCAGTGCTTCGGTTTCGGCACGACCGTGGGTTTCCACCACCCCGGCGACGACTTTCACGCCTTGACGCAGTTGGGTGTGGGCCGCTTGCAGCATGGCGTAGGTCTTGCCGACACCGGGCGCCGCCCCCAGGAAGACCTTGAGCCGGCCACGGTCATTGCGGGGCAGATTGGCTAACAATGCATCGGCGCGGCCGGAGTCGCTCATGGCGTGAAAATCTCTTTCAAATATTGATCAAACACCCTGCGCGAAGGCGGACCTGTGGGAGCAAAGCTTGCTCGCGATGAACGATAACGCGGCTCATCAGTTGAACCGTGTCGCCTTGATCGCAAGCAGGCTTTGCTCCCACAGGTCCGGCTCCCACAGGTTTGCTGCAGCAAGCCTCGCCCCCACAGGCGCCACTCCCACAGGTTTTACAGTTTTTCCAGGGCCAGGTTCAGCGCCAACACATTCACCACGGGCGGACCCACCAGGGGTTGCTCAGTGTTGTCATCGAGCAGTTGCTGCAAGGTCGAGGCCGGCAGGTTGCGCGCTGCGGCGACACGCGCCAGTTGATAGGCAATCGCCGCCGGAGGCAAGTGCGGATCCAGCCCGCTGGCGGAGGTGGTCAGCAACGCCAGCGGCACCGGGCCCTGGCCGGGCACCTGGCGTTTTTGGGCGTCATCGATCACCCGCGTGGCCAGGGCCGGGTTGCTCGGGGAAAAGTTGCTGGCGCCGCTGGCGACCGTGGCAAAGGCGCCGGCCGATGGCCGTGGATGAAACCAGGCATCGCCGGTGAAATCCTGGGCAATCAGCGTCGAGCCACGGACCTTGCCGGCCGCATCGACGATCAGGCTGCCATTGGCCTGGACGGGAAAGGCGACTTGCGCCACGCCGGTGACCACCAGTGGGTACGCGACACCGGTGATCAGGGCCATCAGAAATAACAGGCTCAAAGCCGGGCGAATCAGAGTGGACATTTCAAAATCCTCGAATAAGAAACAGCTAACTTCCAGGCAAGGAACTTGCTCCCGCTGGCTCTGTAGGAGCTGGCGAAGCCTGCGATCTTTTGATCTTGATCTTGATCTTTCGCTTGGGATTCAAGTGTCTGGGGAAAGATCGCAGCCTCGTTGCACTCGACAGCTCCTACACAGCTCCTACAGAGCTCGGCGGGTGCAATCTTCCTGCAACAAAAAATGGTTCACCGCACGTCAGGCTCAAACCAGGTGCAACGCCGTCAGCAACATATCGATCGCCTTGATCCCCACGAACGGCACGACGATCCCGCCCAGGCCATAGATCAACAGATTGCGTCGCAACAGCGCCGCCGCGCTTGCCGCTTGCACGCGCACACCGCGCAGGGCCAGGGGGATCAGTACGACGATGATCAAGGCGTTGAAGACAATGGCCGACAAGATCGCGCTCCGGGGGCTGCTCAGGTGCATCACATTCAACACGCCGAGCGGTGGATAAATCGAAGCGAACAGCGCCGGCAGGATCGCGAAATACTTGGCGATGTCGTTGGCAATGGAAAAGGTGGTCAGCGCCCCACGGGTCACCAGCAGTTCCTTGCCGATCTGCACCACGTCCAGCAGTTTGGTCGGGTCGCTGTCGAGGTCGACCATGTTGGCCGCCTCCCGCGCGGCCTGGGTGCCGTCGTTCATCGCCATGCCGACATCGGCCTGGGCCAGGGCCGGGGCGTCGTTGGCACCGTCGCCGCACATGGCCACCAGCCGACCGTCATTTTGCTCATGACGGATACGCGCCAGTTTTTTCTCCGGCGTGGCCTCTGCCAGCACGTCGTCGACACCGGCCTCGGCGGCAATCGCCGCGGCGGTCAACGGATTGTCGCCGGTGACCATCACCGTGCGAATCCCCAGCTTGCGCAGCTCGGCAAAGCGCTCGCGAATGCCGGGTTTGACCACGTCCTTGAGGTGGATAGCGCCGAGCAGCTTGCCGTCCACGCACACCAGCAGCGGCGTGCCGCCACTCTGGGCGATCTTGTCGACCTCCCGCGCCAGTGCCGACGGCAATTCATTGCGTGCAAAGCCGATGAAATCCAGCAACGAGTCCACGGCGCCCTTGCGGTAGATACGGCCCTGATAGTCGACCCCGGACAAACGGGTTTCAGCACTGAACGGCACCGCCGTCAGCGCTTCGACGCCGGGCTCAGACTGTGGATGCAAACCTCGCAGGTACTCGACGATGGACTTGCCCTCGGCGGTGTCGTCAGCCAACGAGGCGAACAGCGCGCCTTCGGCCAGTTCCTTGGCACTCACACCGGGGGCGGCATAGACCGCTGTACAGCGACGATTGCCAAAGGTGATGGTGCCGGTCTTGTCCAGCATCAGCACATGCACATCCCCCGCCGCCTCGACCGCGCGACCGGATTTGGCGATCACGTTCAGGCGCACCAACCGGTCCATCCCGGCAATGCCGATGGCCGACAGCAGGCCGCCGATGGTGGTGGGAATCAAGGTGACCAGCAGCGCCACCAGAAACACCAGCGGCAGGTTGGCGTTGGCGAAATGGGCGAACGGTTGCAGCGTCACCACCACCAACAGGAAGATCAGCGTCAGGCCGATCAACAGGATATCCAGCGCCACCTCGTTCGGTGTTTTCTGGCGCTTGGCGCCTTCAACCAAGGCGATCATGCGGTCCAGGGTGGATTCGCCGGGATTGCTGGTGATGCGTATCAGCAACCAGTCGGAGACCAGCCGTGTATTGCCAGTGACGGCCGAGCGATCGCCGCCGGACTCGCGGATGACCGGCGCCGATTCGCCGGTGATCGCCGCCTCATTGACCGCGGCGATGCCTTCGATCACTTCACCGTCGCCGGGGATCATGTCGCCGGCCTCGACACGCACCACATCGCCTTTACGCAGACGGGTGGCGGGGATGATTTCAAAGCCACTGGCGGTCTGGCGACGTGCGTTAAGGCCTTCGCTGCCGGCCTTGAGGCTGTCGGCCCGGGCCTTGCCGCGGCCTTCGGCCAACGCTTCGGCGAAGTTGGCGAACAGCACCGTGAACCACAACCACAACGCGATTTGCGCGGCGACAAAGGTCGGCACGGCGTTGTCGGGGATGAAGCACAACACAGTGGTGAGGATCGCAGTCAGCTCCACCACCAGCATCACTGGCGCGCGGCGCAACTGGCGTGGATCGAGCTTGATGAAGGCTTGCACCAACGCTGGCCGCCAGAGGGCCGACAGGTGGGTCTTCGGTTGTTCCGGTGCCTTGGCGGCGACGGTTTTGCTCATCGGCATATTCATCATCAGGTCCTCAGAAGCCCATGCTCAAGTGTTCGGCAATCGGCCCCAGCGCCAGGCTCGGCAGGAAGGTCAAGCCCCCCACCAGCAAGATGGTCACGGTCAACAACGTCACGAACAGCGGGCCATGGGTGGGAAAGCTGTTCTGGCCAATCGGCGCAGTTTTCTTCAAGGCCAGGCTGCCGGCCAATGCCAGCACCGGCAGGATGTAGCCGAACCGGCCGATCAACATGCCCAGGCCCAGCATCAGGTTGTGGAAAGGGGTGTTGGCGCCGAACCCGGCGAATGCCGAACCGTTGTTCGCTCCCGCCGAGGTGTAGGCGTACAACAACTGGCTGAAACCGTGGGCGCCCGGGTTGCTCACCGCTGCGGCCGGCCCGGGCAGGCTTGCGGCGACCGCCCCCAGCACCAGCACGCTGACAGGCATCACCAACAGAGTTGCCACCAACAGTTGCACCTCCCGGGCGCCCAGCTTCTTGCCCAGGTATTCCGGGGTGCGACCGATCATCAAACCAGCCAGGAACACCGCGATCAGCACGTTCAACAGCATCCCGTAGAGCCCGGCCCCGACGCCGCCGAAGATCACCTCGCCGACCATCATGTTCACCAGCGACACCATGCCGCTGAGTGGGTTGAGACTGTCGTGCATACCGTTGACCGAGCCGTTGGAGGCCGCCGTGGTGGTCACCGACCACAGCACCGTGGCGGTGGTGCCGAAGCGCGCCTCCTTGCCTTCCAGCGGTGCCGCTTGCTCGACGGCCGGGTTGTTCAGGGCCGGGTTGGGCTGGTATTCGGCCCACAGTGACGTGGCGCCGCCAATCAGGAATAGGGCAAGCATGCAGGCGATGATCGCCCGGCTCTGGCGCAGGTCCTTGACGTAATGGCCGAAAGTGAACACCAACGCGGCGGGAATCAGGATGATCGAAGCGACTTCGAACAGGTTGCTCCAGGCCGTCGGGTTTTCGAAGGGATGCGCCGAGTTGACGCCGAAGAAACCGCCACCATTGGTACCCAGTTGCTTGATCGCGATCTGGCTGGCGGCCGGCCCCAACGGAATGACCTGGTCGGCCCCCTGCAGCGTGACCCCGTGCACATAGTGCGCAAAGGTCTGCGGCACGCCCTGCCAGACCAGGAACAACGCCAGTAGCAGGCACAGCGGCAACAATCCATAAAGGGTGGCGCGGGTCATGTCGACCCAGAAATTACCCAGCGTCGCAGCGGACTTGCGCCCGATCCCGCGACACAGCGCCACCAGTACGGCCAGGCCGGTGGCGGCGCTGACAAAGTTCTGCACGGTCAGGCCGACCATCTGGCTCAGGTAGCTCAGGGACGCTTCACCACTGTAGGACTGCCAGTTGGTGTTGGTCGTGAAACTCACGGCCGTGTTGAACGCCTGGGTCCACTCCATGCCGGGCAGTTGCTCGGCATTGAGGGGCAGATATCCCTGCAACAGCAGAATCACAAACAGCAAGAAAAAACCCGCCAGATTGAACGCAAGCAAGGCCAGGGTGTATTTCTGCCAGCTCTGCTCAACCGTGGCGTCGATACCGGCCAGGCGATAGCAACCAAGTTCCACCGGGCCGAGGATCGGCGAAAGCCAGGTGCGTTGGCCTTCCATCACTCGGTAGTAAAACCGCCCCAGAAACGGCGCCGGAATCAGCACCAGGGCGAAAAAGGCGAGGATCAGCCCGAAATCATAACCGTGCATAACCGCTCCTAGTTCCGATCGGCGCGCAACAGCGCAACCAGCAAATAAATGAACAGCGCCCCTGCCAGCAGCAGCGACACCCCGTCCAGAACACTCATAGGATTTCTCCGTGGTACGGCGTCGTGCCGTGTGGGGAGTGATTGTCGGCAGGGAGGCTGTAAAGGAACGAGATCGAGAGCGGGGCTGGGGGGTAAAGAATCTGTAAAGAATGGGTTGTGGGTTGACTGGACTGGCGTCATCGCGAGCAGGCTCGCTCCCACAAAGGTTCTGTTGTGAATACGGAATCCGTGCCCACTGAGGATCTCCTGTGGGAGCGAGCCTGCTCGCGATGACGCCAAAACAGGCAACCTCGCCCTCAACTGGGGCACAAAACCCAGCCATCCGGCAGCGAACATCCCCGATACGACACGATTTCACCCATTACGACCGCCCTCGCCACACTGGCACGCCCACTGCACTGCCCCTCCCCAGCGCTTTTGCTATGGATCGAGGGGAGCCACCGATGAACACACAACTCAAACCCACCCTGGGCGCCCTGCATTTATGGGGCATTGCCGTCGGCCTGGTGATCTCCGGCGAGTACTTCGGCTGGAGCTACGGCTGGGGCGTGGCCGGAACGCTGGGCTTTTTGGTGACGTCATTCATGGTCGCGGCCATGTACACCTGCTTCATCTTCAGTTTCACCGAGCTGACCACCGCCATTCCCCACGCCGGCGGGCCGTTTGCCTACAGCCGTCGAGCCTTCGGCGAAAAAGGCGGGTTGATCGCCGGGCTGGCGACGCTGATCGAATTCGTCTTCGCCCCGCCGGCCATCGCCCTGGCCATCGGCGCCTACCTGAACGTGCAATTCCCGGCCCTGGACCCGAAACACGCGGCGGTCGGGGCCTATATCGTGTTCATGGGCCTGAACATCCTCGGGGTGAAACTGGCCGCGACGTTCGAGCTGATCGTCTGCGTCCTGGCGGTGGCCGAACTGCTGGTGTTCATGGGCGTCGTGGCCCCGGCGTTCAGTTTCAGCAATTTTGCCCTGAACGGCTGGGCCGGTTCCGATGTGTTTGGCGCACCGGCCATTGCCGGCATGTTTGCCGCGATTCCCTTCGCCATCTGGTTCTTCCTGGCCATCGAAGGCGCGGCCATGGCCGCCGAAGAAGCCAAGGACCCGAAACGCACGATTCCCAAGGCCTACATCAGCGGCATCCTGACTTTGGTGTTCCTGGCCATGGGCGTCATGTTCATGGCCGGCGGTGTCGGCGACTGGCGCACCCTGTCGAACATCAACGATCCCCTGCCCCAAGCCATGAAAACCGTGGTCGGCGAAAGCTCCGGCTGGCTGCACATGCTGGTGTGGATCGGCTTGTTCGGCCTGGTGGCGAGTTTCCACGGCATCATCCTTGGCTACTCGCGCCAGTTCTTCGCCCTGGCCCGCGCCGGCTACCTGCCCGCCTCCCTGGCCAAACTGTCACGCTTCCAGACGCCGCACCGGGCCATCATCGCCGGCGGACTGATCGGCATCGCGGCGATCTACAGCGACGGCCTGATCAACCTCGGCGGCATGACCCTGACCGCCGCCATGATCACCATGGCCGTGTTCGGCGCGATCGTCATGTACATCATGAGCATGCTCAGCCTGTTCAAATTGCGTAAAACCGAACCCAACCTGGAGCGCACCTTTCGCGCGCCGGGCTATCCGCTTGTACCCGGCATCGCCCTGGTATTGGCAGTGGTGTGCCTGGTGGCGATGGCGTGGTTCAACGCGCTGATCGGGCTGATCTTCCTCGGCTTCATGGCGGTGGGTTTCGTCTACTTCATCCTCACCGCACAACTGCGCGCGGACGCTCCCGCCGATGCGATGCTGACCGGGCTTTGAGGTGAAGCCAACCGAACGGGCGTAGTATGGAACCACTGCGAACAACCTTCGCTCATAAGTGGTAGGTGCGATGGATCGGCGAAACGTTCGCCCGTCCATCGCCCCCCCCTCAAGGAGAACCCTATGCCCTGGTATGCCTGGTTGATTCTGATCGTAGCAATCGGCTCGATCGTGGGTGGCCTGATGATGCTGCGCGACACCGCCCACAAGGTCGAGTTGACCGATGAGCAACGCAAGCGCGTTGCCGAACGCAATGCGGAAATGGATGCGAAGGAAGCCAAGGATCGTTGATCTGCTTGTGTGGCAAGGGAGCTTGCTCCCGCTGGGTCTGTAGGAGCTGTCGAGTGCAACGAGGCTGCGATCTTTCTCCTATCAATTGAGTCTGGAGCGAAGATCAAAAGATCGCAGGCTTCGCCAGCTCCTACAAAGCCAGCGCCTACTGCATCACCTTTCCCAATCCGCCTTGGCAATCTGCAAGCCATGCAGCCCCTTGTACGCCGCCCGCTCAGGCTGGCTCCAGCCCGCCAGCAATGAATCCTCCAACCGATAGATCTCCACCCCCAACGGACGACAGACACTCAGGGGATCCTGCGCATCCGGCCCCCACATCGCCAGCGACAGATCACCACCGGGGCAAGTGGACAAGGCACACAGCAAATCGATCTCGGCAAAAAACTCCAGGTAATCGCCCTTCTGCGCCGGACAGGCCTTCATGAAGTACATGTCGTCATGATTGAGTCCAGTACACTGGAAAATATTCAGCACATCGTGCACATCGAACTCGGTCAGGCCATGGGGTAATACCGCACGGGTCAGGTTCGAATGGCAATGATGGTGAAAATCCTCGCCGGTCAGCATCCTGTTCACGTACGGATCACAGCGCGTACCCAGCAGATCGTGCAACCGTCCACCATGCTCGTCGATGCCATAACCGGCCAGACTGTCATCGGTAATGGTCACCAACGGCCGCAAAAACGGCAGGTTCGACCACAACCGGTCATGGGTGCTGACGTGAGCACCCTGGAGCTGACGCGTGCGCGCCGCCCACAGACGCTCCCGTGGATCGTGGGCATTCCAGACGTTGAAGTCCCCCACCTGCGGGCCCACGGGGGTCGTGACGCGGAACACATGACCGGCAGGTACGTGCCAAGCGCGGCCGGTGCGGATGGGGACCTCGAACTGTTCGATCAGGGTGCGCTTGTCCTGCTGGGTGCGGATGCGGTCGTAGAAGGGTTTGTCCACTTGCAGGGCCGAGCCTTTGCTGACTTGGTAGGCGGCTGGGTAGTTTTTGTGCATGACAATGAACTCCTTGATCAGTGGCGAGATTGAGCAACTTGAATGTAGTTGCTCGGAGTCGTTGAGGTAGAGGCTCATCGCTTGGCATGCCAGGCGCTTGCCCTCTTGGTCAGCTAGCCATAGATTTGCCAGTCACGAATAGATCCGCTGTCAACGACCAGCCATGATGCTGGTGCATAGCTTTAATCGGCTGGTGGACAGGGAAGTTCTACTGCCCATGGTCCACGTCTTGTTCAGTAGTCAGTGCGCATCGGCCATTCAAATTTTACGTCCAGCCGCCCCTTTAATCTTCACGGCCTAGCACCACACTTCGAACGCCACTTTCTCAGCTTGATTCGCTATGGGCCACAAGCCTCGAAATCTGCGATACTACTGAGACAGGCAATTCCATGTCGTATGATAGCGCTATATTAACTTAAGTATAATTAACTCCGAGCAAGAAAACTCATGCATCGAATAGATTCCATTGACTACCTGAGAGGCATTCTTGCCTTGTGCGTAATGATTTATCATTTCATGAGTTGGAGCATAGGAACCCCCGACAGCAGTACCACTCTAGGTAGACTTGGGGTGTATGCCGTATCAACATTCTATATCATCAGCGGCATCTCTCTCTACATCGCTTATTTTGACCTAAAGCTATCCAATCAGAAATTACTTGACTACCTTATCAAACGAATACTAAGAATTGCTCCACTTTACTGGATAGCCACACTTCTAACAGGTTTTTATCTATACCTAGCAACACCAAATTTTGTTATTGATTGGGGTAAATACATATCTAATCTCACCCTTGCTTTTGGATTTTACTCACCCAAGAACTATATACCTGTAGGTGGCTGGTCAATCGGAAACGAAATGGTTTTTTATGCTTTATTTCCACTTCTCGTCATATTGGCAAAACGGAAAATTCTCTATCTCTGCGCAAGCTTGGTCCTTGGCCTCATGTACTTTTATATTTCAAGCTATTCACTCGTCACCACACAGACCTTAGCTCAACAATGGGGAACATATATAAATCCATTTAATCAAGCATTTCTTTTCTCTATAGGCGTTGGAATCGGAATTATTAGAAAATCACATACACCCGCAAACAATCTATACCCTCTGATCGCGCTCGTTGGTGCCTGCATAGCTTTTGCATATTGGCCCGTCGACGGCAACCAAATAAACATCGTCACAGGACTCAATAGAGCAGTCTTTACTTTGATATGCGGAATAGCTTGCTGGTCCGTCTTGAGTTTGGACAAAAAGCCACAAAAATATATTGCAAAAACACTGAAGCTCATGGGTGACATTTCATATTCAACCTACCTACTCCACGGCGCAGCAGTTTTTTATACTTCAAAATATGCTCTGCCTTTATTTTTTAGCGCGCCTTCGCCGCATGAAAAACTACAGTTCTTCTGTATTATCACCCTACCAATCACAATCATTTTAAGCTATTTCGTTCATAAGCTAGTTGAGATACCCTTCATTAATTTTGGGAAGCGCTTAACCACCCGATCGAAGCAGAATCTTTTCTCGCAAGGACGGCCACGGAGCGACGAGCTGTTAAGGAAATAGTCATACGAAAAAGGCCGATCATTTTGATCGGCCTTCTCTACTCATTACGGCTCAGTTAACTTCCAGCTTGTCACGATTCCTGTCGAGAATCGCCTTGCCAATCCCCTTGACCTCCAGCAACTCCTCCACCGAAGAGAAGGCTCCATTACTCTCGCGATATGCAACAATCGCTTCTGCCTTGGCCTTGCCTATCCCCGCCAGTTCGCGTTGCAGCATCGCGGCGTCCGCCACGTTCAGATCCACCTTGGCGCCTTGCGGTTTAGCCGAAAGTTCCAATGCCTGCGGCGCAGCCGTCGTCTCGGGCTTGACCGCGGGCGCAGCGATAACAGCTATAGAGGCGCTGGTCAGAAGGGCAAAAACCAGAGAGTAGAAATAGCCTGTACGCATAAGTGACGCTCCATGACATCGTTAAGAGAGAAGCAGCTTTTCCGAAGCTGCTCCTCAAACTTAGGCAATGATGGGGGGCTGTCAAAAGTGTGTACGTTACAGGGTGTGTAACAATCAGGGTTCCAGGCGACGTTGCTGGTAGATCCAGTCGACGATCTCGCCGTCCGGGGCGTAGCCACTGACGGTATCGCGCAGCAATTGACGGACTCTGGCGTAGTCATCGTGTTCGATGGCAGCCAGCAGCTCCGCCAGCCGGACCTTGAGCACATCCCATGGTAGGTGATCTTCGTTGGCGCTCATGATCATCGGATGCGGGGTCGCGACAACGTTATCGCCAATCAGCAACTCCTCGTAAAGCTTCTCGCCAGGACGCAGCCCCGTGAACTCGACTGAAATGTCGCCATGAGGGTTCTTTTCCGAGCGAACACTCAAGCCAGACAGGTGAATCATCTTCTCCGCCAGCTCGACAATCTTCACCGGTTCGCCCATGTCCAGTACAAACACATCTCCCCCCAAGCCCATGGAGCCGGCCTGAATCACCAACTGTGCGGCCTCAGGAATGGTCATGAAATAACGCGTGATCTTGGGATGCGTAACGGTTAACGGCCCGCCGGACTTGATCTGCTTATGGAACAACGGAATAACCGACCCTGACGAGCCCAGTACATTTCCGAACCGGACCATGGTGAAGCGGGTTTTATTAACGCGTGAGACATTGGCCGTATCGCCAAACAGTACTGGCGCCAGTTCACGGCTCAGGGCCTGCAAGGTCAGCTCTGCAAGGCGCTTGGTGCTGCCCATCACGTTGGTGGGGCGCACGGCTTTGTCGGTGGAAATCAATACAAAATTCGATACGCCCGCCTGCAATGCGGCTTGTGCGGTGTTCAACGTCCCGATTACGTTGTTCAAGACACCTTCGGCAATATTGTGCTCAACCATGGGCACATGCTTATAAGCGGCGGCGTGATAGACCGTGTCGACATTCCAAGTCTTCATCACGTCCAGTAACTTGTGCTGATCGCGCACCGAACCCAGGATAGGCAGCAAGCGGACAGACAACGATTCCCGAGCAATTCGCGGCTCAAGTTCAGACAGAATACTGTAGAGATTGAACTCACTATGCTCGAACAGCAGCAGCGTAGTGGGCTTGAGGGCGAGAATTTGTCGACAAAGCTCAGAACCAATCGAACCTCCCGCCCCCGTCACCAAAACCGACTGTCCGGCGATGCAATGCTCAAGCAAATCAGCTTGTGCAGGCACAGGATCGCGCCCAAGAAGATCCGCAATATCCACTTCCTGGATGTCATCAACCTTGACCCGGCCACTCGCCAGATCCATGAAGCCGGGAACACTGCGCACATGCAGCGGAAAACCTTCCAGCAACGTCAATATTTCACGCCGACGCCCCCGTGACGAAGACGGGATCGCCAGCAAAATCTCTTGCGCACCAGTCGCATCGATCATCTTTTGAATATGTTTAGGTTGGTAGACCTGCAGGCCGGCGATCACTCGGTCTGCGATGCTGCGATCATCATCGATGAACGCGACCGGACGCATCACCCGCCCCATACGCAAGGCGGCGACGAGCTGGTTACCAGCGGCACCGGCACCGTAAATAGCGACTTTGGGTAAGCCGTCGTCACGGTTGGTGAAGGGTACATGCTGGGCTGCGGTGAACCAGTCTCCCAGAAAGTATTGACGCATCATGAGGCGCAAGCCGCCGATCATGATCAGGCTCAGCCACCAATAGTTGAAGATGATGGAGCGCGGGACCACGTTGGTGTGGTTGCTGTACCAATACACTACCAGTGCCAATAGCAAAGCCGAGAGGCTGACTGCCTTGCAGATAGTGATCAACGCATCGTTACCAAAATAACGCATGACAGCGCGGTACATGCCAAAGCGGATGAAAATCGGGATAGCGATCAGGGGAGCGGATGCAAAAAGCCATAGATGCGTTTCGATCGGGCTCGCCAACGCCTCGACACCCAGTCGGACGACGAATGCCAGCCATAAGGCGGCCCAGACCAAAACCACATCTGTGGCTACCTGGATTGCGCGTTTGTGACGCCTTGGCAGCCCCAACAAAGCCGATCTTATTTTATCCATAACCCCTTCACGCACCTTGGCCAGCTCCTAAAACATATGCATTCCTAAAGCTCGCAATATATTTCCGTCTGTTAGACAACCAACAAACGGAAAAACGCGAACCTTACCCTGAAATCAGGCCTTCTCCAGCTCTCCAGCATGAAACCTGAGGGCAAGCAGCACCAACGGAACATAGGCGACTACCAACGCCAACGCGCCATCCAGATCCCACAATACGACACATGCCGCCAGCGGCAAAAGCCAGAACACGTTGATCGCCGCCACAGCCAATGTCACCGGCATATGCCGACCATACTGACGCGAAGCGAATTGGTACGCATGACTGCGATGGGCCTCATACACCTTATCGCCTCGTAGCAGGCGTCGTATCAAGGTGACGGTTGCATCGACGATGAAGACACCCAACAAAATCAGCCACACCCAAAACAATTTGGATGAAGCCCAGGCTGCCTGCAACGACAACAGACCGAGGAGAATGCCCAGAAACCCACTTCCTGCGTCTCCCATGAAAATTCGAGCGGGAGGGAAATTCCAATACAGGAAACCCGCTACCGCCATTGCCAGTACCAAGGGGACAACTATCAAGCTGTCAAAACCAGCCAGCCAGTACAACAGGCACGCACCAAGGCAGGCGCAAATGGCCTCGACACTTGCAATACCGTCGATGCCGTCCATGAAGTTGTAGAGGTTGAGCATCCAGACCAGGTAAAAAACGGCAAGGACGTGCCCTAGCCAAGCCAATTCAAGCTCCAGGCCGAAGAACGTAAGGGAGGGCAAGCCACCCAACCAATATAACGCCCATACCGACGCCGTAAAGTGCCCGAGCAAACGCCAGCGGGCCGCAATGTGTCCATGATCGTCAAGAAAACCGAGAACAGCGATGGCCGTGCCGGCTCCCAGCATGGCCCACATGGTCGGCCACGGTAGAAAATCGGCAAGTGCCAATAAGGGCAAGGCCAACAGAAAACTCAGGACTATTGCCAGGCCGCCACCGCGTGGGGTTGGGACCGTATGTGAGCTGCGGGCGTTGGGGACGTCGATGATGCTTCGGGCCAATGCATAACGGCGCAGCAGCCAAGTCGTCAAAAAAGATACCGCTACTATGACTACTAAACCTTGCCAGACCATTATTTACCCTGTTCCACAAAATGACTGATTGTCTTGGCCAGCCCTTGATCAACACTGATCTCTGGAGACCAGTTCAACAATGCGCGTGTTTTACTGATATCGACCTGAAGCGAACCACATAATCGCTTCGAAAAATCACCTTTACCCAACAAGCGCGCAACAAGGTTAAGCGCCCAAGAGGGAACCGGAATCAATCGGGAAGGTTTTTTCAGCGCTTGCGAAATACGAGCTAATAACTGAGTGGTCGATAGATCTTCCCCGTCGCTGACAAGAAAGACCTGATTGGCAGCCGCTGGATGGTCCACACACGTCACAATCAAACTAACCAGATTGTCTAAGGCAACCAGACTGCGTGCGTTATGAATGGCTCCCAATGGCAGCGGAACCCCTTTGTCAAGCCAGCGCATCATACTGAGGAAATTCGCTTTGACCCCAGGACCGTAAACCAGAACGGGTCGAATCACGACCACTTCCATTTGTACTTCTTCCGCCAGTTCAAGCAGCGCATTCTCGGCTTCCATTTTTGAAACGCCGTAAGGATCAAGCGGATGCGGGACATCATCCGGCTTGTAAGGTTTTCCCGGCTCGGTGCCCTCACCGTTTACCTTGATCGAACTCAGGAAAACAAAGCGCTGTACTCCAGAAGCGGCAGCTTGGCGAGCCAGATTCAGCGTTCCTTCGACGTTAACCTTTCTGAACTCGGTCAACGGATCGCTTGAAAAGTCGCGCATTACATGAACACGCGCAGCGGTGTGGACAACCACATCCATACCGTCAAGCGCCGTCGACCAAGAAGTTTCAGCGTCCAGACCCGGTACACGGTGGGTATGAATACCTGGCAATTGTCGTTCATCACGAACAGAGACGCTGACTTCAAACCGCCCATCGCGTTTGATTTTTTCAGCCAGCGCAGCCCCAACAAACCCGGTCCCCCCCGTCACTAGCACACGAGTCATTGGACGTAACCTTTTGGACGCCGGATATATTCAAACAACTTGAAGGGTATCTTGCTCAGCACCATCAAAATATTGGTATAAACGCCATTTCTGCGACAGGCCTGCACAATTTCCTTATTCAGGTGCAGGCTACTTCTGACACCCGAAGTACTGACGCCACCGGCGCGCATGCGAACCAATATCTTCTCAAGTCGGGCGAACTTGAACTTATGGACCAATAGCAAACGAACAAACATTTCATAATCCGCAGAAATCTTATATTCCACGGAATAAGGGCCTATTGCCTTGTAAGCGTCAGTTCGTACGAATGTTGCCGGATGTGGCGGCATCCAACCAAAACGAAGTTTCCAGGGACGAAAGTGCCCGGCACCATAAAAACGGGTCACGGTGTTCAGGTCATCAGCGTTTACAAACACAATGTCGCCGAAAACCAGTTGACTCTCTGGAGAAGAGTCAAACGTTTTTACAACAGAATCAATCACATCATTGGCTTCAAAGAAATCATCAGAATTAAGAATTCCGACCACATCCCCTGTAGCCAATGCAATACCCTTATTCATTGCATCATAGATGCCTTTATCGGGCTCACTGACGATTTTTGCAATCCTGTCGCTGTACTCGTTGACGATAGCCATGGTCGAATCTTTGGAGGCGCCATCCACTACAATATATTCAATATTCTTATAACTCTGAGATAAGACCGACTCAATAGTGTCACGTATTGTCGCCGCACTGTTATAAGACACGGTAATAATTGAAATCTTCAAGCCATCATTCCTTTACACGACCATATCTGTCTTCAAAGCGAACAATATCATCTTCGCCCAGGTAAGTGCCTGACTGCACTTCAATCAACTCCAAAGGAATGACGCCGGGGTTTTCCAGCGCATGGACCTGACCAATTGGTATATAAGTCGACTGATTTTCCGTCACCAAATAGGTTTTATCCCCATTTGTCACCCGCGCCGTTCCACTGACCACTATCCAGTGTTCCGCGCGATGATGATGCATCTGCACCGATAGCTTAGCACCTGGATTAACGGTAATGCGTTTGACTTGATAACGCAGGCCATTATCGACCGAGTCGTAAACACCCCATGGACGATAAACTTCACGATGGCTGGCATATTCAGAACGTTTACAGCTCTTCAGCTGTTCAACAATTTTCTTCACGTCCTGCACATGGTCCTTGCAGGCTACAAGCACCACATCCTTGGTTTCGACGATCACGAGATTATCAATCCCGATAGTCGCTACAAGCCGATGGGTGGCATGCACATAGCTGCTGCTCGTGCGTTCGGTGAGTACGTCGCCTTTAAGCACATTGCCATCTGCGTTCTTGTCGCCCGTGTCCCAAAGCGCCGACCATGACCCGACATCACTCCAGCCTGCATCGAGCGGCACCATGACGGCATCAGCGGTGTGCTCCATCACTGCGTAGTCAATGGAGTTCTCGGGACAGGCAGTAAAGGCTTCAAGATCGACCCGGGTAAAATGCATGTCCTGCTGTGCACCCTTAAAGGAAGCGCGGCAGGCACGGAGAATATCCGGTGCAAAACGCTCAAGCTCCTGCAGATAACGACTGGCCCGGAACATGAACATCCCGCTGTTCCAAAAATATTGGCCACTGTCGAGGTACATTTGCGCCGTGTCTGAGTCAGGCTTCTCCACAAACCGGCTGACGGCGAAACCGCCGTGGCCAAGCGCGTCGCCCTTTTCCAGATAACCAAAACCAACCTCAGGATGGGTTGGTACGATTGCAAACGTCACCAGCTTACCTTCTTCAGCCAGGGCCAACGCCCGACCGATACTGGCGTGGAAAGCTTCAACATCCTGAATAAGATGATCGGCGGCCAGTACCAGCAGGATCGGATCGTCGCCCAGGGCGGTGGCTTGCAATGCCGCCAAAGCAATCGCCGGGGCGGTGTTCCGCCCTACTGGCTCCAGCAAAATCCGGGCTTGCTCCATTTCCATCTGGCGTAACTGTTCAGCGGCTAGGAAGCGGTGTTGCTCGTTGCAGATCAGTATCGGCAGATGATGATCAAGCCCTTCCAGACGCGTGATTGTCGCCTGGAGCAATGATTGCTCGGAATCAACCAAAGGCAAAAATTGCTTGGGATTGAGCTGGCGAGACAACGGCCAGAGGCGAGACCCCGAGCCACCCGCCATGATTACTGGAAGAAACATACAAAATCGTCCTTTGCTGCTATCGATGTGGCCGTTAAGTTCTTTTTATTCATAGGCTTATTACATCAATAGCCTGATAAATCCAATCCGCAGTGCATTAATCCCTGGCTTCCAGCCGATGCTCTACAAACCAGCGATAAGCATCGCCCAGCCCTTCTTCCAGATCTATCGTCGCCTGCCAGCCCAGCGCACGAAGTCGCGAGACATCCATCAACTTGCGCGGAGAACCATCAGGCTTGCTTGCATCAAAAGACAGCAGCCCCTTGAAGCCGGTGACCTTGGCGATGGTCTGCGCAAGCTCACGGATCGTACAGTCTTTACCAGTCCCTACGTTGATGTGCGACAGCATTGGCTGGGTGTTGGCCTGATAGGTAGCACCATCAAGCTCCATCACATGCACACTGGCCGCTGCCATGTCATCGACATGCAGGAATTCACGCATCGGATTGCCGCTGCCCCAGATTACCACTTCGGCCTGATCGGCCTGCACGGCCTCATGGAAGCGGCGAAGCAATGCCGGAATCACGTGGCTGTTTTGTGGATGGTAATTGTCATGAGGCCCGTAAAGATTGGTCGGCATAACACTTCGGTAGTCACGTCCGTGTTGGCGATTATAGCTCTCGCACAACTTGATCCCGGCAATCTTGGCGATCGCATAGGGCTCGTTGGTTGGCTCCAGAATCCCCGTCAGCAACGCGTCTTCCTTCATAGGCTGAACCGCGTGCTTGGGGTAGATGCAGGAAGACCCAAGAAACAACAGCCGCTGAACGTCCGACGCGTGAGCCGCCTGGATCACGTTCGCCTGGATCATCAAGTTGTCGTAGATGAAGTCAGCGGGGAGCGTATTGTTAGCGTGAATCCCTCCCACCTTGGCCGCCGCCAGATACACTTGATCAATTCGGTGCTCGGCGAAGTAGGCGCGTACCGCCCGCTGGTCCAGCAGGTCCAGTTCGTCCCGCCCGGCACACAGAATGGAGCGATAACCCAGGGCCTGAAGACGACGCACGATGGCCGAGCCGACCATGCCGCGATGGCCGGCGACAAAAATGTTCTGGTTCAATTCGCGGGACATCATTAGTTCTCCACAGCAACCGGAACTTCATGACCGTGCTGCTTGAGCAAGGCATGACGCTGAGCGGCCTTGAGGTCTTCACGGACCATTTCGGCACACATCTCTTGCACAGTGATTTCCGGTACCCAACCAAGGTTCTTCTTGGCTTTGCTCGGATCACCCAGCAAGGTTTCAACCTCGGCAGGCCGGAAATAACGCGGGTCGACACGTACGATCACATCCCCGACATTCAACGCCGGTGCCAACTCGCCGTCAATGCGCTCGACCACAGCCCGTTCTTCTACCCCCTCACCTTCAAAACGCAAGGTAATCCCCAGCTCAGCTGCGGACCAGCGCACAAACTCACGTACCGAATATTGAACACCTGTGGCGATCACGTAGTCTTCCGGTTGATCCTGCTGCAGCATCATCCACTGCATGCGCACGTAGTCCTTGGCATGCCCCCAATCGCGCAATGCGTCCATATTGCCCAAGAACAGACACTGCTCCAGCCCTTGAGAAATGTTCGCCAGAGCCCGGGTGATCTTGCGTGTTACGAAAGTCTCGCCACGACGTGGGGACTCATGGTTGAACAAGATGCCGTTACAGGCATACATGCCGTAGGCCTCACGGTAGTTCACTGTGATCCAGTAGGCATACAGCTTTGCCACGGCATACGGGGAGCGCGGGTAGAAAGGAGTCGTTTCCTTCTGCGGCGTTTCTTGCACCAGGCCATACAGCTCAGAAGTCGATGCTTGATAAAAACGGGTTTTTTTCTCGAGCCCCAACAAACGAATGGCTTCAAGAATTCGCAAGGTGCCCATCGCATCGACATCAGCGGTGTATTCAGGAGACTCGAAACTCACGGCAACGTGAGACTGGGCACCTAGGTTGTAGACCTCATCCGGCTGAACCTCCTTGATGATTCGGGTGAGGTTCGAGGAGTCGCTCAGGTCGCCGTAATGGAGGACAAAATTGCGGTTATCGACATGTGGATCCTGATAGATATGATCTACACGCTGAGTATTGAAGGAGGAAGCTCGACGCTTGATGCCGTGGACTTCGTAACCTTTTTCGAGCAACAACTCTGCGAGGTAGGAGCCGTCCTGACCAGTAACTCCAGTAATTAGTGCTTTTTTCATAACCATGCCTCTATCAATTAAGATCCGTTACCAACTCACCATAAGAAGAAATTCTAGCGAGCTCTTTTAGGTGTAAGGCTTTATCTTCTTCGCGCTCAAATCGATAGCGAATGACCTCTGCAGGAATACCTGCAACGATCGCAAAAGGTGGGACATCACGTGTTACTATAGCTCCAGCCGCAACAATGGCTCCACATCCAATATTTACGCCAGCAATGACTTTCGCAGACATGCCTATCCATACATCATCGCCTATTACTGTCTCGGAAATAATTTCTCTACCAGAAAAACAGATAGGAGTTCCAATTTTTCGATACTCATGATCGCCACCCAAAATTGAAACCTCTGGTGCAATAAGTACAAACCTGCCGGCCTTCACCTTCGGGTAAATTGTACAATCCCGACCGACAAACCCATACTCACCAATACTAAAATCCTTGGCAATATATTTTTGCTTAGCGACTACCCAAGTGGTAACTGGCACACCAGTCCAACCATAGCGAATTTTTCGATAGCGCATTATTGCTTCGCGCACTTTCAAATAAAGCTCTCTATTAGACTTAATATAACGCTTAATATTCATAACCGTTCTTCCAACGAAGAAACCAAATAAAGTTCAGGCCTAAAGTAATTCACAAAAATCGCATAAAACAACAAAGGAAACAACAAGTAATCAAACAGCCCAAAAAGATAAATAATATCAAAAAAAGCTCGAAACAGAAACAACAACGCCACTACTAAAAGCATATACCGCCCATCAACAAACAACTTCAGAAGCGAAACAACAAATAGACACAACAACGGAAACACCGCCAACCCATAATATGAATGCAACAAAATGAAAGCATTGTGAGGATTTTTACCATATTCCAAAATAATAGGAACACGCCCAACATCCACACCAAAGAACAGACCCATCACATCAAGTGCATTAGCATATTGCTCCAACATTTCAGAACGCGGACTCTCTATACCTGCCGAAAAATTAGTTGCCCCATAAATATAACCTTCTATACTACCCAAACTAAATATCACACCAACGACTCCACACAACCCAAACAGCGCCGCCAACTTAATACTTTTATGACATAAAACAGCTAGCACTAAAGCAAAGGCCATAGCAATCCCACTGCGGCCATACAAAGGAAAGCTTGAGACAAGAACCAAGACTAACAACAACAGAGAAATTTTTTTATCCCTATACACCCTCGAAAAAATGTACCCTCCTGCAAAAGCCAATAAAATAGCGGAATATCCGTTTCGACTATAGCCACTCAGAACTGTATTAAATTCAGCAGGACCATACCCAAAGCCCAAAAAAAGAATTAAAGTCCCCCCTAAAACAAAATAAAAAGGAAGCTCATACAGATAAAAAGTAGAATAACTTGCAATTGAAAACCAACAAATACCAAGCGCCCCCAAAAAGACCAACACAGCAAATAGGCTACGCCCTTCTGTTGATTGCAAACTAAAAATTGAAAACGCAAAAATAACCAAAACAACAAAAACCAACATTTGCGCTAATCGAAGACCACCTATATCAGTCTTGGTAGTCATGTACAGTAAAACAGAACACCCTATAAAAGCTGCAACCGCTCTATAACCGAACGAACCATAAACCACACTTAAAATGGAAAAAACCAAATAAACAAATGCAACACCTATAAGAAAACTACGCACCCTCATAATTCATCAAACTCTTCAATTGTCGCTCGAGGAAAAGCATCAATATAAGTTTTACTGCTCAAATTATAAACGACCGCCCCCCTATAGCTCGCATATAGAGCCAGTATTTCATAGATTTTAAACACCTTCCCCCAGCGAATAAACAGATCACCTATTGTAAAAAACTCGCTCCCATCTTTATAAACTGGTTTCCGCTCCGCCTCATTATCATAAAAATGTTTCTGCGCAACCAAAACCCCCTCTCCATCTACAAAGCTCAACTCTTCATGCCAAGAGTGGTCGGCCCCCAAAACAAAAATTTTCTTATAGCCGTTAGCAATAGATAACGTTAATGCGGCTATCAGCACATTAAATGGAGGCGGCATCCCAACTCTATAGTCGAACAATCGAAACTTCATGCAATCGAACCCATCCACGGGGGTTCGATTATAAAACTCAAAAGCAACAAATTGTGATGTCGCATCATTTAACTTAAAAGTTTGCTTTGCTTCAACAGGCAACATCACCCGCATCGGCCAGGTCACCTTATTGACCAATATATCTATCAGTCGTTCTCGCCGAACATGCAGCTCCCCTATAACGCCCTCTTTCCAATAATTGGGATCAGCCAATACATAAAAACATGGACGAATCTTAAAAAAAGCGTCAGAAAAAGCGAAGTCATTGACAACACACACATCAATATAACTATTACTGCTCAGTTTAACGACAGCCTCAAGATCAGTCCGTAATGAAGGGCCATTCCCTAGAACAATAACTTTCTCGCTTCGGTTCGATTTTTTTTCAAAAACAGTTCTCCGAGAGAAAAACAATATAAAAACCAATGAAACAAACGTACTCAAACACTTCTCAAAAAAACGCAAGAGCATTTTTATTTTTTGCTTCAACTAGCCACCCCCATACGTATTTAACATCACTGACTTAATTCTACTCCCCATCTATATCAGCACTTCTAACCGGGCTATATTGCGAAACATCTCTCGCTACGGTTCTACCAATAAGATCGCCCAGATTCTTAGGTGCGAGTCCAAACCCAGGACGTACGCTTCTAATCGAGTCACTTGTGATCCTTTCGCCCGATTTCAAATCCTTTACAAAATACAATGACCGCCGAAACTGCACATTCCCTTGCTCGCTAGACTTCCGCCCATAATCAACCTTACCCAGCGCAGCCCATGCAGTCTTACTATCCCGACACAAGGCTACCAGTTCCGCAGGCTCAAGTGAGAAACTGTCATCGGGGCCACCCCCGCTCCGATCAAGAGTAAAATGTTTTTCAATGATTGAAGCCCCCAGCGCAACACTTGTTATTGCAGTAGTATTGTCCAATGTGTGATCCGATAAACCAGTCACCAGCCCATGACGCTGGATCATGTCGGGTATTGTACGCAGGTTGTAATCATGTGCTGGGGCAGGATAACCGCTTACACAATGAAGTATTGCCAGTTCCTTACACCCCCCCTCACGAGCAGCCTCAATAGCTTCTGCTATCTCTTCGGCGTCAGCCATCCCGGTGGAAATAATCATGGGTTTACCGGTACTGGCGACATACTTGATCAGAGGTAAGTCAATAGCCTCAAATGACGCAATCTTATAGGCTGGAGCATTTAACCCTTCCAGCAGATCGACTGCCGTACTGTCGAAGGGCGAACTAAAAATCGTAATATCTAATTTACGCGCATAATCAAAAAGCGGCGCATGCCATTCCCAAGGCATGTGAGCCTCTTGATAGAGTTCATAAAGCGTCCGTCCATCCCAGAGCCCGCCACTGATTTTGAAATCCGGAGAGTCACAATCCAGCGTAATGGTATCGGCAGTATAGGTTTGCAACTTGATCGCGTCAGCACCAGCCTTTTTTGCTTCTTCGATAATTCTCTTCGCGGTTTCATAGTTACCGTTATGATTAGCAGACAACTCGGCTATAATATACGGCGGCTCATCAGCCCCAATTTTTCGACCTGAAATAGTAATACTAGGATTCGGCATATTATTGATTCCCATCTTCTGGCTGCCATTCATTGCTCAATAAACCAAAGCAGATGACCGCATGATAATTTTCGCCATCGTAGTGCTGATCGCGCAGAGTACCTTCCTGCTGAAATCCCAAACCATGATGAAACTGAATTGATCGCTCATTGAACGCGAGTGACTGACCACAGACCTTATGCAGATTGAGGTTATTAAAAGCATACCCTAGAGCTGCTTTTCCCAACTGGCGACCAGTACCTTTAACAGCATCCGGTGCAATGTAGAACCCCCAGTCCGCCACTCCGTGCGAACTCAGCTCCGTAATATTCACAAAGCCTTGAGGTTTTTTATCTATCTCGAAAACCAGTAGGTGTTTGTGTGAATCTTGAGAAGCACGCTTAAACCACGTGCGATGCTCTTCGATTGAGATTTCATGTTGGGTGTACATATAACGACGAATGTCGGGATGATTACGCCATCCAAGGACAACATTCAGATCATCCGCTGTCATTTTACGTATCGATAAATGCACTGCCTGCGAATTATCCATTCGTATCACCCATTTGCTTGATAACTTTCTGAACCCCCAAGCCATCGCAGATTCTGCGTGCATTCTCACTCAGTTCTGTCAATGTTCTCTCGTTCGCCAAGGCACGTATGGCGGCTGGCAATTTCCTGGGAATATCCCGAACCTGTTCGATCAGCTCAACACATCCAGAACTTAACAGTGCCGCAGCGCCTGATTTTTGATTGTCTGCCAATACCACCATTATTGTGGGAACTCCCAGACAGCATCGCTCCCAAGAAGTAGCTCCGGCTGCCCCGATAACGAGGTCCGCCGATACCATTCGCTCGCCCATATCGGTAACATTAACCAGCACTTCGGTTAACCATGGCATATTGGTCGCAGCGTCAGCTACATCTGCCAAGTTAGGTGCTTTGAGACCCATCACAACGCTAATTCGGCAGTTCGCTGGCAAAGGACATGTTTTCAAGGCTTCCAACGTCACTCGAGTAGCATTCGCCTGATCAACTCCCCCCATAGTAATCAAAATATGTTGGAGCTCTGGGGAGTGTCGCCGCTCCAGACTTTGTTCGCGGAGTCTGGCGAATTCGGGTCGCAGCAGCGCGTATTGCGGACCGACCATCAACCGGCAATCATTAGGTACCAATGTCGAGTAATCCCGCTCCGTGTGTCCCAGATTCTGGTCAAGTAATAAATCACAGACATGTGTGCGATCAGCCAGATCGTCAATCACCAAAAGACGGGGAGCAAACGCTTGGAGCGACGTTTCCCATTGCGCATCCAAGGCATAATGATCGACCACTAGCCAGTCAGGTTTTAAGTCCTCAAGAATCTTACGACAGGCTTCCGCATCCTGTAATTGAGTGACACCTAACCAATGAGTATGTGCTGGCTCATCAGATTGTCGAACCGGACCGCCCGAGGAGCCAGTGCTGTCAACCGTGCTCAAACGATGGATATTGAATCCCTTGCCACGAATAAAATCCAGCAAGTGTCCTGGATGCTCACGGCAAATGAAGTGGCATTCAGCCCCCTCAAGCCGAAGAGCATCGGCCAACGTCAGACAACGCATGACGTGCCCGCTACCTATTAGCAGCGACGCGTCCACTCGGAAAGCCACGGTGGTCTTGTTCACCATGCCGTCCAACCACCGTCCACTACCACGTTAGTACCGTTTACAAAAGACGCCGCCGAGGAGGCAAGAAACAGGATCGGTCCCATTATCTCTCTGGCTTGGCCAATACGTCCCATAGGGACTTTCTGTGCGAGTTTGGCAATAAACTCCGGAGCGGCCTGTTGGACTTGGATTGACGGAAATGGACCAGGTGAAATTGAGTTGATACGGATACCCTCCTTACCAAACTCACATGCTGCGTATTTGCTCCAGTGGATCATTGCGGCCTTGGCTGCACCGTAAAAAGGAGGATTGGTTCCCGCAGCAGTGTCATAAATTCGAGCATCCGGGCTGACTACGCCATACATCGACCCGACATTGATGACCGATGCTTCGCCCGCGGAGCACACAGCTCGCCGCATCGCCGGCAGGGCGCACTTTAGGACGTTATGAGCAGCCACCACCGATACTTCATAAGCATCGAGATAATGCTCACCGCAGCTGGTTTCCACCGTTCCACCGCTCCCTGCATAGGCATTATTGATCAATACGTGCAGCTCACGCGGGGCAAATCCGTCCATAAACTCCCGCACTTGTATTTCGTCGCCCACATCGAATACCGCCAACTCAGCGGAAAAACCTTGGCTCGACAACTCCTCAACTAGCAAGGTACCACGCTCAAAGGAACGGGAATTAACCAATACATGCGCGCCTGCAGCAGCCACAGCGTTGCTCATCGCTGAGCCCAAGTACCCCGTCGCACCAGTTATCAGTACCGTTTTGCCCGTCAATGAAAACAGCTCTGTTCCTTTGCTCAATCTCACCCCCTCAACCAACATGCCGGATTCAATGCCTGCTCCGTCAACAGAGGGCGGGAAGCCAACAGCGTTGATATTTGCCAAGGCTCTAACGACGGTTGGCAGAACAGATCCAGATTTTCCAATAGCTGTTCAGTATTCTCCATTCCAACGGCAATTCCATCGACCCAAGTCAATGCACGCAAGTAGGCGAAACAAAGATCCACAATGCTGTTGCGCCCTAAAGTCGAAACCTGACTCTCCAACCATTCACGCACCGTTGCCGAATCATCCACATGAGCTGAGCGCCAACTAGCCTCATTGTCATTTACCAGTAGTCCCTGTAACAAGGCGCTACGCACATGGACGATGAGCGACCGGCCTTGTTTGGCTTCCTCAATGAGTGGTATCGAGTCGTCCCAACGCCAGTCCAGAAGGTTGCAGGGTAGCTGGATATGGCTGACCAGCGGCTCTACCAAAGCTCGGTGCAGCTCTGCCGGGTTCTGCACAGAAACACCTAATGCCGCGATGACGCCTTGCTGCCGTAACTCGCCGAGTCTTTCCCAAGCCGCCCCTTGCCATTGAACAAGCTGGGCAGCACGGTGCAGCATGACTACATTCAGCGTCTTTGTTTCCAAGTGGTGGCATGACTCGAAAATACTGGCATCTACAGCCGCTCGCACCCACAAGGGATCAGCATCATCTGGACAATCGGCCAAAGGACTGAGTTTGGTAATGACAGTGGCGCGCCCTTCCCACCCGCCCTTGAAAGCAGTCCCCACAACGGTCTCGCTAGAGCCATAAGCCCGCGCGGTATCGATATACTTGACGCCGTTGGTCACTGCTATACGAAGCATTTCACAAGCCTGGACGAGATCAGGACGACCGAATTTATTGCTCACTCCGTAATCCAGCCCTAGCTGCACGGTACCAAATACCAGCTTGTCAGGCGTTTGAACTACGATCGGCCGGTCCGGTGAAACCTCCAACCGTTGCATCAACTCTTCACAGGGTACGCTCACAGCGTCTGTAACCGAGCTGAACACCCTTTGGACCAGCAGATAATCGTCTAGGTTGTCGACTGTGCAGCGCAACAGTCCCAGTCTGCGAGATTTATAACGCTCAAAATAACGACGACCAAAACGTCTGATGATCAAAGGCGTTACATGCTCGGTATCAAAAGCATCAACGGCATTGTCCAACGCCCAGCGCAGGTGCCCGAGCCGCGTAACTTCGGCGCTGACTCCGTAAGGCAAGCCGGACTCTATACCGTTGCAACAGAGGTATTCACATCCGCCCTGAACGAAGGCCTCTTCGATTTCGTCTAGCAAGCGACCATCGGGAAAGACATTGTCTGCAGTCAAACGAAAAACAATGGCCTCATCATGGTAGGCGTCCAATGCTCGGACTATACGTTCCAGGGGGTTTTCCAGACTTCCCCGAAAGCAACTCAAGCCATGAGCCTTGAGCACGTCGACGAGCGCATCATCACTAGCCAAGCAGGAAGTTGCAACGATCACTTCCCGCCCGGTGTTAGCCGCGCGCTTCGCTGCCAATACCGCCAGCGGAATGCCATTAACAGGCAATAGCACTTTGCCAGGAAGGCGAGATGAGGTAGTCCTCGCCTGCAATACTGCAATGCTTGTCATGAAACGGCCTTTCGCAACGAAGCAACTACCTGATCCTGCTGTTCATCACTCATGGTCTGGAACATCGGGATGCTGATGGCTTCACGGTAGTAATCTTGCGCTGCCGGAAAGTCCTCGGGCTTGAAGCCCATCTGCGCATAGTAAGGCTGGGTGTGAACCGGAATGTAATGCAGGTTCACACCAATCCCTTGCTCACGCAGCGATTCAAACACCTGGCGATGAGTCTTGCTGATTTTATCCAGCTGCAGACGAATCACATAAAGATGCAGACCCGAGTAGCTGTCGGCATGTTGCCAAGGGATTGTGACTGGCAATGCCGCCAACAGATCGTTGTAGCGCGCAGCCAATTGATGGCGGCGAGCGATGTATTGATCCAGACGCTCCATCTGACTGACGCCCAAGGCAGCCTGCAGCTCGGTCATTCGGTAATTGAAACCCAAATCAATCTGCTGGTAATACCAGGGACCATCCGACTCATGGGTCATCTGTTGCGCATCGCGGGTAATGCCGTGGCTACGCAGCAGAGCCATTTTATTGGCCAGTTCGGCGTCGTTGGTCAAAACCATGCCGCCTTCAGCGGTGGTAATGATCTTTACCGGGTGAAAACTGAATACAGTAATGTCGCTGTATTTACCGCTACCAATAAACTCGCCTTGGTATTTGCCGCCGATGGCGTGAGAGGCGTCCTCGATTACTTTGAAGCCATAGCGCTGGGCCAATACGTGGATCGCCTGCATGTCGCAGGGCTGACCACAGAGGTGGACAGCCACAACAACCTTGGGCAACGCATCTTCTCGTTTGGCCTGCTCCAGCTTGCGCTCCAGCGCCAGCGGGCAAAGGTTGTAAGTGCGTGGATCGATATCAACGAAATCAACCTGCGCCCCGCAGTACAAACCGCAGTTGGCAGAAGCCACGAAGGTAATGGGGCTTGTCCACAAACGGTCACCTGGGCCGAGACCCAGTGCAAGACAAGCGATATGCAGCGCGGACGTCGCGCTGTTCACCGCTAAAGCATGGCTGGCACCCACATGCTGGGCAACCTGCTGTTCGAAGCGGGGCACCATAGGGCCTTGGGTGAGGAAGTCGGATTGCAACACCCCAATCACCGCATCGATGTCAGCTTGGGTTATGTCCTGGCGACCGTAGGGGATCATGTATCAGATACTCCCGATCTTGGCTTCGTTGAGGGTGATCCAGTTTTTCAGATCTTCATCGCTCATCCACTCAGTGTTGTTGTCACTGGCGTAAACGAAGCCTTCAGCGACCTTCTTGCCGTCTTTGATACGTTTAGGGCAGGTTGCCCATTCGTTGATAACAGGCAGGATCTTGAAGTGTTCAGGATACTCGTACGTGTAGTAAGAGTCTTCGGCGCTGATCATCTGCTCATGCAATTTTTCGCCAGGACGAATGCCGACGATCTTTTGGGTAGCGTCAGGTGCAACGACACGAGCGAGGTCTGTCACTTTCATCGACGGAATCTTCTTCACATAAATCTCGCCGCCTTCCATGTCTTCGAAGGCATGCCAGACCAGTTCGACGCCCTCTTCCAAGGAAATCATGAAACGGGTCATGCGTTCGTCGGTGATCGGTAATTCACCTTTGTCTTTGATCGACATGAAGAACGGAATTACCGATCCGCGCGACCCCATCACGTTGCCATAACGCACAACCGCCATGCGGGTTTCATGGCCGCCGGCGTAGGAGTTACCGGCAACAAACAGTTTATCGGACGCCAACTTGGTGGCGCCGTACAGGTTGATCGGGCTGCTGGCCTTGTCGGTGGACAACGCAACTACGCGCTTGATGCCTTTGTCGATGCAGGCATCGATCAGGTTCATCGCGCCATTGATGTTGGTCTTGATGCACTCGAAGGGGTTGTATTCCGCGGTTGGCACGATCTTGGTCGCCGCTGCGTGAACCACATAATCAACACCGTCCAGTGCCCGGTACAAGCGCTCCTTGTCGCGGACGTCGCCGATGAAAAATCGAACGCGGGAATCACCCTCGAATTTCTTCGCCATGTCCCATTGCTTCATTTCATCTCGGGAAAAGATGATGATCTTTTTCGGGTTGTATTTGGCCAGGGTCATCGGCACAAACGTGTTACCAAAAGAGCCGGTACCGCCGGTGATGAGAATGGTTTTATTGGTGAACATTGACGCGTCCCTTGGTTGCTTCCTGCACGAAGTCAGGATTGAAATAAACGGTAAGGTGCCGGGGTGAGGCGATAGAAGCTCCACGATTTCCAGCACAAAACGACAAAAAAGCTAACGCACAGCCCCTGCGGTACTGCGAGAAGAGGCCAAGCCTGCGCAAAAATCCAGGTCGCCAGAACGAAAATGATCAAACTGGCTATGTGGCTATGAATGATCGGCCTATCACGACCTTGGGCATATAACCCAAAGTGGGGAATCATGCCAATAGCGTAGAAAACAGTCGCAAGAAGGATCCAGACGAAAAGTCCTTGCTGCTCACTGTAAATCGGCTTGCCTAGCCAAGCCAGCAATGGGCCTATCGTCACCAGTGCGGTTACAGAAAAAAAGCCGCAAAGACCAACGGTCTGCAGCAATAATTTGCGTATACCTTGATGAAAACCGACTGGATTGTGCTGCTGGTAGGCGGTGATCAGCCCTGGATAAATAAATGCAAAGACACCTGCATCCAGAAATGATATCAACGCCATGCTGACGCCCATGAACAAAACATAGGCCCCCAGCACGTCCAATCCCGCCAGGTCCTGGAACCAGTAGCGATCCAGGGTGAAGACCCCCCGAATGGCCAAGGTCGCAATCAGCAACGCGGACGCTACCCTCAATCCCTTTATGATCCAGATCCAGTCAACAGCCTGCCGCCACCCAGATAAACCCATACATTTTACACGGTATATACCCAACAAAAGCGCTGTCGCCGACCCCAGTGTCCAGGCGCCAAATACCATGTCCAGGTTTCGCGTATCAGGTTCGAAGAACATCAATCCCGTGATCAGGACGGCCCAGACCCCCGAACGAAAAAACAATACCAGGCTCGCAAAGAGTTGATCCGAAACCGCGATCAGCAAACGACCCAACTCCTGAGTCAGATGCTCAAGTATCAGTAAGGCGAAGAACCAACCGACAACCTTCATTGGGAGCAAGCCTCTGATAAAAACAAGGCTGAGCAATGGCAAAAAAATGACGTAGAGCACCAAGGTCAGCGCTCCTTGGGCCTTGAGTAGCCCACCCCACTCACCACGCTCGCGTTTGAGCAGTTCACGAGTGCTATAGGTATAAAAATCGAACCCGAGCAAATACAGCGAATAGCCAATGGTCGCGGCCAGAAGACCATAGATGCCTAGCTCAGACGGCTCTAGAAAACGGGCAAGAAAGAAAATCAGCAGAAATTTGCTGACAAGCGTCAAACCACGAATTGCAATATTGGAAAGCTGTAAAAAATTTCGAGCTAGCATTAAGTTGGTCTATTCATGTTCATACCTGATTGCAGCTGCATAAAAAGCGCTTCTCATCCCTGTATTGGGTCTTTGGCACGCTACCGATCACCTGCTCCACTCAACCCATTCTGATTCAATGAAACAGCTGTCACTCTGCTCCTCCCTGCAATCACCGAGCAGCCCACCCTAAGCCAGCAACCACACGGGAGGCACATTCAGCCTACCCGTATTATGCCTGCTCTTGAGCAAAATGACTTTAAGGGTCATCCACGTAAAGGCCTGGCTTTCTGGCTATATCAATATCAATGACAGCCAGAACCCGTTTACGCTGAGCAGTTTATCTTTTTTGGCACAAGACATGACCACCGAGGCGACCAAACACATCGCTAAAGCGCAGAGTATTCCTTGCGCACCAAAAAGCCTGTCACAGGGAGAACACTCCTTATAGACAGGCTCGATGAAAACCGAACAGAGATCACTCACTATCAATGATTGACAACTATCAACCATGACTCCTGCGAATGAGATGTCACTCAGCCGCGACCGGCTTGCCTGCCTCGCTACTCTTCTAAATTACGATTCAATACAAACCGGATCAAAGCGATAAACCCGCCCAATAACAACCCAGCCAAAAACCCCAGCACTAGGATCAGGCCCTTTTTAGGTTTTATCGGACTCTCGGGCACCTCAACACTACCATCCTGCCGATAAACCGAAATACCTTCAGCGTCGATGTTCAATTTACGATAAAAGTTATATCTCATTTGCAACGATCGTAAATCTTTAATAAAAGCATCGTCAGAGGCCCTAGACTCCAGCGCATCAATCTCAGCCGCCAACGCCTTACTACCTCGCTGGTAGTCCATTTTATTTCCCGTTTCTACGGTGATATCTACTGCAGCGGTGGAGTTGATAGCAGGTGATGTTAGACCAATGGACTCAGCAACCTTCAACGCTTCCCGTAACTGCTGAATTCGATCCTCGCGTACACGCTGTGCATTCTCGCGCAAGCTGACAATTCGTTGCTCCAGGTTACGAGCCCTAACCGAAGCTTCAGCCCTGACGTTCTTGACCAACTCCGACTCAGCAGCCTCACTGGCACGCTGCACATAGCTCCTTGCCCATTCCGCGGTTTGAACAGGATCCACACCCTGAACAGTAATCGAAAAGCGATCAGGGGTATCCTTACCAGGCCCCTTTATCGCCAGCACTCGGGAAAAACGCTCGTATAAACGATCAAGCGCCCCCTTTCGCTCAGCCTCATCAAGCGAAGGCAGGTAGACATCATTAAAAAACTTCTGACGAAGAGACTCACCCTGAAGATTTCGCGCAAATACATCGTAAACATACTTGATCGAATAAATATCCAGCTCCGTACTTTTCCCACGACCATAATTCAACTCAGCAATATCATTCTGAGTAGGCGGCATGATAAAAAGCTTGGTTTCATAGACAGGCTTGCTAAGGAACGCGTAAAGGCCAGCGCCAACAGTAACTAGAAGAGTGACACCTAGAATCAGCCATTTCTGAGTCCACAGCCCCCGAACAAGTTCGACCAGATCAATTTCATCATCGGGACGCTCATTAATACGATCATTTTGCATGGGAAGCCTCGCTTGGCATCACGTTCGTGTACACACCAAACGCATCAAAAGGCAAGACGGGCAAGGCCACGTCGGGCACAGCGGCAAACTGAGCTAGATTAAATACGAACAAAACGCACCCAAAGTCAGAAAAATTGCAGATAGTGATCCTTACCAAGACTTCCGGGCCACACATCCATTTATTTAAAGCGCCTGCGCGCCCCCACAAACCACGCGAGTAACGGGCCAGCCATCATACCAGCGAGAAGCGCCAGAATCACGAAAACCGAGACAGGAAGCTGCGGAGCTGACCATCCCAGAAACAGGAGTGCCACCGGCTGGTTGTTTTCAAGCACGAACAAGACGATAGCTGAAGCCACGAGCAGCGCAAGTACGACAAGGGCTAGGCGTTTAAAGTTTCGCATGAGAACTCCTTTGTTTTGGGGCTCCGTCAGAGCTCATCCCCCTCCTCCTCCTCATTCACACGATCCCTAAGCTCTTTGCCTGGTTTGAAATGAGGGACGAACTTTCCGTCAAGGCTGACGGACTGACCCGTTTTGGGGTTGCGCCCAACCCGCGGAGCGCGGTAATGCAGGGAAAAGCTGCCGAAACCACGGATTTCGATACGATCTCCCGTAGCCAGGCACTGGGACATTTGTTCAAGCATGGTCTTGATGGCCAGTTCCACATCCTTGGATGAGAGTAGCCCTTGATGGGTGACAATTCGTTCGATCAACTCCGACTTCGTCATATTTTTCCCTTCTTTTTCAAGCAGCTAGGAAAATCGCTTGAAAAGGTTTTAGCATGACCGGAGGGATTTGAACAGCCCAAGTATTGACATTCTTCTTGACTCCCCTACTGCCTCTTTCCGCGCAAGCAGGGAGATACTATCGACAGATGACCAGCATCGTGCGAGTCAGATAGCCAGCCGGATTGAAGCCAAAGGGGTACCAATCTTCGTCCTTCGCGTCGTCGGATCGAGTAATCACCTTGTAACCCGCCCCTTTGCACTCTCTTGCCGCTCTCTTATGGCACTTCTCCCAGCCGGAACCCAACCCCGAGCAGTCGACCTCGATACCACTGACACCACGCACTGCGTGGGTCTTGGCGCTTGTGGTGCAGCCGGCTAATGCTAGTAGGGCCAGTATCAGGAAGAGTTTGTTCATTCGCATCCTTTGATTGAGGACTTTGCGGCGTTTGCGCTTCAAGTATGGGGCAGGAATTGGACGAGCGATGATTTGCTTAACAAAAGAGACAGCCAGGCTTGAAGGTTGGTTTCGTGGCAAAGCCGAAAAGATCGCAGCCTTCGGCAGCACCTACAAGGAATCGCAGCCACAAAAAAGGGCGACCGAAGTCGCCCTTTTTCTATGGTCTGACAGAACTCAGTTCTGTTTTTCCATTTGTGCACGCAGCAGGTCGCCCAGAGTGGTAGGACCAGCAGCAATGTCAGCGGCTGGCTTGTCGCGCAGGCTCTGGATTGCTTCTTTCTCTTCAGCATCGTCTTTCGACTTGATGGAGAGCTGGATTACGCGGCTCTTGCGGTCAACGCTGATGATCTTGGCTTCTACTTCTTCGCCTTCTTTCAGAACGTTGCGCGCGTCTTCAACGCGGTCACGGCTGATTTCGGAGGCTTTCAGAGTCGCTTCGATATCGTCGGCCAGGGTGATGATGGCGCCTTTGGCGTCAACTTCTTTCACGATGCCCTTAACGATTGCGCCTTTGTCGTTCTCTTGAACGTACTCGGAGAACGGATCGCTTTCCAGTTGCTTGATGCCCAGGGAGATGCGTTCGCGCTCTGGGTCAACCGACAGGATAACGGTGTCCAGCTCGTCGCCCTTCTTGAAACGACGTACGGCTTCTTCGCCCACTTCGTTCCAGGAGATGTCGGACAAGTGAACCAGGCCGTCGATGCCGCCGTCCAGACCAATGAAGATACCGAAATCGGTGATCGACTTGATGGTGCCGGAGATTTTATCGCCCTTGTTGAACTGGCCAGAGAAGTCTTCCCATGGGTTGGACTTGCACTGCTTGATGCCGAGGGAGATACGACGACGCTCTTCGTCGATGTCCAGAACCATGACTTCCACTTCGTCGCCGACTTGCACGACTTTCGAAGGGTGGATGTTCTTGTTGGTCCAGTCCATTTCGGAAACGTGTACCAGGCCTTCAACGCCTTCTTCCAGCTCAGCGAAGCAGCCGTAGTCGGTGAGGTTGGTAACACGAGCGGTGACGCGGGTGCTTTCTGGGTAACGGGCTTTGATAGCGACCCATGGATCTTCACCCAGTTGCTTGAGGCCCAGGGAAACACGATTGCGCTCGCGATCGTACTTCAGAACCTTGACATCGATCTCGTCGCCAACGTTGACGATTTCCGAAGGATGCTTGATACGCTTCCAGGCCATGTCGGTGATGTGCAGCAGGCCATCGACGCCACCCAGATCGACGAATGCGCCGTAATCGGTGAGGTTTTTGACAATACCTTTGACCTGCTGGCCTTCCTGCAGCGATTCCAGCAGAGCTTCACGCTCGGCGGAGTTCTCGGCTTCCAGGACACTGCGACGGGAAACGACAACGTTGTTGCGCTTCTGGTCCAGCTTGATGACCTTGAATTCCAGCTCTTTGCCTTCCAGGTGCGTGGTATCGCGCACTGGACGGACGTCAACCAGGGAACCTGGCAGGAACGCACGGATGCCGTTAACGTCGACAGTGAAGCCGCCTTTAACCTTACCGTTGATAACGCCCTTGACCACTTCCTCAGCTGCGAAAGCCGCTTCCAGAACGATCCAGCATTCAGCGCGCTTGGCTTTTTCACGGGACAGCTTGGTTTCACCAAAGCCATCTTCAACCGAGTCCAGCGCCACGTGAACTTCGTCACCGACGTTGATGTTCAGTTCGCCAGCGTCGTTGTAGAACTGCTCAAGCGGGATGAGTGCTTCAGACTTCAGACCAGCGTGAACGGTTACCCAGCGAGCTTGGTAATCGATATCAACGATAACACCGGTGATGATGGAGCCTGCCTGAAGGTTCAGGGTTTTCAGGCTTTCTTCAAAGAGTTCCGCAAAGCTTTCGCTCATTTTAATTCCTGTTGATTAGGGCGAAGAATACGCCCGCCTCCACATCCCAGACGATGTGGGTTAGTTTCATATAAAAGAAGCATCGCAGGACTATGACTGGTCCCCTACGAAGCTTCCTGGTCACCCGGCGATATCGCGAATGGCGATCTCGCTCATGATGCGTTGCAGCACCTGATCGATGGACAACTCCGTGGAATCCAGCTGTATCGCGTCGGCCGCCGGCTTGAGCGGGGCTACTGCGCGCTGGGTGTCACGCTCATCGCGTGCACGGATCTCATCTAGCAGACTCGACAGACTAACATCCTCGCCTTTGCCCTTCAACTGCAAATATCGGCGACGCGCCCTCTCCTCGGCACTGGCGGTGAGGAAGATCTTCAACGGCGCATCGGGGAAAACCACCGTGCCCATGTCGCGACCGTCCGCCACCAGCCCCGGCGGCTCCTGGAAGGCACGCTGGCGTTGCAGCAAGGCTTCGCGCACCGCTGGCAGCGCGGCGACCTGGGACGCCCCGGCACCCACGCTTTCGGTACGGATGACGTCGCTGACCTCATCGCCTTCCAGAATGATGCGCTGGAGCTGACCGTCGGTCGCCGCAATGAATTGCACGTCCAGATGAGCGGCCAGCGCCTTGAGCAGTTCTTCGTTGGTCAGGTCGACGCCGTGGTTGGCGGCGGCGAAGGCCAGCAGACGGTACAAGGCACCCGAATCGAGCAGGTTCCAACCCAACTGCCTGGCCAGGATTCCGGCGACAGTGCCCTTGCCCGAACCGCTCGGACCATCGATGGTGATGACCGGTGCCTTGATGTTCACGACTGTGCCTCTTGCGCTACTCGAATGCCGACCTGTGCGCACAGCGCCAGGAAGTTCGGGAACGACGTCGCGACGTTGGCGCAATCATGGATGCGAATCAGCGCACTGGCGCGCAAAGACGCCACACTGAAGGCCATGGCGATACGGTGGTCACCGTGACCATGAACTTCGCCGCCGCCGATCTGGCCGCCGTCGATGATGATGCCGTCCGGCGTTGGCTGGCACTTGACGCCCAGGGCAAGCAAGCCATCAGCCATCACCTGGATGCGATCCGATTCCTTGACCCGCAGCTCTTCGGCGCCCGTCAATACGGTGCGCCCTTCTGCACAGGCGGCCGCCACGAACAACACCGGGAACTCGTCGATGGCCAGCGGAACCAGCGCTTCCGGAATCTCGATACCCTTGAGTTTAGCTGCTCGTACGCGCAGGTCTGCCACGGGTTCGCCGCCCACTTCACGCTGGTTTTCCAAGGTGATGTCGGCGCCCATCAGGCGCAGGATGTCGATCACGCCGGTACGGGTCGGGTTAATGCCGACGTGCTCAAGCACCAGGTCAGAGCCTTCGGCGATCGAGGCTGCCACCAGGAAGAATGCCGATGACGAGATGTCGCCCGGCACTTCGATATGGGTAGCGGTCAGCTTGTTGCCAGACTCGACGGACGCCGTGGCACCATCGACCGTGACCGGGTAGCCGAAGCCGCGCAGCATGCGCTCGGTGTGGTCGCGGGTCGGGGCCGGTTCAGTGACGGTGGTCTTGCCCTCGGCATAGAGACCCGCCAGCAGCAGACAGGATTTCACCTGGGCGCTGGCCATCGGCATGGTGTAGGTCAGGCCCTTGAGCTTGTTGCCACCGCGAATGGTCATGGGTGGACGACCTTCGGTCGCCGTTTCGATCACCGCCCCCATTTCCCGCAGGGGGTTGGCGACGCGATTCATCGGCCGCTTGGACAGCGAAGCGTCACCGGTCAGGGTGCTGTCGAAGCTCTGAGCGGCCAGCAGGCCGGACAACAGGCGCATCGAGGTCCCGGAGTTACCCAGGTAGATCGGGCCCGGGGCCGGCTTGAGACCGTGCAGGCCAACACCGTGGATGGTCACGCGACCGTGGTGCGGGCCTTCGATGACCACGCCCATGTCGCGGAACGCTTGCAGCGTCGCCAGGGCGTCTTCACCTTCAAGAAAGCCTTCCACTTCGGTCACGCCTTCGGCCAGGGAGCCGAGCATGATCGAACGGTGGGAAATTGATTTATCGCCTGGTACACGAATACGCCCACTCAGGGAGCCACCAGGTTGTGCCAGGAAAATCAGATCGTTGGAGTTCATAGCGTCCACATAGGCCCGACGGGCCAGGATTTTACTGAAATGCTCGCGGGCCACCCTGGCGCGTGTGAAAACGCCCAGCAATTGGTGCCCGTCCCCTGCATCGACCGCGTCGCGCAAGGCGTCGAGGTCGCTGCGAAATGTATCGAGTGTGCGCAGGACAGCTTCGCGGTTGGCGAGGAAGATGTCGTGCCACATGACCGGGTCGCTTCCAGCGATTCTCGTGAAATCGCGGAAACCGCCGGCAGCGTAACGGAAGATCTCAAGATTTTCATTGCGTTTGGCCAACGAATCCACCAGGCCGAACGCCAACAGGTGCGGCAAGTGGCTGGTGGCCGCCAACACTTCATCGTGACGCTCGACCTGCATGTGCTCGACATCGGCGCCCAGCTCGCGCCACAAACGGTCCACCACCGCCAGCGCGGCTGGATCCGTCTGGTCCAGCGGCGTGAGGATCACTTTGTGGCGACGAAACAGCTCGGCGTTGGAGGCTTCCACCCCGCTCTGCTCGGAACCGGCAATTGGATGACCAGGCACGAAGCGCGCCGGCATCCCGCCGAAGGCCTCAGTGGCCGCACGCACGACGTTGCCCTTGGCGCTGCCGACGTCGGTCAGGATCGCTTGCCCCAGGTTCATGGTGGCCAGACGCGCCAGCAGTTTTTCCATGGCCAGGATCGGCACCGCCAATTGGATCACGTCCGCACCCTGGCAAGCGATCGCCAGGTCATCCTCGCAGCGATCGACCACCCCCAGCGCCACGGCCAGCTGGCGCGACTGCGGATCCAGGTCGACACCGACCACCTCGCGGCACAGGCCGCTTTCACGCAAGCCCTTGGCAAACGAACCGCCAATCAACCCCAGACCGACCACCACCAGGCGACCGATCATAGGGCCAACAGGTTGCAGCGAGGTGACATCAACCACGAGCCAGAACCTTGCTCAACGCCTCAAGGAAACGGCCGTTTTCCGCTGGCAGGCCGATGGTGATGCGCAGGTGGTTCGGCATGCCGTAATTGGCCACCGGACGCACGATCACCCCTTCGCACAACAACCCCTGGTACACCGGCGCGGCGACACGCCCCAGGTCGACGCAGATGAAGTTGCCTTTGGATGGAATCCAGCCCAGACCCAGCTCCCGGAACCCCGCTTCCAACTGCTGCATGCCGGCCGCGTTGAGGCGACGGCTTTCAGCCAGGTAGGCCTCATCCTGCAAGGCGGCGCAGGCGGCGGCCAGGGCGAAGCTGTTGACGTTGAACGGCTGGCGCACGCGGTTCAGCACATCGGCCACCACGGCGGTGGACAAGCCGTAGCCAACCCGCAGCGAGGCCAGGCCGTAGGCTTTCGAGAACGTGCGCGAAACCAGCAGGTTCGGGTAGGCCGCGAGGAAATCCAGGCCATCGGGCAAATCGCTGCCTTCGGCGTATTCGATGTAGGCCTCGTCCAACACCACGAGCACGTGCGCGGGCACGTCTTGCAGGAAGTCGTCCAGGGCCTGAGCGTCGAACCAGGTGCCGGTCGGGTTGTTTGGGTTGGCGATGAAAACCACGCGGGTGTTGGCGTCGATGGCAGCCAGCATGGCCGGCAGATCGTGCCCCCAGTTTTTGGCCGGAACCACGTGGGCATCGGCCCCGACGGCCTGGGTCGCGATCGGGTAGACCGCAAACGCGTGCTCGCTGAACACGGCGTTGAGACCTGGCGCCAGGTACGCGCGCGCCACCAACTCAAGAATGTCGTTGGAGCCGTTACCCAGCGTCACTTGGTCCAGCTCGACACCACAGCGCTCGGCCAGCAGGTTTTTCAATGCAAACCCATTGCCATCGGGGTAACGGGTCAGCTCGGCCAGTTCGTCGCGGATCGCCGCCAGTGCCTTGGGGCTCGCGCCCAACGGGTTTTCGTTGCTCGCCAACTTGACGATGCTGGCCGGATCCAGGTCCAGCTCGCGGGCCAGTTCGTCCACGGGCTTGCCCGGAACGTAAGGCGAGAGTTGTTGCACGCCTGGCTGAGCCAGAGCGAGAAAGTTGCCACTCATTTGCTATCCGCCCTTAAAGAACTGCCTTGGGGTAGGAACCCAGCACCTTGAGTGCCACTGCTTCCTGACTGATTTTCTCCAGCACACCTTTTACCAGCGGATCGCGGTGGTGGCCGACGAAATCGATGAAGAACACGTAGGTCCATTTACCGCTGCGCGACGGACGGGTCTCGATCCGCGTCAGGTCGATACCGTTGTCGTGGAACGGCACCAGCAGCTCATGGAGCGCGCCGGGCTTGTTGCTCATGGAAACGATGATCGAGGTCTTGTCGTCGCCGGTCGGCGGTACTTCCTGGCTGCCGATCATCAGGAACCGCGTGGAGTTGTCCGGGCGATCCTCGATTTTCTCGGCCAGGCGAGTCAGCCCGTAGAGGCCGGCCGCCATATCGCCAGCAATCGCCGCCGAGTTCCACTCACCCTTGACCCGCTTGGCCGCTTCGGCGTTGCTCGATACCGCTACGCGCTCGACGTTCGGGTAATGGGCGTCCAGCCACTTGCGGCACTGGGCCAACGACTGGGCGTGGGAGTAGATCCGGCTGATGCTGTCGGTCTTGGTGTTCTCGCCGACCAGCAGGTGATGGTGGATACGCAACTCAACTTCGCCGCAGATCACCATGTCATGTTCGAGGAAGCTGTCTAGCGTGTGGTTGACCGCGCCTTCGGTGGAGTTCTCCACCGGCACAACGCCGAAATTCACCGCGCCGGCCGCCACTTCACGGAAGACTTCGTCGATGGCCGCCATCGGCTTGCTGATCACGGCGTGACCGAAGTGCTTCATGGCTGCAGCCTGGGTGAAGGTCCCTTCCGGGCCCAGGTAGGCGACTTTCAGAGGCTGCTCGAGCGCCAGGCACGACGACATGATTTCGCGAAACAACCGCGCCATCTCTTCGTTGCCCAGCGGCCCCTTGTTGCGCTCCATGACACGCTTGAGCACCTGAGCTTCACGCTCAGGACGATAGAACACCGGCACTTCGCCTTCAGCCAGGGAGGCCATCTTCACCCGGGCGACTTCCTGGGCGCAGCGCGCACGCTCGCTGATCAGCTCCAGGACTTTTTCGTCCAGGGCATCGATGCGCAGGCGCAGCGCCTTGAGTTCTTGCTCAGACATCAGCCATGTTCCTTCTCGAACTCTGCCATGTAGGCGATCAACGCATTGACGGCGTTGATGTCGACGGCGTTGTAGATGGAGGCACGCATGCCACCGACCGAACGGTGGCCCTTGAGGTTCAACAGCCCACGCTCGTCGGCACCGACCAGGAACGGCTTGTCCAGGCGGTCGTCGGCCAGGCGGAACGGCACGTTCATCCACGAACGATCGGTCTTGTTGATCGGGTTGCTGTAGAGACCGCTGGCGTCGATGAAGTCATACAGCGTGCGCTGCTTCACTTCGTTGAGCTTGCCGATCGCCTCGACACCGCCCTGCTCCTTCAGCCATTCGAACACCAGGCCGGAGAGGTACCAGGCCAGGGTCGGCGGGGTGTTGTACATCGAGCCGTTGTCGGCCGCGACCTTGTAGTTGAGCATGGTCGGACACAGGGAACGGGCACGCCCTAGCAGGTCTTCCCGGATGATGCTGACCAGGATGCCGCTAGGGCCGATGTTTTTCTGGGCACCGGCGTAGATCATGCCGAAACGGGAGACATCCACAGGGCGCGAGAGGATGTCCGAAGACATGTCGGCCACCAATGGCACGTCGCCGGTTTCCGGGATCCAGTTGAATTCCAGGCCACCGATGGTTTCGTTCGGCGCGTAGTGAACGTAGGCCGCGTCCTTGGACAGGCTCCATTCGTTCTGGCCTGGGATCGCGAAATAGTCGTAGGGCTTGGCGGTGGCAGCCACGTTGACGTGACCGTAGCGCGAAGCTTCTTCGATGGCTTTCTGCGACCAGATACCGGTGTCGATGTAGTCGGCCTTGCCACTTTCCGGCAGCAGGTTCAACGGGATCTGGGCGAACTGCTGGCTGGCGCCGCCCTGCAGGAACAGCACCTTGTAATTGGACGGAATGTTCAGCAGATCACGCAGGTCCTGCTCGGTCTTGGTGGCAATGGACACGAACTCATCGCTGCGATGGCTCATTTCCATGACCGACAGGCCCTTGCCGTGCCAGTCGAGAAGTTCACCCTGAGCACGCTTCAGGACCGCCTCAGGAAGCGCCGCCGGGCCGGCACAGAAGTTATAGGCTCTCTTGCTCACATCCAATCTCACTCTGATCTGGTGGTCACATAAATCTTTGGGTCTGCACCGCACTAACGGTGGGAGCGAACTTGCTCGCGATAGCGGCGCAACAGTCAACATTGATGTTGAATGCCAGTCCGTCATCGCGAGCAAGCTCGCTCCCACAGGGGGCCGCTCACTCAAGGCATGAAACCTCAGGGGAGCAGCATCACCCCATAGGGGAATGTGCAGTGTCGCAAATTTTCAAACGGAACAAACAACAAGGGGGCGAATCTTCATTCGCCCCCTGCGTGTTCGCTTAGTCCTGCGGTTCTTCTTCGTCTGCGGCAGCGTCGAGTGGCTGGTCGCCGGTCACGTCGTCGACATCGGCACCCAGGGTGCCGTCGAACGCTACGCCGTTCTCACCTTCCTCGCCTTCCAGCTCCTCGTCTTCGACTTCCGATGGCTCCTGGACTCGCTCAAGCCCTACCAGCGTTTCATCACTGGCCAGCTTGATCAGCGTCACGCCCTGGGTGTTACGGCCCAGGCTCGACACTTCGGCGACTCGCGTGCGCACCAGGGTGCCCTGGTCGGAGATCAACATGATCTCCTCGCCATCGAGCACCTGGACAGCGCCGACCAGACGACCGTTACGGTCGTTGCTGACCATGGCGATCACACCCTGGCCGCCACGCTTGTACTCAGGGAACTCGCTGATGGCCGTGCGCTTGCCATAACCACGCGCCGAGGCAGTGAGGATCTGGCTGCCTTCTTCGGGAATCAGCATGGAAATCAGCTTCTGGCCTTCCGGCAGGCGCATGCCGCGCACACCGCGGGCGGTACGGCCCATGGCGCGCACGTCGGATTCCTTGAAGCGAGTGACCTTGCCACCGTCGGAGAACAGCATGACCTCACGCTCGCCGTCGGTGATGGCGGCGGAAATCAGCACGTCACCTTCGTCCAGCTCCAGGGCGATCAGGCCGACACTGCGCTGGCGGCTGAAAGATTCCAGCGGGGTCTTCTTCACGGTACCGTTGGCGGTAGCCATGAAGATGTAGTGACCTTCGGTGTATTCCTCCACCGGCAGCATGGTGGTGATGTACTCACCCTCGTCCAGCGGCAACAGGTTGACCAACGGACGGCCACGGGCGGCACGGGATGCTTCGGGGATTTCGTAGGTCTTGAGCCAGTACACCTTGCCTTTGCTGGAGAACAGCAGCAGCGTGGTGTGGCTGTTGGCGACCAGCAGGTGAGCGATGTAGTCCTCGTCCTTGACGCCTGTTGCCGACTTGCCTTTGCCGCCGCGACGCTGGGCCTGATAGGCGGCCAGCGGCTGGGTCTTGGCGTAGCCACCGTGGGAAATGGTCACCACGCGCTCTTCTTCCGGGATCATGTCACCCAGGGTCAGGTCCAGGCGCGCATCGAGAATCTCGGTGCGGCGCACGTCGCCGTATTCGGCGCGGATCACTTCCAGTTCTTCTCGGATCACTTCCATCAGGCGCGTGGCGCTGTTGAGGATGCGGATCAGCTCGCCGATCTGGTTGAGGATTTCCTGGTATTCGGCCAGCAGCTTCTCGTGCTCCAGCCCGGTCAGGCGGTGCAGGCGCAGTTCCAGGATGGCTTGCGCCTGTTCCGGGGACAGGAAGTACTTGCCTTCGCGCAGGCCGTATTGCGGGTCCAGGTTCTCCGGGCGGCACGAGTCGGCGCCAGCGCGCTCGACCATGGCCACCACCGCGGAGGACTCCCAAGGGGTGCTGATCAGCGCTTCCTTGGCTTCCGACGGCGTTGGCGAGGCTTTGATCAGGGCGATGACCGGGTCGATGTTCGACAGGGCAACGGCCTGGCCTTCGAGAATGTGGCCACGCTCGCGAGCCTTGCGCAGCTCGAACACGGTACGGCGGGTGACCACTTCGCGACGGTGACGCACGAAGGCTTCCAGCAGGTCCTTGAGGTTCAGGATCCGCGGGCGGCCGTCGATCAGCGCAACGATGTTGATGCCGAACACGCTTTGCAGTTGGGTCTGGGCGTAGAGATTGTTGAGGATCACCTCAGGCACTTCGCCACGACGCAGCTCGATCACGACACGCATGCCGTCCTTGTCGGACTCGTCACGCAGCTCGGTAATGCCTTCGAGCTTCTTCTCTTTCACCAGCTCGGCGATCTTCTCGATCAGGCGAGCCTTGTTCAACTGGTACGGCAGTTCGGTGATGACGATCTGCTGGCGACCACCCACCTTGTCGATGTCTTCGACGGTGGAGCGGGCGCGCATGTAAATGCGGCCACGGCCGGTGCGGTAGGCTTCGATGATGCCGGCACGACCGTTGATGATCGCGGCGGTCGGGAAGTCTGGACCGGGGATGTATTGCATCAGCTCATCGACGGTCAGCTCGGGGTTGTCGATGAGGGCCAGGCAACCGTCGATGACTTCACCGAGGTTGTGCGGCGGGATGTTGGTCGCCATGCCCACGGCGATACCGCTGGAGCCGTTGACGAGCAGGTTCGGGATACGGGTCGGCATCACCGCCGGGATCATTTCGGTGCCGTCGTAGTTCGGCACCCAGTCCACGGTTTCCTTGTGCAGGTCGGCCAGCAGCTCGTGGGCCAACTTGGTCATGCGCACTTCGGTGTATCGCATGGCCGCGGCGTTGTCGCCGTCCACGGAGCCGAAGTTGCCCTGACCATCTACCAGCAGGTAGCGCAGGGAGAATGGCTGGGCCATCCGGACGATGGTGTCGTACACGGCAGTGTCGCCGTGGGGGTGATACTTACCGATCACGTCGCCGACGACACGGGCAGATTTCTTGTACGGCTTGTTGAAGTCGTTGCCCAGCTCGCTCATCGCGAACAGCACACGCCGGTGCACGGGCTTCAAGCCATCGCGCGCATCCGGCAGCGCCCGCCCGACGATTACGCTCATTGCGTAGTCGAGGTAGGACTGTTTCAGCTCGTCTTCGATATTGACCGGGAGGATTTCTTTGGCCAGTTCGCCCATGAGAAGCCTGATTCCTTTTTCTGGTGAAACCTCGTCACATCCAGATGGGACGAACGAAGCTCGCCGCTGCAGAACAAGTGCCGTGCAGCGACTTACGACAAATCAACGAGTTATGCCATGGATCTGCGCAGTAAAGGCCACCTCGCGAGGCAGCCTTGGAAACCGCCGGATGTTATCACAAGAGCCGCCACGCACCTATCCCCCAGATGCGCATGGTGCATAGTTAGTTGACCGGTGACAGGCTGATATGGGACCAGAGAGGCTTAGAAGCGCTGCGGATGGAGATTCAGGGGCCAAATGCAAGGGATTTGTTGCCTTTAAGAGCCTCATCGCGAGCAGGCTCGCTCCCACAAGGATCTTTTGTGCCTGAAATTTCAGACACACCTCCCATCCACTGTGGGAGCGAGCCTGCTCGCGATGGCGCTGGATCAGACACCAAAAAGCCTTCAATGCAGCCGCTTGCGGCACATCAACTGCGCCAGCTTGGCGGTGTCCGGGCGCTCGATGATGCCCTTCTCGGTGACGATAACGTCGATCAAGTCCGCCGGGGTGACGTCAAACGTCGGGCTGAAGGCGTCCACCTCCGCGCCAAGCCTCTTGCCACCGACTTCCAGCAGTTCGCGCCCGTCGCGCTCCTCGACCGCAATGTCATCACCGCAGGCCAAGCTCATGTCGATGGTCGAACTCGGTGCCACGACCATGAAGCGCACGCCATGGTGCATGGCACAGACCGCCAGTTGATAGGTGCCGATCGTGTTCGCCACGTCGCCATTGGCGGTGATGCAGTCGGCGCCGACGATCACCCAGGTCACACCTTTCGTCTTCATGATGTGAGCCGCGGCGGAATCAGCGTTGAGGGTCACCGGGACGCCCTCACAGGCCAACTCCCACGCGGTCAGGCGCGAGCCTTGCAGCGATGGACGGGTTTCGTCGGCATAGACGCGCTCCACCATGCCTTCGATATACGCGCCACGGATAACGCCCAAGGCCGTGCCGAAGCCACCGGTCGCCAGGGCGCCGGTGTTGCCGTGGGTAAGGATGGCCTGGGCGTTGCCCTGGTGCTTGCGGATCAGGTCGACACCGAGCTGGGCCATGGTCAGGTTCGCTTCGCGATCACTCTCGTGGATCGCGATGGCTTCGGCCTCAAGGACCACCAGCGGCTCGGCGTGCTCTTTCAAGCGCCCCAACCGGTCGCGCATCCGATCCAGCGCCCAGAAGAGGTTCGCCGCCGTCGGCCGAGCCTCGGCCAGCAAGGTAAAATCAGCCGCCAGCGCCGCTTGCCAGTCACCGCCCTCGGCCACCCTGGCCCGCGCCGCCAGCACGACACCATAAGCCGCGCTGATGCCGATGGCCGGCGCGCCGCGCACCACCCTCGAGGCAATGGCCTCGGCCACATCCGCGGCACGGGTGCAGGCGATCCAGTTTTCCTCGAACGGCAAGACACGCAAGTCCAGCAGGTACAGGACGCCATCACGCCAATCGATGGCCTTCACCTTCTCCGCAGCCAATAGTCGATCGCGCATCCCTCACCCCGTACTCATGTACAAAAGCCGTCGATTATAGCGATCCCTCCGCGAAGACGCTCGGGTATACTTCGCCATCCTTTATACCCCATGGAACCGTTCCACGATGCCCAAGCCTGCCGTTGCGCTCGACTTATTATTGCTGCCGACCTGGTTGGTGCCTGTCGAACCCGCCGGTGTAGTGCTCAAGGACCATGGCCTGGGCATTCGCGATGGCTCTATCGTGTTCATCGGTCCACGGGCAGAAGCCCTCAAGTGTGACGCCACCCAGGTCCGTGAACTGCCCGGCCTGCTGCTCAGCCCCGGCCTGATCAATGCCCATGGCCATGCCGCCATGACCCTGTTCCGCGGCCTGGCCGACGACCTGCCCTTGATGACCTGGCTCGAACAGCACATCTGGCCGGCGGAAGCCAAATGGGTCGATGAAGATTTCGTGCGCGATGGCACCGACCTGGCAATCGCCGAGCAGATCAAGGGCGGCATCACCTGCTTCTCCGACATGTATTTCTACCCCAAGATCGCCAGCGAGTGTGTTCACGACAGCGGAATTCGTGCGCAAATCGCGATTCCGATCCTCGACTTCCCGATCCCCGGTGCCGCCAGCGCCGACGAAGCCATTCGTCAGGGCATCGCGTTGTTTGGCGACCTCAAGCACCATCCACGGATCAAAGTCGCATTCGGCCCGCACGCGCCCTACACCGTGGGCGACGAGAACCTGGAGAAAATCCGCGTGATCGCCGAGGAACTGGACGCTGCCATTCATATGCACGTTCACGAAACCGCCTTCGAAGTGCAGCAGGCTGTGGATAACACCGCGGAGCGACCGCTGGCGCGCCTGGGACGACTTGGCCTGCTGGGGCCACGCTTTCAAGCCGTACACATGACGCAAATCAGCGACGAAGACCAGGCCTTGCTGGTAGAAAGCAATTGCAGCGTGATCCACTGCCCGGAATCTAACCTGAAGCTGGCCAGCGGTTTCTGCCCGGTGGAACGCCTGTGGCAGGCCGGCGTCAACGTTGCCCTCGGCACCGACGGTGCGGCGAGCAACAACGATCTGGATCTGCTCGGCGAAACCCGCACCGCTGCCCTGCTGGCCAAGGCCGTCGCCGGTTCGGCCACGGCTCTGGATGCCCATCGGGCGCTGCGCATGGCCACGCTCAATGGTGCCCGGGCGCTGGGCATCGAAGCGACTGTCGGCTCGCTGGAAGTGGGCAAGGCCGCCGACCTGGTGGCCTTCGATCTGTCGGGCCTGGCCCAGCAGCCGATCTACGACCCGGTGTCGCAGTTGATCTATGCCACCGGTCGCGATTGCGTTAAACACCTGTGGGTGGGCGGCAAGCCCCTCTTGGAAGATGGCCGACTGACCCGTATGGACGAATCAAGACTGATCGCCACGGCCCAGGCCTGGGGTCGCCGCATCAGCGGCCACGACGAATAACCACGCCCCTTGAGCCACGGCTCGGGGCACCTGATTTTTCAAGCTTTTCGAGGATCTGCACATGAGCAACGTCGACCACGCCGAAATCGCCAAATTCGAAGCCCTGGCCCATCGCTGGTGGGACCGTGAAAGCGAATTCAAACCGCTGCACGACATCAACCCGCTGCGGGTCAACTGGATTGACGAACGGGTCAACCTGGCTGGCAAGAAGGTGCTCGACGTCGGTTGTGGCGGCGGCATCCTCAGCGAAGCCATGGCCCAGCGCGGCGCGACGGTGATGGGCATCGACATGGGCGAAGCGCCGCTGGCGGTCGCACAACTGCATCAACTGGAGTCGGGCGTCAGCGTGGAATACCGGCAGATCACCGCCGAAGGCCTGGCCGAAGAAATGCCCGGCCAATTCGACGTGGTCACCTGCCTCGAAATGCTCGAACACGTGCCGGACCCGTCGTCGGTCATCCGCGCCTGTTTTCGCATGGTCAAGCCGGGCGGCCAGGTGTTTTTTTCCACCATCAACCGTAATCCGAAGGCCTACCTGTTCGCCATCATCGGCGCCGAATACATCATGAAGCTGCTGCCGCGCGGCACTCACGATTTCAAGAAATTCATCCGCCCGTCCGAACTGGGCGCCTGGAGCCGTGTGGCCGGGCTGACCGTCAAGGACATCATTGGCCTGACCTACAACCCGCTGACCAAGCATTACAAGCTGGCCGCCGACGTTGACGTCAACTACATGATCCAGACCCTGCGCGAGGAGTAAGTCGATGCGTCTCAAAGCGGTTCTCTTTGACATGGATGGCACGCTGCTCGACACCGCGCCGGACTTCATCGCCATCTGCCAGGCCATGCGCGCCGACCGTGGCTTGCCACCGATGAACACGCAGCACATTCGCGACGAGATTTCCGGCGGTGCCCGGGCGATGGTCGCGGTGACCTTTTCCATGGACCCGGAGTCACCGGGGTTCGAGGAGCTGCGCCAGGAGTTTCTCGACCGCTACCTCAAGGATTGCGCGGTGCACAGCCATTTGTTCGACGGCATGGCCGAGGTGCTGGCCGATATCGAAGCGGCCAACCTGATCTGGGGTGTGGTCACCAACAAGCCGCTGCGTTTCGCCGAACCGATCATGCAGCAACTGGGCCTGGCCGAACGCTCGAAAGTGCTGATCTGCCCTGACCACGTGAAAAACAGCAAACCAGACCCGGAACCGCTGACCCTGGCGTGCAAACTGCTCGACCTGGACCCGGCCAGCGTGCTGTTCGTGGGTGATGACCTGCGGGACATCGAGTCCGGTCGCAGCGCCGGCACCAAGACCTGCGCGGTGACCTATGGCTACATCCACCCGGACGACAACCCCAGACACTGGGGCGCGGATGTGGTGATCGATCACCCATCGGCGCTGCGCGAGGTGCTCAATTGTGGGAGCAAGGCTTGCCCGCGCTGAAGGCGATGCGGTCTTTCAGAATCGAGTCGCCTGCTTCGCGAGCAAGCTTTGCTCCCACAGCCTGCTCCCACATAGCGGGGATCAATCCCCTCGCCACTACAGTTTCTGCCAACAGATTGATTTGTTGAGGTTTTTTAATGTTTGATTATTCCGCCCGCCCCGACCTGCTCAATGGCCGGGTGATTCTGGTCACCGGCGCCGGTCGTGGGATCGGCGCCGCTGCCGCGAAAGCCTACGCTGCCCATGGTGCCACCGTGCTGCTGCTGGGCAAGACCGAAGCCAACCTGACCCAGGTCTATGATGAAATCGAAGCGGCCGGTCATCCGCAGCCAGCGGTGATCCCGTTCAACCTCGAAACCGCGCTGCCTCATCAGTACGATGAACTGGCGGCCATGATCGAAACCGAGTTCGGTCATCTCGACGGCCTGCTGCACAACGCCTCGATCATCGGCCCGCGTACCCCGCTGGAACAGTTGTCCGGTGAGAACTTCATGCGGGTGATGCACGTCAACGTCAACGCGATGTTCATGCTCACCAGCACCTTGCTGCCGCTGCTCAAGCTGTCCAAGGATGCCTCCGTGGTGTTCACCTCCAGCAGCGTCGGGCGCAAGGGCCGAGCGTATTGGGGCGCCTACGGCGTGTCCAAATTCGCCACCGAGGGGCTGATGCAAACCTTGGCCGACGAAGTCGACACCGTCGCCGCCGTGCGCGCCAACAGCATCAACCCCGGCGCCACCCGCACCAGCATGCGCGCCCAGGCCTACCCGGGGGAAAACCCGCTCAACAATCCGACGCCCGAAGAAATCATGCCGGTCTACCTGTACCTCATGGGCCCGGACAGCACCGGCGTCAATGGCCAGGCGTTCAACGCGCAATAATGGCCTCGGCCTGCGTCGCGACGACTTACCGTCACGATGCAGGCTCTATTCGATGCCCAACCAGGCGAACCGCCAAACCCACGTCGCGGCAAATGTCGCGACTTGCCGTCAATACATTGATTCCTAAAGGGTTTTTATTTAAGTGAACCGAATGGCACGACTTTCGCTCTAAATATCCTCAAACACGCCATTGTTCGGCGGGTAACGGAGATCGAGACGAGATTTATGCCTGACAGGGAAAGCGGACTAAACTTAGCTCAATTGTCCTACGGGACTGAAGGACCAGTACGACGCGCAGCCCAAAGCCACCACACCCAACCTGCCAGGACAGCTTTAGCTTAGGGGCTAACGCCATATGAAAACGCCCACCCAGATCAACGCGATTGATTTCGACAGCGCCAAATTGCAGCGTCTGGGCCTTGACCAGCCATCGCCGCTCGCGACCCGCGCCGTCAATCTTTCGCAATTGCGCCAGCAACTGAGCCAGCAGTTGCAGACCAGCCTGGAGCCACAGCGAATCCTTGGTCTGTTTTTCCGGGAAGTTCAACGACTGGTGCCCCTGGATGCGCTGGCCTACCAGCACAAAGCCAGTGACCTGCGCCTGGAGTTCGGGCAACGCGGGCATCACACCCTCAGCTATAACCTCAGCCATGAAGGCGAACACCTGGGTGAACTGGTATTCCGTCGCAACCAGCGCTTCACCGAGACGGAACAGAGCGACCTTGAATCCATCATGTCGACGCTGCTCTATCCACTGCGCAATGCGCTGCTCTACCGCGCCGCCACCCAAAGCGCCCTGCGCGATCCGTTGACCGGTACCGGCAACCGCATTGCCATGGACCAGACACTGATGCGTGAGATCGACATGGCCAAGCGCCATTCGCAGCCCTTGTCGGTGCTGATGCTCGACATCGACCATTTCAAGCGCATCAACGATAGCCATGGTCACGGCGTTGGCGACGAAGTGCTCAAGGCCGTGGCCGAATCGATCAAGAACCAACTGCGCAACGTGGACATGGTGTTCAGGTTCGGCGGTGAAGAGTTTCTGATCCTGCTGGCCAATACCAGCCGGGACGCTGCGGCCATGGTCGGTGAACGGCTGCGTTACGCCGCCCAGGCCCAGGATTATTTCGCCGCAAGCACAAGGATCGAGCTGACCGTCAGCCTGGGTTGCGCCACCCTGCTACCGGGGGAATCATCGGAAAGCCTGCTGCGCAGGGCTGACAGCGCACTGTACGTGGCCAAGCGCGAAGGACGTAATCGACTGGCAATGGCAGGCTGAAACGACGAAAGTAAGTAAGAACACCGGCATTTTTGTGGGAGCGGGCTTGCTCGCGAAAGCGGTGGCTCAGCCTATTAATAGGCTGAATGCGCCGAAGTCTTCGCGAGCAAGCCCGCTCCCAGAAAACCTTGCGGCGATCACAAGCCAGCAGTCACCCAAAACAACTGTGGGAGCGAGTCTGCTCGCGATAGTGATCTGGCAGTCAACCTCCCCGTCGACTGTCAGAACGCTTCGCGAGCAGGCTCGCTCCCACATGGGTTGTGGCTATTGGGGTAGAAATCAGCTTTGCGCCAGTGCCAGGCGCTCGCGGGTGGATGAGGACTTGCTCACCGTCTCCGACTGTTCCAGTTGCATGCAACGCTCCAGGAACAGGTACATGTAGTCATAGCTCTTGCACACGGCCTGACGCAGCTCCGTTTGCAGGGCTTTACTTGGGTTCATCCCCGCCAGCGTACAGATGATTTCCAGAGCTTCCCAAGGATGGGCATCGTCGTACTGGGCATGCATCTTCAGCCATTTCATGGCCCGTTTGCGGTCTTCCTCGGCGAAAGCGGCCGCGTAGACACCACTGGAACACACCAGCGCCGACCACTCCCCCGTGGCCCCCTCAATCGCATAGTTGGTCGCGGCGATGGCCACGATCAGCGAATCCGAGGAACTGGTATGCCAGCACCAGTGGCTCAAGGCATGCAGCTCAGGCGGCACCTGCTGCGCTTGCAGGTCTTCCAGGGTCACGCCATGGGCGGCGCTCCAGTTGACCCAGTAGTCGGCATGGTTGAGTTCGACACGAATGTTACGCATCAGCCAGCGACGCGCCATGTCCTCGCCGGGGCGGCGGGCAAAACGGGTCTTGGTGAGGTTCTGTGCCATGTATAAAGCGAACTGTTCGACGACCGGCCAACCACCAATGAGGTAGTGACGCATGGTCCTGGCGCTGAGCTTGTTGTCACGCATGCGCTGGTACAGCTCGTGTTCGACAACCCGGCGCTTGCTCTCGCCGCAATCGGTAATGAGCTGCTGTGCCCATTTCGGATAGCTCGTGGCGTCCATGAGCGGGCCTGTTCGGTTGAATGTGTCGATCACTGTCGGGCTCCTTTTGATTGTGATTTTCCGGATCAACAAGAGGTTCAGCGGAACGTGCCGGGGGCCTTGAATAACAACGGCTGGGGCCGGGCCGGCCGACATTGCAATGTGTCGCAGGTAAACAATTGCGGGCGTTCGATCACATACCCCTGAGCATAATCCACCCCTATTTCCAGCAATGCCTGCTCGATCTGGGCGGTTTCAACAAACTCGGCAATCGTGCGCTTACCCATGACGTGGCCGATGTGATTGATCACTTCGACCATTGCACGGTTAATCGGGTCGTCCAGCATATCCTTTACGAAACTCCCGTCGATCTTCAGGAAGTCTACAGGTAAATGTTTCAGGTAAGCGAATGAAGACATTCCGGCGCAAAAATCATCCAGCGAGAAATAGCATCCCAAACCTTTGAGTTCATTGATAAAGCGGATCGCACTGCCCAAATTCGAAATAGCGCTGGTTTCTGTAATTTCAAAACAAATCATTTCTGGCGGAATCGAGTAGGCCGCGAACTGTTTACGCAGGAAGTCGAGGAACGCCTGATCTCCTATAGTCGTGCCTGACAGATTGATCGCACACATGGCCATGGGCCCCTGTCGCGAGTCATTCAGGCACTGGCGGATGATCTTGAAGACATTCTCCACCACCCAACGGTCCAGGGAGGTCATGAGCCCGTAGCGTTCCGCTGCGGGAATGAAGCTGTCCGGCAGGATCATCCGTCCGGCTTCGTCATGCAGGCGCAGCAGGACTTCAATGTGCCCGCCGCCATGGTCGCCCGGGCCCAGCGCGGCGATTTCCTGGGCGTAGAGGCAAAAGCGGTTTTCCTCCAAGGCCATGTGCAGGCGCTGGACCCAGGCCATCTCGCCAAAGCGCAGGGACAATTCCGAGTCGTCGGCATGATAGACCTGGACCCGGTTGCGCCCCTTTTCCTTGGCCATGTAGCAGGCCATGTCGGCAGCCCGCAAGGACGCCTCCAGGGTCGTCGGCGTCTGGGCGATATGCACCAGGCCGATGCTCACCGTGGTCACGAACGGCCGGCCCTTCCAGACAAAGTGCAGGTTCTGCACGGTCTGACGCAGCCCTTCGGCGATCTTTTCCGCCGCTTCCGGTGAACAGTTTTCCAGCAAGATCCCGAACTCATCCCCGCCCAGCCGCGCCAGGGTGTCGTTTTCCCGCAGCCCTGATTGCAACAAGGCGCAGATATGACGCAACAATTCGTCACCCGCTGCATGGCCGCAGGTGTCGTTGACCAGCTTGAACTGGTCCAGGTCGAGAAACATCAAGGCATGGCGCCCAACCTGGCGAGTGAGGCTGTGCAAGGCCTGCTCGAGGCGATACTCGAATTCCCGGCGGTTCGCCAGGCCAGTCAGGGCATCATGGGTGGCCTGCCACGACAGGTTGGCGATGTATTGGCGTTCCTGGGTCATGTCATGCAACACCAGCACGGCGCCGCTGACCTTGCCCGCATGACGGATTGGCGCGCCCACCAGGGTGACCGACACGGTGCTGCCATCCAAGCGCTGGATCAGCTTGGAATGTTCGCTGGCGCCGCTGAGCCGGCCGCTGAGGATGTGCTCGATCAGGGTCAGCCCCTCGGTCTGGGCATTGTCATCGAGCAAATTGAAAAGCGCGGCCAGGGGCAAGCCCGCGGCGTGCTCAGACTTCCAATGGGTCATCGCTTCAGCAGCAGGGTTCATGTAGGCGATGGCACCCTCAACGTCGGTGGTGATGACCCCGTCGCCGATGGATTGCAGGGTGATCTGCGCCCGCTCTTTCTCCATCTGCAGCGCATTGGCGAACACCTGCCGCTGGGCCAGCAATTTATGGGTCCGCAACAACGCCAGGACGATCAGCCCCAGGGCCGTGGCGAAGTTGGTCACCAGCAAGAGTCGCAGAATGAAACGCGAGCCCTCGCCCAGTGCGTCGCTGAATGCCTTGGCAGCCGGGGTGACGGAATCGTTGATCGCAAAGATCTGGGCCTTCCAGCCGCGGATATCCACCTCCAACGCCTGGCCTGCGGTAATGCGGCTGTGCATCTGCCGGGCGACGTTATCCAGCTCGATCAGGTAGCCGTCGCCCACCGTCCAAAGATCGATGGCTTCTTCCAGGTAACTGAAATGGCGAAAATTGAGGTACAACCAGATCACGCTGGACACGTCATCAGGATGGTTGCCACCTTGGAGAATCCCGGCCCGCGCGGCTTCGAGATCCGGCGGTTCGCGGTCCAGCGCCACCCGCAATTTATGGCCACCCTCGGGGACGGCGATGGCTTGCTGGTATTTGCGGAAAATCGCTTCGTCGCGGCTGTCGGCGTAGAGGTTGAGGTAATAGATGGCGTCTTTCTGCCCCTTGGACCAGAGACTCTCCCCTGCCACGTAGCCGCGAACAGCGGACAGCACGTAAAGGCTGACGCCGCCAAGCAATGCCTGAAATAGCACGACGGCGATAAAGGGCCAGACGATGCCCAGCAGCCGTGGTGTTCCGAGAGTCTGCTTTTGCTTCATGAGGTCCCTTGCACAGGTATTGCCGAACGAACACCCGCCAGAATTCCACTCCTGACTCAATAGCCTAGGCTAGTTTTCAACCCTTCGAATGAATGGTTGAACAGATCGACAGGCTTTGCGTGGAATTCGGAAAAATCGGCGTGTTTGCCTGCTTTTTTTCCGATACTAAGCGCAGAAAAGCGCTAGAAACTCAAGGCTGTTGAATCTGTTGCAAATGACCATAGAGTCGAGCATACAGGCCACCTTCGGCAATCAGTTGCAAATGGTCGCCGTCTTCGGCGATTTGCCCACCGTCGAACACCAATACCCGATCGGCCTGCTTCACCGCCGAGAGCCGGTGGGCGATGATCAGCGTGGTGCGTGCGCTCAAAAAGCGCGCCAGTGCCTGGTGAAGGTTGTACTCAGTGGCAGCGTCCAGTGCCGAGGTGGCCTCGTCGAGAATCACTACCCGTGGGTCGGCCAATACCATGCGGGCAATGGCCAACCGTTGACGCTGCCCGCCTGACAACCGCACCCCGGAACGCCCCACTACGCTATCCAGGCCCTGGGGCAGCGCCCGTACGGTAGCATCGAGCTGGGCGATTTCCAGCGCCCGCCAGCAGTCGTCGTCACTGCACTCACGGCCCATGGCGAGGTTGGCCCGCACCGTATCGTTGAACAACGCCGGATGTTGCAACACCACTGCAACATTTTCCCGGATGGTTTCCAGGCCGATCTCCTGTTGCGTGGCGCCACCGAAACGGATGCTGCCCGACTGCGGCGTGTACAGCCCCAGTAACAACTGCACCAGGGTGCTCTTGCCGCCGCCGCTGGCGCCGACGATGGCGACTTTCTCGCCCGGCGAGATGCACAGGTTCAACTGGTTGAGCACCAGCTCTTCACCGTAACCGAAACTCAACCCCTGAATCTCGATACCCACGGTGTCACGGCCCTTGAACGGATCGACGCTGCCCGTGTACTGAGGCTCATCGGCGCGGGCCAGCAGTTCATTGATCCGGCTCAAGGCGCCGCCGGCGGCGTAAAAAGCGTACTGCAAGTTCAACAGTTGCTCGACCGGGCCGATCATGAACCAGAGGTAGCTGAACACCGCCAGCATCTGGCCGATGGACAGGTCGGAAAACACCACGGTGAGCATGGCCGCTGCGCGAAAAATATCGATGCCGAACTGGAAGAGCAAACCACTGGCGCGGTTCGAGGCGTCGGTTTTCCACTGCGAACTCACGGCGTAATCACGGACCTCCTTGGCACGCATTCCCAAGCGGCCAAGGAAGTAACCCTGGCGGTTACCGGCGCGCACTTCCTGGATGGCATCCAGGGTTTCGGTCAGGGCCTGGGTGAACCGCGAGGTGCTGTCGTTCTCCAGTTTCTTGAGGTGCTTGACCCGCTTGCCCAACTGCACCGTGGCGTAGATCACCAGCGGGTTGAACAGCAGGATCAGCAGCGCCAGTTCCCAGTGCATCCACACCAGGATCCCAGCGGTGCCCACCAGGGTCAGCATCGCCACCAGGAAACGGCTGAGGGTTTCGCCGATGAATTTGTCGAGGGTGTCCAGGTCGGTGACCAGGTGAGCCGCCACCGTGCCACTGCCCAGGCTTTCGTATTCGCCCAGGGAAATGCGCTTGAGACGCTCGATCAAGCGGATGCGAATGCGATAGACGATGTCTTTGGCCAAGCGGGCGAACAAGCGCGCCTGCACCACGTTGAACAGCAATGCGCCACAGCGCAGGGCCAGGGTCACCATTAACATCAGCCCGATGTAGCCGGCAGCGCGCTGCCAACCCATGGGCAACGCCTGGTTCATGACTTTCAGGGCCGCATCGCCATGCCCCAGCAGAACTTCATCCACCAGCAATGGCAACAGCAATGGGATCGGTACGCTGCACAGCGTCGCCAGCACGGCCACGCCGTTGGCGATCCACAGGGCTTTTTTATGCTTGAGGGCCAGGCGACGGATTTCCGTCCAACTCAACCGGTCGATGCGCTGCGAGGCCGATGTATCTGGCGGCCGGTCAGGCACAGGCCGCGCGCTCCAGCCAGCGACCAAGCAAAGGCGACAGCTGGCTCAGGGGTTGGTAGCCGTTGGTCAGCAAGGCCAACTGGCCATCACGCTCGGCCAACAGTGTGGGGAACCCGGCAATGCCTAAGTCCTGCACCCAGGTGAAATCCGCAGCGGTGGCCGCATGCTGGTCGGCGCGGTCGAAGGCCGCGGCGAATTCGATGCGTGGCAGCCCGGCCTGTTCGGCCAGCTCCACCAGCACACTGGCGTGGGTCACGTCGCGGCCTTGCACATAAAAAGCCTGCTGGATCAGCTTCACCAACTTCCAGGCCAGGTCCGGGGCCAGGCTGCGAGCCGTCACCAGTGCCCGGCAGGCAGGCTCGGTGTCGTAGACGAAACCGTCCGGCAACGCGCCTTCGAGCTTGAAGGGCTGGCCGGTGGCCTGGGTGACCGCCTGCCAGTGTTCAAGAATGTAGCGCCGGGTGGTCGGCTCCAGCGCAGAACCGCTGCCAGTGCGCAAACCGCCCACCACCAGGTGCAACTCCACCCCCGCGGCCTGCGCCTGCTCTACCAACGCCTCGGCCACCGGCGCAAAGCCCCAGCACCAGGAACACATCGGGTCCATCACATAGAGCAGGCGTGACGCCATGGTTCAAGCCTCGGAAAATGATTGCTTGTAGTTGTAGCCGATCGGGTGCGGCATGTTACGAGCCTTGGCCAACTCAATCTGCTTTTGCCGGTCGATGGCGCTGCGACGGGTCTTCTCGCTCAGTTTATCCCAGCAGTGCGGGCAACTGATGCCAGGCACATAGTGCTCCGAGGCTCGGTCTTCTACGCTCACCGGGGTACGACAAGCGTGACATTGATCGTAGTCCCCTTCGCTGAGGTCGTGGCGAACGGTCACGCGGTTGTCGAACACGAAGCAGTCGCCGCGCCACTTGGTTTCTTCCTGAGGGACCTCTTCGAGGTATTTCAGGATGCCGCCCTTGAGATGATAGACCTCGTCGAAACCCTGGCCGAGCATGTAGCTGGAGGCTTTTTCACAACGAATGCCGCCCGTGCAGAACATCGCGACTTTCTTGTGCCTGGCCGGGTCGAAGTTGGCCTTGATGTACTCAGGGAACTCACGAAAGCTGGTGGTCCTGGGGTCGATGGCGCCTTCGAAGGTGCCGATGGACACTTCGTAATCGTTACGGGTGTCGATCAACAACACTTCCGGATCGCTGATCAGCGCGTTCCAGTCCTGCGGCTCGACATAGGTACCGACCTGCTTGTTCGGGTCCACGCCTTCGACGCCGAGGGTGACGATTTCTTTCTTGAGCTTGACCTTGGTGCGGTAGAACGGCTGCTCATCGCAGTAGGACTCTTTATGATCGATGTCGATCATGCGCGGATCGTTCTTGAGCCAGGCCAGCAGGCCGTCGATGCCTTCGCGAGTGCCGGAGACCGTGCCGTTGATGCCTTCTTCGGCGACCAGCAACGTGCCTTTGATGCCGTTGTCGAGCATGGCCTTGAGCAAGGGCTCACGCAGCTCGACGTAATCTTCAAGGGTGACGAACTTATACAGTGCCGCCACGACAATGGGTTGTGTCATGGGTGTTTCTCCAGGTGGCTACCCTCGTAAAGGGTGAACCGGATACGAAAAAAAACGCGCCGGGTAAGCGGCGCGTTGCGGATTCTAACAAAAACAATGTGGCTTTAGGAGCGAAGTGCCCTGGAGCGAAGCGCTTATCGTGGCGAGGGAGCTTGCTCCCGGCTGCTCTGTAGGAGCTGGCGAAGCCGGCGATCTTTTAATCTTTCGCTTGAGATTCAAGTGTGAGGAAAAAGATCGCAGCCTCGTTGCACTCGACAGCTCCTACAGCCCCCGCCACAAAAGCCTCACACCCTATCGATCAGTGCTTGCTGCCACCGGCACACGTCGGCGAAGCCGGGGCCGCGTCGATCCGGGCCCATTCTTCGGGGGTGTAGGTGTGCAGCGCCAACGCATGGAACTCCCCCATCAGCTCGCCCAGCGTGCCGTAGACCTTCTGGTGACGCTTGACGCGATTGAGCCCTTCGAACTGCTGGCTGACCACCACGGCCTTGAAGTGGGTCTGCAGGCCACGGCTGTGCATGTGGCTTTCATCCAGCACTTGCAAGTGCTCGGGCTGCAAGAGCCCGAGTGTCGATTCGATGCGTTGTTGCATGCTCATACTGGGCTCCGCTTACGGCTTTTTCTTGGCTGGGGCAGCTTTTGGCTCGAGCTCGGCCGTCATGTCCGCCAGCAGCTTGTTGACCACCGGCACCGCGCTTTCAAGCTTGGCCTGGGTCAGTTGAGCCGATTGCTGGGTCAACTGCGGCATTTTCTCGAGGACTTTCTTGCCTAATGGCGATTGGTAGAAAGCGACCAGATCCTTGAGCTCCGACTCGCTGAAGTTGCTGGTGTAGAGCTTGACCATGTCCGGCTTGAGCTTGTTCCAGCCGATAGCCCGGTCCAGCGCGGCATTGGCCTTGGCCTGGTAGGTTTCCAGGGTGGCTTTTTTCGACTCAGGTGCCTTGGTCTGTTCAAAGCGCTGGGCAAACATCTGCTGCACTTGCATGTAGACCGGCGTGCCCAATTTGTCAGCGTGTGCCAGGGTCAGGAACGCTTCGGCGCTGGCGCTGTGGCTGGCGGTATCGGCGAAAACAGGGCCGCTGGCACACACCAGAGCAACGGCGGTACAGATGGCACGAAGACGGGTCATCGAGTTTCCTTTATTACAGGCGAGGTTAAACCCCAAGGGCGACCATTCTGCGCCTAAAAAACGCCGGGCCTCAACCCCGACGCTTGGCAGCTCCGATTGGCGGGGCGAACCCGCCGCTCCTAGATTGAGGGAACCAGAGCCGCCCATCTGGGCCTAAACTGCGCATTCAGCCCTTTAAGGAGTTTGACCCGATGAGCCGTATCGAAACCGACAGTCTTGGCCAGGTTGAAGTCCCGGACGACGCCTACTGGGGCGCCCAGACGCAGCGTTCCATGATCAACTTTGCCATTGGCAACGAACGCATGCCGCTGTCGGTGTTGCACGCCTTGGCACTGATCAAGAAAGCCGCCGCGCGGGTCAATGATCGCAATGGCGACCTCCCGGCCGATATCGCTCGCCTGATCGAACAGGCCGCCGACGAAGTGCTGGCCGGCCAGCATGACGACCAGTTCCCATTGGTGGTCTGGCAGACCGGCAGCGGAACCCAGAGCAATATGAACGCAAACGAGGTGATCGCCGGGCGCGCCAACGAACTGGCCGGCAACCCCCGCGGCGGCAAGAGCCCGGTGCACCCCAACGACCACGTCAATCGCTCCCAGAGCTCCAATGACTGTTTCCCCACCGCGATGCATATTGCGGCCGCCCAGGCCGTCCACCAACAATTGCTCCCGGCCATCAGTGAGCTGTCCGGCGGCCTGGCGGAACTGGCCGCGCGCCACATGAAACTGGTCAAGACCGGTCGCACTCACCTGATGGATGCCACGCCCATCACCTTTGGCCAGGAACTGTCGGCGTTCATTGCCCAGCTCGATTACGCCGAACGGACGATCCGCGCCGCGCTACCGGCGGTCTGCGAACTGGCCCAGGGCGGCACGGCGGTGGGCACCGGACTCAATTCACCCCACGGTTTCGGCGAGGCGATGGCCGCTGAACTGGCGGCGCTGTCGGGCCTGCCGTTCGTCACTGCGCCGAACAAGTTTGCCGCGCTGGCCGGCCATGAGCCCCTGACCGCCCTGTCCGGCGCGCTGAAAACCCTGGCCGTGACCTTGATGAAGATCGCCAACGACCTGCGCCTGCTCGGCTCCGGGCCACGGGCCGGCTTCGCCGAGGTGAAATTGCCGGCCAATGAACCGGGCAGCTCCATCATGCCCGGCAAGGTCAACCCGACCCAATGCGAAGCCTTGTCGATGCTGGCCTGCCAGGTCATGGGCAACGACGTGACCATCGGTTTTGCCGCCAGCCAGGGGCATTTGCAGTTGAACGTGTTCAAACCGGTAATCATCCATAACCTGCTGCAATCGATTCGCCTGTTGGCCGATGGCTGCGGCAACTTCCAGCAGCACTGCATCGCCGGGCTCGAACCGGATGCCGAGCAGATGGCCGCACACCTGGAGCGTGGGTTGATGCTGGTGACCGCGCTGAACCCGCACATCGGCTACGACAAGTCAGCCGAAATCGCCAAGAAAGCCTACGGCGAAGGGCTGACCCTGCGTGAGGCGGCGCTGCAACTGGGGTATCTGACCGATCAAGAGTTCGATGCCTGGGTACGACCGGAAAATATGCTGGAGGCGGGTAGCCAGGGTTAACGCCCTACCCTGTGGGAGCGAGCAGCCTGCTCGCGATGGGGCCGGCAGGCTCGACATCTCTATTGCCTGTCAGGCCGCCATCGCGAGCAGGCTCGCTCCCACAGGGGGCTAACGCCCCACGCGCCGGGCCCTGAGCCCGGCGATCAGCGACGGGCCCAGGGCAACCAGCGCCGACCCCAGCACCACCAGCACCGCCCCGCCATACCCCAGCAAATTGATCTGTTCGGCATGGACATAGGCGGGCCACCACCAGGCCGCCATCGCCACCGCGGCGAACGTCACCAGTGGTGTGATCGCCAGGGTCGCGCTGACCCGCGACGCCTCCCAATGGGCCAAGGCTTCGGCAAACGCGCCATAGGCAATCAGCGTGTTGAGACAGCACGCGAGCAACAGCCAGCCTTGCAACGGGCTCAACTGCAGCGCCTCCAGCGGATGCACCCAGGGCGTGAGCAGCAACGCGCAGAACAGGTAGATCACCATCATCACCTGCAACGAATTCCACACCGTCAACAATTGCTTTTGGCCCAGGGCATAAAACGTCCAGACCGTCGACGCCAGCAACACCATCAACACCCCGGCGGTGTAGTCGCTCAGGGACGTCAGCAACTCGCCCAGGCGCTGGTTGAAAAACAGCGTAAAACCGATCAGCAACACCAGCAGGCCGATGCCCTGCCCCACGCTGAAGCGCTCCTTGAACACGAACAGGCTGGCGACCAGCAACATGATCGGCCCCATCTGCACCACCAGTTGCGCGGTGCCAGGGCTCAAGCGGCTCAGACCCATCAGGTACAACACGTAGTTGCCCACCAGCCCAAGCACCGCCATCGCCACCAGCCAGCCGCCGCGTGGGCCAAGGACCTTGCGACTGGGCAGGCGCCGGGAGGCCGCCAAATAGATGAACAGCAAACCGCCGGACACCAGCAAGCGAAACCAGGTCACGGTGACCGGGTCCATCACTTGCAGCACTTGCTTGAGCTTGATCGGCAGGATTCCCCATAGCAGGGCAGTCAGCAGGGCGAGGAACAGACCGTAGACCCAACGACCGGACGATATGTGCATGCAACCCTCGAAGCCCAAGACAAAAGACGTCCATTCTAGGCGTCTCTCGTCGAACGACACAGGAACAGTTGGCGATTAATAATCCAGGCACGGACATGGCACATGGCCGCCTATCGGCTCGCCGAGCAGCCTTCAACGCCAGCCCCTAAACTTCACTCAACTTGATACCTGCTTTCTTTGGAGCCTCCCATGCTTGGCAAACGCGCCCAGGACGTCACCCCTGTGATGGTCTTCCCCAGTGACCGGATTTGCCGGATAAACGGCGAGTTCTACTTCAACACCCGGGAAGACACCGAGGAAGGGCCGTTCGCCAGTCGCGAGGAGGCGTTGCGGGAGGTGGAGGCGTATATCCAGCAAGTGCTGCAACTGACTCAGGAAGCCAGCTAGCGCAGCTGGGCTCTGTAGGCGCTGGCGAAGCCTGCGATCTTTTGATCTTTTGATCTTTCGCTTGAGATTCAAGTGTCTTGGGAAAGATCGCAGCCTCGTTGCACTCGGCAGCTCCTACACAGCGGTTATCTCACCGCTTCAAACAACCCCGTAGCCCCCATCCCGCCGCCCACGCACATGGTCACGATGCCGTAGCGCAGGTTGCGTCGTTGCAGCTCACGCACCAGATGCCCCACTTGCCGCGAGCCGGTCATGCCGAACGGATGGCCGATGGAGATCGAGCCGCCGTTGACGTTGTATTTCTCGGGATCGATTTCCAGCCGGTTGCGGCTGTACAGGCACTGGGAAGCAAACGCCTCGTTGAGTTCCCACAGGTCGATATCGGCGATCTGCAAGCCCTTGGCCTTGAGCAGCTTGGGCACCGAAAACACCGGGCCGATGCCCATCTCGTCCGGCTCGCAACCGGCCACGGTGAAGCCGCGGAAAAACGCTTTGGGCTTGAGCCCCAGCGCCAGGGCTTTTTCCAGGCTCATCACCAAGGTCATCGACGCCCCGTCGGACAACTGCGACGAGTTACCCGCCGTTACCGAACCGTCTTCGGCGAACACCGGTTTCAGGCCGGCCAGACTTTCATAGGTGGTGTCCGGGCGGTTGCAATCATCGCGATCGACCATGCCCTCGAGCATCTGCACCGCACCGGTCTGCTTGTCCTCGACTCGGTACTTGACCGCCATCGGGACGATTTCATCATCGAACAACCCGGCCGCTTGGGCCTTGGCGGTGCGCTGCTGGCTCTGCAAGGCGTAGCGGTCCTGCTCCTCGCGACTGACCTGGTAACGGCGGGCGACGATCTCGGCCGTCTGGCCCATGGGGAAATAAATCCCGGGCACCTGCTCCTTGAGCAGCGGGTTGATCAGGTGGTCGGTGTTGACGCTTTTCATCGTCAGGCTGATGGATTCCACCCCGCCGGCAACGATGATGTCGCTGCAACCGGAAGCGATCTGGTTGGCGGCGATGGCAATGGCTTGCAGGCCCGAGGAACAGAAGCGGTTGAGGGTCATGCCGGCCGTGCCGGTGCCCAGTTGCGAGAGCACCGCCACGTTGCGCCCGATGTTGTAGCCCTGGGCGCCTTCATTGGACCCGGCCCCCACGATGCAATCCTCGACACTGGCCGGGTTGATGTCGTTGCGCGCCAGCAAGGCATCGACACAATGGGCCGCCAGGTCGTCTGGACGGGTCATGTTGAACTTGCCACGAAAGGACTTGGCCAGGCCGGTCCGTACGCTGTCGACGATCACCACTTCACGCATGGCTGTACCTCATTGTTGGAGTCGGTTGAGAGTGAATCGAGCATAAATCCACTGCACAACCGACTGCGACAATCATTCACCCCGCGTATGCGCCCCCATCGTTCTAGCGTTTCTTTTTCTTGCGAGCCTGCCTTGCGCTCCGCTCGAAAGCCGCCTCCAGCGCCTGGTTGAGGGTGCGCAACACCTTCACCCGCGCCCAGCGCTTGTCGTTGGCTTCCACCAATGTCCAAGGGGAAATCTCGGTGCTGGTGCGGTCGACCATGTCGCATACCGCGGCCCGGTAAGCGTCCCACTTGTCGCGGTTGCGCCAGTCATCCTCGGTGATCTTGAAGCGTTTGAACGGGATTTCCTCGCGCTCCTGGAAACGCTCCAGCTGGGTTTGCTTGTCGATGGCCAGCCAGAACTTGACCACCACCACGCCGGCATCGGCAATCTGCTCTTCGAAGTCGTTGATTTCTCCGTAGGCCCTCAGCCAGTCGGCCTGGCTGCAAAACCCTTCGACCCGCTCCACCAGCACCCGGCCGTACCAGGAGCGGTCGAACATGGTGAACTTGCCCCGCGCGGGAATATGCCGCCAGAACCGCCACATGTAGGGATGGGCGCGCTCCTCTTCAGTGGGCGCGGCAATCGGCACGATGTTGTATTGACGCGGGTCCAGGGCGGCCGCGACCCGCCGGATCGCCCCGCCCTTGCCTGCCGCGTCATTGCCTTCGAACACCGCCACCAAGGCATGCTGGCGCATGCGTTTGTCCCGCAGCAGGCCGGAGAACCGCGCCTGCTCGGTGATCAGTTGCTCTTCGTAATCGGCCTTGTCCAGGCGTCGGGTCATGTCCAGGCTGTCGAGCAGCGTGACCTGGCCGTCCAGCGCGGGCAGCGGCGCCACGCTAACCTTTTGCGGCTTGACCTTCTGCCGGTCCAGGGCCTGTCGCATGCCATCGAGCAGGATCCGCCCGACGGTGAGGCTGCGATAATAGCTGTCCATGCCTTCGATCACATGCCAGGGTGCATAATCGCGACTGGTGCGCCGCAGTATGCGCTCGCCGTATTTGACGAACTTGTCGTAGGTCTGGGACTGCTGCCAGTCCAGCGGGCTGATGCGCCAGCTGTGCAGCGGGTCGTCCTTGAGCCCCTTGAGCCGGGCCTTCATCTGCTTCTTGGACAAATGGAACCAGAACTTGAAGATCAGCGCGCCTTCGTCGCAGAGCATTTTTTCCAGGCGCTCGGCACCGGCAATCGCCTGGTCGAGCCGTGGGTCCTTGAACTCGCCATGGACCCGGCCTTGCAGCATCTGGCTGTACCAGTTGCCAAAAAAAATCCCCATGCGTCCCTTGGCCGGCAGCTTCCGCCAGTAGCGCCACGCCGGAGGCCGCGCCAGTTCCTCGTCAGTCTGTTGGTCGAAGGTGCGCACTTCGATCAGCCGCGGGTCCATCCACTCGTTGAGCAACTTCACCGTCTCGCCCTTGCCCGCGCCTTCGACACCATTGATCAGCACGATGACCGGAAACCGGCCCTGCTGCTGCAACTCGAACTGCGCCTCCAACAGCGCTTCACGCAGGGCCGGCACTTCGGCCTCGAAGGTGTCTTTATCAATGGCATGGCCGATTTCAGCGGATTCAAACATGAGCAGCTCCTTCCGGGGATGGGCCAAGATTAGCGGATTGGATGCGGCCCGTGTGCTTTGTGTAGGAGCTGCCGAGCGAAGCAAGACTGCGATCCTTTGATCTTGATCATTCGCTTTCGACTCAGTTGTTTGGGGCAAGATCGCAGCCTCGTTGCACTCGTCAGCTCCACTGGTGCGTATGCAGCGGCAATCGGCAAGCGATCGGCTAGAATGGCCGCTCAGTTTTGACCGAGCCTGCCATGACACCCATCCAGCAACACGCCCAACTCGACTGGGATGATCAGGGTCGCCCGCGTTCGCGGGTCTTCGACGATGTGTATTTTTCCGACCAGTCGGGGCTGGAAGAAACCCGGTATGTGTTCCTTGAGCAGAACAACCTGGCCGAGCGCTTCGCCGCCCTGGCCGATGACGGGCGGCTAGTGATCGGCGAAACCGGATTTGGCACCGGCTTGAATTTCCTCTGCGCCTGGCAACTGTTCGAACAGTGCGCACCGGCAGGCGCCCGGCTGCATTTTGTCAGTGTCGAGAAATACCCCTTGAGCCCCCAGGACCTGCGCCGGGCCCTGGCCCTGTGGCCGCAACTCAGCCTTCAAGCCGAGCCGTTGCTTGAGCAGTACGTGGCGATCCACCAGGGTTTCCAACGCCTGGTCTTGGCGAACGGACGGGTGACGCTGACCTTGTTGATCGGCGATGCCCTGCAGCAGCTACCGCAGCTGGACGGACAGATCGACGCCTGGTTCCTGGACGGCTTCGCGCCAGCCAGGAACCCCGAGATGTGGACCGCCGAGCTGTTCGCCGAACTGGCCCGGCTGGCGGCTCCCGGCGCCACCCTCAGCACCTTCACCAGCACCGGTTGGGTCCGGCGATTGCTGAACGCGGCAGGCTTCAAGATGAAGCGCACGCCGGGCATCGGCCATAAGTGGGAAATCCTGCGCGGTGTGTTTCTCGGCTGGCCGGAGCAGACACCAGCACCGTCCCCGGCAAAACCCTGGTACGCCCGCCCCATGCCGCAAACCGGCGAACGCCGGGCACTGGTGATCGGTGGCGGCCTGGCCGGTTGTGCCAGCGCTGCCAGCCTCGCCGCGCGTGGCTGGCAGGTGACGCTGCTGGAGCGTCATGCCCGGTTGGCCGAGGAAGCCTCCGGCAACCCGCAAGGCGTGCTGTACCTCAAGCTATCGGCCCATGGCACGGCGCTGTCGCAAATGATCCTCAGCGGTTTCGGTTACACCCGGCGTGTGTTGGAGCAACTGCAACGCGGCATTGATTGGGACGCCTGCGGGGTCTTGCAACTGGCCTTCAATAGCAAGGAAGCCGAGCGTCAGGCGCAACTGGCCGAGGCGTTCCCAAGGGATCTGCTGCACACCCTCGATCAGCCCGAGGCCCAGGTGCGGGCCGGCATCGACCTGGCCTGTGGTGGTCTGTTTTATCCCGAGGGCGGCTGGGTGCATCCGCCGGCATTGTGTCGCTGGCAAGCCTCGGGCACGACGATTGACGTCCAGCCCCATCATGACGTCTTGTCACTGCGCCGCGTGGACGGCCAGTGGCAGGCGTGGGACGGCGAACGATGCCTGGCCAGTGCGCCGGTGGTGATCCTGGCCAGCGCTGCCGAGATCAAGCGTTTCGAACCAGCCGCCGAATTACCGCTCAAGCGTATTCGCGGGCAAATCACCCGGTTGCCGCAAACCACCCGCAGCCAGAGCCTGGCGACCGTGGTTTGTGCCGAAGGCTATGTGGCCCCGCCGCGGCAGGGCGAGCACACCCTGGGCGCCAGTTTCGATTTCAACAGCGACGACCTCACCCCCACCGCCGCCGAACACGCCGGCAACCTGCAGATGCTCGAAGAAATCTCCCAAGACTTGGTGAACCGCCTGAACGCTGGCAGCCTGGACCCGGAACGCCTCGAAGGCCGTGCGGCATTCCGTTGCACCAGCCCGGATTACCTGCCGATTGTCGGCCCATTAGCGGACCGCCAGACCTTTGCCGAGGCCTATGCGGCCCTGGGCAAGGACGCCCGCCAGGTGCCAGACACTCCCTGCCCGTGGCTCGATGGCCTGTACATCAACAGCGGTCACGGCTCCCGCGGCCTGATCACCGCCCCCCTGTCGGGTGAACTGATCGCCGCCTGGCTGGACAACGAACCCCTGCCACTGCCCCGCAGCGTGGCCGAGGCCTGCCATCCGAACCGGTTTGCGTTGCGGGCATTGATTCGGGGTAAGGCCTGACACAGATGCCGGGCTCACCCCAAATCCTGTGGCAGGCCAGCCCCCCATCTCTCCGGCTTATAACGAATTGATCTAAAACTCACAGCAATCCCTTCGGTCAGTTTTAGGATACTCGCTCTTTCGGCGTGTATGCTTGTGACCCCTCCCCAACGGAAAAACCGGTAAGGACTTATGTGCGGATTAGCTGGAGAGTTACGTTTCGATCAACAACCTGCGGACCTTGCGGCCGTAGAGCGAATCACCCATCACCTGGCCCCTCGCGGCCCCGACGCCTGGGGCTTCCATAGCCAGGGCCCCATTGCCCTGGGCCATCGGCGCCTGAAAATCATGGACCTGTCGGACGGCTCGGCCCAGCCGATGATCGACAACCAACTGGGCCTGTCCCTGGCCTTCAACGGCGCGATCTACAACTACCCGGAACTGCGCAGCGAGCTCGAAGGCCTGGGCTACACCTTCTATTCCGGTGGCGACACCGAAGTGCTGCTCAAGGGCTACCACGCCTGGGGCGAAGCGCTGCTGCCCAAACTCAACGGCATGTTCGCCTTCGCCATCTGGGAACGCGATGCCAAGCGGCTGTTCATTGCCCGCGACCGCCTCGGCGTCAAGCCCCTGTACCTGTCGCGCACCGGCCAGCGGCTACGTTTTGCCTCGGCATTACCGGCGCTGCTCAAGGGCGGCGATATCAACCCGATGCTCGACCCGGTAGCCCTCAACCATTACCTGAATTTCCACGCCGTGGTCCCGGCGCCTCGCACCTTGCTGGCTGGCGTTGAAAAACTGCCGCCCGCCACCTGGATGCGCATCGAAGCCGACGGCAGCACCGAGCAGAAAACCTGGTGGACCCTGCCCTACGGTCCCCGGGCCGACGAACAGCACCTGAACCTGGAAGACTGGATCGACCGCGTGCTCGACAGCACCCGTGATGCGGTCGCCATTCGCCAACGCGCCGCCGTGGATGTCGGCGTGCTGCTTTCCGGCGGCGTGGACTCGAGCATGCTCGTGGGCCTGCTGCGGGAAGTCGGTGTAGAAGACCTGTCGACCTTCTCTATCGGTTTCCAGGATGCCGGCGGTGAGCGCGGTGACGAATTCCAGTATTCGGACCTGATCGCCAAGCACTACGGCACCCGCCACCACCAACTGCGCATCGACGAGAAAGAGATCATCGAGCAACTGCCGGCAGCGTTCCGTGCCATGAGCGAGCCGATGGTCAGCCACGACTGCATCGCCTTCTACCTGCTGTCGCGGGAAGTGGCCAAGCACTGCAAAGTGGTGCAAAGCGGCCAGGGCGCCGACGAGCTGTTCGCCGGTTATCACTGGTACCCGCAAGTCGATGGTGCCAGCGATCCGTACGCGGCCTATCGCGCCGCCTTCTTCGACCGCAGCTACGAAGAATATGCCGCCACCGTGCAGCCCAAATGGTTGACAGCCAATGATGCGGCCGGTGATTTCGTCAAAGAGCATTTCGCCCAGCCCGGGGCCGATGCGGCGGTAGACAAGGCCCTGCGCCTGGACAGCACCGTGATGCTGGTGGATGACCCGGTCAAGCGCGTCGACAACATGACCATGGCCTGGGGCCTGGAAGCGCGCACGCCCTTCCTGGACTACCGCCTGGTGGAACTTTCGGCCCGGGTCCCGGCGAAGTTCAAGCTGCCCGATGGCGGCAAGCAGGTGCTCAAGGAAGCCGCCCGGCGAGTGATCCCCAGCGAGGTGATCGACCGCAAGAAGGGCTATTTCCCGGTGCCAGGCCTCAAGCACCTGGAAGGCAACACCCTGGCCTGGGTCCGTGAATTGCTACTGGATCCGAGCCAGGACCGCGGCCTGTTCAACCCGGCCATGCTCGACCGTCTGCTGACCGACCCCAACGGCCAGCTCACACCCTTGCGCGGTTCCCGGCTGTGGCAACTGGCGGCACTGAACCTGTGGCTCAGCGAGCAAGGAATCTGATCGATGAAACCTCATGCAACGGTTCACAACCAACGCCTCTTGCGCGGCCAGGCGCCCTCCTACGAACGCCTGCAGGCGCGCCTGGCCGAAGACGGTAGCGAGTTGGGTGCCGACCCGATCGCAGTGCATTGCGGCTGGGGCCGACTTTTGATCGGCCACACCTTCCCGGACCCGGCAAGCCTGGCCCGGGAACTGCTCAACGAACAAACCGGCGAGCGCGACATTGCCTTGTACGTGGCCGCGCCCCAGCAAGTGCTGGGGCTGGAACCGGCACAACTGTTCCTCGATCCATCCGACACCTTGCGCCTTTGGTTCAGCGACTATCGCCAGTCCACCCGTGTGTTTCGCGGCTTTCGGATCCGTCGGGCCCAGAGCGAAACCGACTGGCAGGCCATCAACCAGCTCTACCAGGCCCGGGGCATGTTGCCCATCGACCCGCTGCGCCTGACCCCGCGTCATGAGGGTGGCCCGGTCTACTGGCTGGCCGAAGATGACGACACCGGCGCGGTGATCGGCAGCGTCATGGGCCTCAATCATCAGAAGGCCTTCAACGACCCGGAAAACGGCAGCAGCCTCTGGTGCCTGGCCGTCGATCCGCAATGCCCGCGGCCCGGGGTTGGCGAAGTGCTGGTGCGTCACCTCATCGAGCATTTCATGAGCCGTGGCTTGAGTTACCTCGACTTGTCGGTGTTGCACGACAACCGCCTGGCGAAAAACCTCTACGCCAAACTCGGTTTTCGCAATCTCTCGACCTTCGCCATCAAACGCAAGAACTGTATCAACCAGCCGTTGTTCCTGGGGCCAGGCCCCGAAGCGCAGTTCAATCCTTATGCGCGAATCATTGTCGAAGAAGCCCACCGTCGAGGCATCGACGTGCAGGTGGACGATGCCGAGGCCGGCTTGTTCACCCTGGTCCACGGCAGCCGCCGGGTGCGATGCCGCGAATCCCTGAGCGACCTGACCAGCGCCATCAGCATGACCCTGTGCCAGAACAAAAGCCTGACCCACAAGGTGCTGAAAAACGCCGGTCTGAACCTGCCGGCCCAACAGTTGGCGGGCAATGCCGATGACAACCTGGCGTTTCTCGATGAGCACGAACAGGTGGTGGTCAAGCCGCTGGACGGTGAACAGGGCCAAGGCGTGGCGGTGGATCTGCGCACCATCGAGGAGGTGCAGAGCGCCATCGAAACGGCTCGGCAGTTCGATAGCCAGGTCTTGCTGGAAAGTTTCCACGAGGGGCTGGACCTGCGCATCCTGGTGATCGGCTTTGAAGTGGCGGCGGCGGCGATCCGGCGCCCGGCGGAGGTGATCGGCGACGGCCGGCACACCATCGGCGCGTTGATCGAAGCCCAGAGCCGACGACGGCAAGCCGCCACGGGTGGCGAAAGCAAAATCCCGATGGATACCGAGACCCTGCGCACGCTCAGCGCGGCGGGGTTCGACTACGACAGCGTGCTGCCCGCAGGGGAGCACCTGTTCGTACGGCGTACGGCGAACCTTCATACCGGCGGCGTGCTGGAGGATGTCACCGGCATCCTGCATCCGACCCTTGTCGACGCGGCGGTGCGCGCCGCGCGGGCGCTGGACATCCCCATGGTCGGCCTCGACCTGCTGGTGCCGGCGGCCGATCAACCGGAGTACGTGTTCATCGAAGCCAACGAACGCGCAGGCCTGGCCAACCACGAACCACAACCCACCGCCGAACGCTTTGTGGACTTGTTATTTCCCCATAGCCAGGCGGTGGCTTAACCCTTTGCTCCCGCTAGGCCACAGAAGCCGCGCAGAAACCGCGCAGAAGCCGTGTAGGAGCTGTGTAGGAGCTGTCGAGTGCAACGAGGCTGCGATCTTTCCCCAAACACTTAAATCTCAAGCGAAAGATCAAAAGATCAAAAGATCGCAGGCTTCGCCAGCTCCTACAGAGCCCAGTGGGAGCAATCTCTGGCCACAAGGTTCCCCTACTTCAACTTATTGTTCCGTGAGGAGTTTCCATGATCAGTAAAATTCCCGAACCGGATCTCGAATACCTGCAAAAGGTCCTGCTGGAGATGCTCGCCATTCCCAGCCCTACCGGTTTTACCGACACCATCGTGCGTTATGTCGCCGAGCGGCTCGAAGAGCTGGGTATCGATTTTGAAATGACCCGCCGCGGCACGATCCGCGCCACCCTCAAGGGCCGCAAGAGCAGCCCCGACCGGGCCGTGTCGGCGCACCTGGATACCATCGGAGCCTCGGTGCGAGCCATCAAGGACAACGGCCGCCTGACACTGGCACCGGTGGGCTGCTGGTCCAGCCGATTTGCCGAAGGCAGCCGGGTCAGCCTGTTTACCGACACCGGCGTGATTCGTGGCAGCGTGCTGCCGTTGATGGCGTCCGGGCACGCGTTCAATACCGCCGTGGATGAACTGCCCATCAGTTGGGACCACATCGAGCTGCGCCTGGACGCCTACTGCGCCACTCGCGCCGATTGCGAAACCCTGGGGGTGGGCATCGGCGATTACGTCGCCTTCGATCCCCTGCCGGAATTCACCGAAAGCGGCCACATCAGCGCCCGGCACCTGGACGACAAGGCCGGGGTCGCGGCGCTGCTGGCAGCGCTCAAGGCGATTGTTGACAGCGGTGAAGAACTGCTGATCGATTGTCACCCGTTGTTCACCATCACCGAGGAAACCGGCAGCGGTGCAGCGGCCGCACTGCCTTGGGACGTCAGCGAATTCGTCGGCATCGACATCGCGCCCGTCGCCCCTGGCCAGCACTCAAGCGAACATTCGGTCAGCGTGGCCATGCAGGACTCCGGAGGCCCCTACGACTATCACCTGTCGCGGCATTTGTTGAAACTGGCCAAGGAGAACGAGGTACCCGCATGCCGTGACCTGTTCCGCTACTACTTCAGCGACGCTCATTCGGCCATCACCGCTGGCCACGATATCCGCACCGCCCTGCTCGCCTTCGGCTGCGACGCCACCCATGGCTACGAGCGCACCCACATTGACAGCCTGGCCGCCCTCAGTCGCCTGCTCGGCGCCTACATCCTCAGCCCACCGGTGTTCGCCAGCGACGCGCAACCAGCCCAAGGCTCACTGGACCGCTTCAGTCATCAGATCGAACACGATACTCAGATGGAAAGTGATACCCGAGTGCCATCGGTGGATAGCCTGCTGGGGCAACGCTCCGATAACTGACCCAGCATTTTCATTGCCAGGCATATCGCCATCGCGAGCAGGCTCGCTCCCACAGGTTGATCTTCATTGGACTTGAACTTTGCGCTCGACGCAGAACCAATGTGGGAGCGAGTCTGCTCGCGATGAGGTCTGAACAAACGCCGCAAAACCCAAGGCTAGCCGCAAAAGCCCATTGGCCGTAGCATCGCTCTATTGTCTAGCCGAGGTACCCCATGCTCATCCCCCACGACCAACTCGAAGTCGACACGCTCACCCGCCTGATCGAGGATTTCGTGACCCGCGACGGCACCGACAATGGTGACGACACGCCCCTGGAAACAAGGGTTCTACGGGTCAGGCAAGCCCTGACCAAAGGCCAGGCGTTGATTGTCTTCGACCCCGAAAGTGAACAGTGTCAACTGATGCTCAAGCACGACGTGCCCAAACACCTATTCGACTGAACAGGCCTTGCGAGTGGCATGGGCCTTTCTCTTCTGGATCTTCTCGTAGATTTCGGAGCGATGGACATCGACGTGTCGTGGCGCTTCCACGCCAAAACGCACCGTGCCACCGCTGATCGACAGCACACGGACGGAAATATCGTCACCGATGGAAATCAACTCACCTACAGCGCGGCTTAATACAAGCATGGTTCTTGTCCTTAAGAATGTCTGGACCCTGACCATGCCCGGCCTGTTTCCCGTTCTCAAGACACCCGCGAGAATTCAGTAAGGCCCTACAAGCAAAGTTCTTGTGACTGACGGAAACTTCCTGCAAAACCCTGTCGGACCGCCGGTTATTTCAGGGCGCCGAGAACCGCGGACCGAATAGAATCACACTCGCCCCCAACACGCAGAGCGCCACGCCAATCCAGTCGGACCCCAGTGGCCGCACTCGCTCAACCACCGTCAGCCAGCCGATCGAGGCAATGATATAGAGGCCGCCATAAGCGGCGTAGGCGCGCCCGGCGTACGTCGCTTCGACGCGGGTCAGCAACAAGGCGAACAACGTGAGGCTGAGCAACGCCGGGGCGATCCACCAGGCGCTTTTGCCCTGGCGCAACCACATCCAGAAGGCGTAGCAGCCCGCGATCTCAAACAGCGCGGCGAGAAAAAACCACAGGTAATTGAGCATGCAGATGTCCATCAGGAGGGTCGAATGGCGCCATCCTGAGGACATCGGGCATTCAGGTCAATTGGGGGTTTGCCGGGCCTTGGCGCGCATCTTGTCGGCCATGACGGTCATTTCGTCGTACAGCAGCTGTGGGTTCTTCTGCTTGAGGGCCCAAGCCATACGCCCCTGTTCGTGGGGCAGGATCATGAACTGACCCTGGGCGACCTGCTGGTAGATGTAGTCAGCAATATCCGTGGCGCTGATCGGTGAGCTTTCCAGCAACTTGCCAACCTGGGCTTTCATGGCCGGGGTCGGGCCGCGGAAGGAGTCCAGCAGATTGGTCTGGAAGAATGACGGGCACACCACGTGTACGCCAACTTCCTGCTGCGCCAGTTCCACCAGCAGACTTTCCGACAGCGCCACGACACCCGCCTTGGCCACGTTGTAGTTGCTCATGGCCGGGCCCTGCATCAGGGCTGCCATAGAAGCGATGTTGATGATCTTGCCGCGGCTTTTTTCCAGCAACGGCAGGAACGCCTTGCAGCCCTTGACCACGCCCATGAGGTTGATCGCGATCTGCCAGTCCCAATCCTCCAGGGAAAGCTCGCTGAAGAAGCCGCCCGAGGCCACGCCGGCATTGTTGACGATGATATCGATACCGCCGAACTTTTCTTCGCAGGCCTGGGCGAACGCAGTCAATTGGCTGTAGTCGCGTACATCGCAGCGCTGGATGAAGCCGTCGCCACCGGCACCACGTACAAGCTTGAGGGTTTGCACAAGGCCCGGCTCGCTGACATCCGATAAGGCCAGACGCCATCCTTCGCGGGCCCAGCGCAGCGCGATTTCGCGACCCAGGCCGGAGCCGGCACCAGTGATCATCATGCGATTTTGCATAGCAAACAGCCTTGTTGTTCCGGGAGAGATAGGCCGAGTGTAGCGAAGGTGTTCAACGGACCCACGCTCCATCAGATTGCTGAATGGCGAGGGCAAACTGTGGGCGCTGCCAGGGGCTGTCGAATGAAAGCCCCAGAAAAGATCGCAGCCTCGTTTCACTCGACAGCGCCTACGAGGGCCAACAAAAACTTTGAATTTTCTACAAGACGCTACGGTCGAAGTTATTAAGCCGCCCGGATTTAACGCATGCGCGCTGGTAGTTGGAAGTTGTATCACTCCAGAACTGACCAATAAGGAAATCTACAATGGGCACAATACTTATCATTATCCTGATCCTCCTGCTGATCGGTGGTCTCCCTGTCTTCCCGCACTCCAGAAGTTGGGGTTACGGCCCGTCCGGTATCATCGGTGTGGTGTTGGTGGTGCTGTTGGTCCTGCTACTACTGGGCAAGATATAAACCACTCAGTAAACGCAAAAAAAAAGAGGCCTTTGCAGGCCTCTTTTTTATGTGCGCCGTTTATCAGTCCGGCTTGCCGTCAACGACGCCAGCGGTGTTATCCACCAGGCTCTTGGTCGCGGTTTGCAGGAAAGCTTCGAGCTTGAGTTTCATCTCGGCAGTGTCCGGTGCATCCGGGATGACTTCCGCACGCGGATTGGCGCCCAGCTCATAGCGATACATCTTCGGCGCCATTTCCTTTTCCTTCGGTAGCATCAGGACCGCGTCACCCCGGATGATCGCGGTGGTTTGATCACTGCCCGACGGTTTGATCACACCAAAGCCGGGATCGCCTTGCGGCAGGTTCAACAGGTCCCGGCCCCAGCACTGGTTGCGTACTTGCCCACCGATCCGGCCCATGATGGTCGGCACGATGTCGACCTGGGTGCCCACGGTGTGGTTACGCTGGCCGAACTTTTCCTGGACGCCCGGGCCGATCAACAGCATCGGCACGTTGAAACGGCCCAGATCCATCTCGGTGATCTGGCGCTCGTTGCCAAAGCCATGATCGCCGACCACGACGAACAGGGTTTCCTTGAAGTAAGGCTCCTTGCGGGCCTTCTCGAAGAACTGGCCCAGCGCCCAGTCGGAGTAGCGCATGGCGGTCAGGTGTTCGTTCAGGCTGCCGCGGTCGGTGACCCGCTCGACCGGCAACGGCGTCGGCAACGCATAAGGAGTGTGGTTGGACAGGCTTTGCAGCAAGGCATAGAACGGCTTGCCGTTTTCCCGCGCCTTGAGCTCGATCAGGCCACGGTCGAACATGTCCTGGTCGGAGACACCCCAGGTCGGATCGGAGAACACCGGGTTCACAAAGTCGTTGCGCCCGATGAATGTAGTCATGCCCTGGCTGCTGAAGAAACCCGACTGGTTGTCCCAGGCGAAATCGCCGTTGTAGACGTACACGTCGTCGTAGTCACGGGCGCTGAGCAGTTGCGGCAGGCCCGACAGCTTGTGACTGCCCTCTGGCGTTTGCATCAGGTATTCGAAACCGGGCAGGTTCGGGAAGCACGCCATGGTGGCGAACATGCCTTGGTGGGTGTGGGTACCGTTGGAGAAGAAACGGTCGAACAACAGGCCTTCCTTGGACAGTTTGTCCAGGTAAGGCGTGATGTTGCCCGGCGCGCCCAAGGCGCCCACCGAGTGACCGGCCATGCTTTCCATGAGGATCACGACCACATTTTTGATCGGCAGGGTCTTGTCGGCCGGCGGCGTGTAGTCGCGGCGCACGGCGGCTGTCTCGGGGTCCACGAGTGTATCGTCGGGCATCACCAGCATGTCGCGCACGGTCTGCTGCGCCAGCGGTTGCTCGAGGGTGGCCTTCCAGATGTTGTCACGCTCTTCGGACATCCGGTTCTTGGCCGCGGCCACTAGCGACAGCGTGCCATTGAGGCCCAACTGGTTGGCGAAGTTCGAATCGGTGGTGTAGACGTCGCCCCAGCGCAGAGGCGGCCCTTGGCGCAAGGTACCGCGCGCGGCGGTCACGGCAACCAGCAGGCAAACGACAAACACCGCGACACGCCCATACCAGGGGGCGATCTGGCGGGTGCCGATGGTGCCGCCACTGAACGGCCCACGGGGACGCGTGGCGCGGTCGGCGCCCTTGAACGCCAGGCTGAGGATGAGGGTGCCACCGACCCAAGCCAGCAGGTAGCGCACCACCGGAAAACCGTACCAGAGCATGCTCATCACGGTTTTCGGGTCTTCCTTTACATACTGGAAGACCAGGCCATTGAGGCGCTGGTGGAATTCACGGTAGAAGTCCATCTCCATCAAGCCCAGGAACAGCGCGATGCTGGAAGTGACGGTCAACCAGAAACGAAAGAACCCACGGGCCGCCATGGCCCTTACGCTGAACAACGCCAGCAACAACGGGATGCAAAGGTAGACCACCAGGCGCAAGTCGAAACGCAGGCCGTTGACGAATGCTTCAACGAAGGTCGAGGCCGGGGTGTCGAGGATCATCTCGCGGTTATAGACCAGCAGCGCCACGCGCAGCAGGCTGAACATGACCATCATCACCAGGGCACAAAGCAACGTGTAGGACAGGTGCGATTTGACGGTCGGTTGCAGCAGGCGATGTGTAGCGCGCTGCTGACTCAGGGCGTCCGGGATTGCCATGTCGTTTAAGGACCCTATTGGAGTTGGAGTGACAAACAGAAACAACAGCGCGCCTCTGTTGACCAAAGCCTTGGCCTTGGGGCTTGCGCGAGTGCGCAGATCTTGCACGAACAGCTATGGCATAGCCATTAAATAACCGGCGGCGATATGAGCGCGGGAGATTGTCCGCAAGACTGGGTGAAAATTTCGTTCAAAGAGTATTCAGGAACACAAAAATCCCGGCCTGCCGATGCGGTTGAGCCGAACACTACGGTGGCGAGAGCGCTTACTCCCTCTATGCGGGAGCTGCGTAGGAACTGTGTAGGAGCTGCGTAGGAGCTGTCGAGTGGCAACGAGGCTGCGATCTTTCCCCAAACACTTGAATCCCAAGCGAAAGATCAAAAGATCAAAAGATCGCAGCCTTCGGCAGCTCCTACAGAGTCCCGCGGGGGCAAGGTCTTCCGCTGCTTAATGGAACTGGCGCCCCAAGCCCGCTGGCACGCCTTCGATGGTGGTGTCTTCCCATGGGCCATTCGGGCTGATGGAACGACTCCAACCGTTGTTCCAACGGTAATAGGTTCGCTGGCGATAGAACGTGTTCGTCTGGTTGTCCAGCACATAGACCCCAAGCTTGGCGTCCCAATGGCTGTTGCCACCCGGCGGTGGGGCGAAACTGGCGGAGGTGCGCGGCAGCGGCTTGGCCGGCTTGTTCGGGATGACAGGCTTGCCCGGCGGTGTGGATGGGGCCGGTTTGGTGGTCGGCGTCGACGCTGGGATCGGTGGCAGCGGCGCCGAGGGGCGCTGGACCGCACAAGCACTCAGGCCCATGACGAGCGTGAGCAGGGTGATACGAGCGATGGCGGTCATGGTGCGAATTCCTGTTATTTGTCCGGGCTGTCGATGGTCAGTTGTTGCTGCGCCGTGGTGCTGCTCGCCAGGGGTTGGCTGCGGCCGATCCACTCACCGGCGGTCGGCTGGCCGGCCCGGGAGATACGCGCCACCAGTTGGACTTCGTGGAAGTTCGACAGTTTCAACTGCGGCATCATGGCGTCCGCGTCACCCAGCTCTACTGTGACCGGCAGATCGGCGACCGTCAGGCGCTTGGCGGCCAGCGGCGCGGGAGGGCCGGAAACGGCGCGGGCGAAGATGAACACGCTGTCGCCCGGCTGCACCTTGGCCTTGAGTGCCGGCGCCAGGTCGACGCGCACCTTGAGCAGTGCCGCAGCCTTGGCCGCCGGAGCCTGGGCGACCTTGCCGCCACTGGCTTGCAGCTTCTCGGTGGCACGGGTAATGCCGCCCTGCAGCGCTTCACGGGACTGGTCGCCCACCGGCAGTTCCACCAGTAGGCGCCCCCAGTAATCGATCGCGTCCTGATAGCGTTCGCTCTCAAACGCGGCGATACCCAACAGGCCGAGGCTGGTGACCTCCTTCGGATCGAGCTTCAGCGCTTCGTCGGTCAGCGCCTGAAGCGTGTCCGACCATTTCTTGCCGTCGGCAAAATACTGCGCCTGGGCCCATTGGCCCAGCAGGTCGGGTTGTCGACCGGCCACTGCCACGGTGCGCTCGAAGATCTTCGCCGCCTCTGCGGGCCGGTCCTGCGCCATGTAGGTACGCCCGAGGAAATACAGGCCCTCGGCGTTATCCGGTTGCGCCGCCACCGCACGTTCCAGGCGCAGGGTCATCTCTTCCATCGACTGCGGCGCCTGGGCGAATTCACGGGTCAGTTCGACCTTGTCGCTGGCACCGAAATGCAGGTACAGCGCCAGGCCCAACACCGGCACCAGCACAGCGGCGAGCAACGGCAACGGCTTGCCCAACCGGGATTCGCGCGGCACATCGGCGCCCTCGGTGTCGGCGAGCAATTCACGGGCAGCTTCGGCGCGACCGGTGTCCAGTTGCGCCGAGTTGAGCACGCCCTCCTCCCGCTCGGTTTGTAGTTCGGCAACACGTTCCTGGTACAGCGCCACGTTGAGCGCGGTACGGTCCTCCTCGCGTTGAGCGCGACGACCACGCAGTACAGGGATCAACAGAAAACTCAGGGCAACCAGAAGAAGCAGACCTGCGGCGAGCCAGAAATCAATCATGCTTGGTTTTATCCAACAGTTGGTCGAGGCGCTGGCGCTCTTCGACAGAAAGCGTGTCCGGGGCGGCCGTGCGCAGGACCCGGCGGCGGCGCACGATCACTGCAATGACGACGAAACCACCGAACAACAGCCCGGCGGGGCCGAACCAGAGCAGCGCGGTCTTGGAGGACAGGGCGGGGTTGTAGCGCACGAACTCACCGTAGCGGTCGACCATGAAATCGATGATCTGCTGGTTGTCCTTGCCCTCGCCGAGCATACGGAAGATTTCCTTGCGCAGGTCGGCGGCAATCGGTGCGTTGGAGTCGGCGATGTCCTGGTTCTGGCACTTGGGGCAGCGCAGTTCCTTGGTCAGTTCGCGAAACCGTTCGCGCTCGCCGTCGTTGGCGAACTCGTAAGTGTCGATGGCGGCGTGGGCCACACCGGCAAGGCTCAGGCCGAGGATGGCGGCGGCTAACCAGCGCTTCATGGCTTGGCCTCGTCCACCAGAGCCTGATACTTGGCGGCCAGTTTCTCGCGCCAGACCTGTTCGTCGATCACGCCGACGAACTTGTCGCGGATCACGCCCTTGGCATCGATGAAGAACGTTTCCGGCGCGCCGTAGACCCCCAGGTTAAGGCCCAGGGAGCCGTCTTCGTCACGAATGTCCAGTTGATACGGGTTGTGAAACTCGGCCAGCCACTTCAAGGCGTCGGCATTGACGTCCTTGTAATTGACGCCGTAGATCACCACGCCGTTCTGGGCCAGTTTGTTCAACACCGGGTGCTCGACCCGGCAGGAGATGCACCAGGTGCCCCACACGTTGACCAGCGCCGGCTTGCCCAGCAGGTCGGCACGGGTCAGGGTCTTGTCGCCTTGAACCGATGGCAGGGAAAACTCCGGGAACGGCTTGCCGATCATCGCCGAGGGCAACTCGGTCGGATTCAGGTACAACCCCCGGTACAAAAACACCGCCATCAACAGGAACAGCGCCAGCGGCACCACCATCAACCAACGTTTCATGCAGTGGCTCCCGTCATGCCCAGGGTCTCACGCACCCGGGTTTTCACTTTGACTCGATAACGCCGATCCAGCGCCGCCAGCACCCCACCCAGGCCGGTGAGCAAGCCACCGAACCAGATCCAGCGCACGAACGGCTTGACGTGGACCCGTACCGCCCACGCGCCGTCGCCCAGGGACTCGCCCAGCGCCACGTAAAGATCGCGGGTGAAACCGGCGTCGATGCCGGCTTCGGTCATCACCGAATTCTGCACGGTGTAGAGACGTTTTTCCGGGTGCAACACGGCGATTTCCTGGCCGTGGCGAATGACCCGCACGGTGCCCTTGTCGGACGTGAAGTTCGGGCCCTCGAAATGTTTGGCGCCCTCGAACACGAACTGATAGCCAGCCAGGTCCATGGACTCACCCGGAGCCAGGCGCAGGTCACGCTCGGCGCTGTTCTGGCTGGACAGCACCACGCCCAGGGCGCAGACAGCGATACCCAGGTGGGCGACCTGCATGCCCCAGTAGCTGCGGGTCAAGGTTGGCAGCCCCTTGATCAGGCCTTTGTGCCGGGTCTTGTCGAAGATGTCCCGTACTCCCGCCAGCAACACCCAGGCCGCCAGCACGAACGTCGCCAGCACCGCCCAGTTGAAGTCGCCATAGGCCACGCCGGCCACCACGGCCAGGGCAGCCGTGCCCAGCAGTACCGGGGTCAACATGCCCAGCAGCCATTTGACCGGGGTGTCTTTCCAGCGCACCAGCACACCGACGGCCATCACCACCATCAGGATCGCCATCAGCGGAATGAACAGCGCATTGAAGTACGGCGGCCCGACCGACAACTTGGCCCCGGACAACGCATCGAGCACCAGCGGGTACAGCGTCCCCAGCAGGATCATCGACGCGGCCACCACCAGCACCAGGTTGTTGCCCAGCAACAGGGTTTCCCGTGACCAGAGGTTGAAGCCGACCTGGCTCTTGACCACCGGTGCACGCAGGGCGAACAGCGTCAGCGAACCGCCGACCACGAACAGCAGGAACATCAGGATGAACACGCCACGCTCAGGGTCCGAGGCGAAGGCATGCACCGACGTCAGCACGCCGGAGCGCACCAGGAACGTCCCCAGCAGGCTCAGCGAAAATGCCGCGATGGCCAGCAGCACGGTCCAGCTCTTGAACACACCGCGTTTTTCCGTGACCGCCAAGGAGTGGATCAGCGCCGTGCCCACCAACCAGGGCATGAACGAGGCGTTTTCCACCGGATCCCAGAACCACCAACCGCCCCAGCCGAGTTCGTAGTAGGCCCACCACGAGCCGAGGGTGATGCCGATGCCGAGGAAGGCCCAGGCAACGATGGTCCAGGGACGTGACCAGCGTGCCCACGCCGCATCGAGGCGCCCACCGAGCAACGCGGCGATGGCGAAGGCAAAGGCCACGGAGAAGCCGACGTAGCCCATGTAGAGCATCGGCGGGTGAACGATCAGGCCGATGTCTTGCAACAACGGGTTGAGGTCACGGCCATCCGTCGGCATCTGCGGCAGGATGCGCTCGAACGGGTTGGAGGTGACGATCAAAAACAGCAGGAAACCGGTGCTGATCATGCCCATCACCGCCAGCACCCTGGCCAGCATCACCTGGGGCAACTGCCGGGAGAACACCGAGACGGCGAAAGTCCAGCCGGCAAGGATCAACGCCCAGAGCAACAGCGAACCCTCATGGGCGCCCCACACCGCGCTGAACTTGTAGTACCAGGGCAAGGCGCTGTTGGAGTTGCTGGCGACGTATTCCACGGAAAAATCGTCGGCCATGAACGCATAGGTCAGGCAACCGAAGGCGAACAGCATAAAAGCAAACTGCCCCCATGCCGCCGGCTGGGCCAAGCTCATCCACAAACGGTCGCCGCGCCAGGCTCCCAGCAATGGCACCACGGCTTGCACCAGGGCAAAGCACAGGGCCAGGATCATCGCCAGGTGGCCCAATTCGGGAATAAAGATGCCGGTGGTCATCGATCAACCCTCCTTCACGGGAGTGGGCGCCGACTGGCCGCTGTCTTTCAGCGCCTTGGTCACTTCCGGCGGCATGTATTTTTCGTCGTGCTTGGCCAGCACTTCATCGGCCACCACCACGCCGTTGGCGTTGAGCTTGCCCAAGGCCACGATGCCCTGCCCTTCGCGGAACAGGTCCGGGAGGATGCCGCGATAGGTGATGGTCACGGTCTTGCTGAAGTCGGTGACGTTGAACTTCACGTCCAGCGAATCCCCGGAACGCACCAGCGAACCTTTTTCCACCATGCCGCCGGCACGGATTCGCGTGTCTTTCGGCGCTTCGCCGTTGGCAATCTGGGTTGGGGTGTAGAACAGGTTGATGTTCTGCTGCAGGGCGCTCAGGGCCAGGGCGACCGCGGCACCGACACCCACCAGGATCGCAAGAATGATGATAAGACGTTTTTTGCGCAGCGGATTCACTGACCGTTCTCCCGGCGCAGACGACGCGCCTCTTGTTGCAGATACCGCTTGCGGGCCAGGATCGGCACCGCCACGTTGAGGACCAGCACCAGCAGGCAGATGCCATAGGCTGACCAGACATACAGGCCATGATGGCCCATGGCGAGGAAATCGCCGAATGAAGCGAAACTCATCGAGCGGCCTCCAGACTGTTCTGTACTTCGGCTTTCACCCAACTGGCCCGGGACTCGCGCTTGAGCACTTCCAGGCGCATGCGCAGCAATAGCACCGCGCCGAAGAAACAGTAGAAACCCAGCACGGTCAGCAACAGCGGCAGCCACATTTCGACGGGCATTGCCGGTTTTTCGGTGAGGGTGAAGGTCGCGCCCTGGTGCAGGGTGTTCCACCACTCCACCGAGTACTTGATGATCGGGATGTTGATCACGCCGACAATCGCCAGTACCGCGCAAGCCTTGGCGGCACTGTCACGATTGCTGATGGCGTTGCCCAACGCAATAAGACCGAAGTACAGGAACAGCAGGATCAGCATCGACGTCAGTCGCGCATCCCAGACCCACCACGACCCCCAGGTCGGCTTGCCCCAGATCGCCCCGGTGACCAGCGCCACGGCGGTCATCCAGGCACCGATGGGCGCGGCGCATTGCAGGGCCACGTCGGCCAGCTTCATCTTCCACACCAGCCCGACCACACCGCACACCGCCAGCATCACGTAGACGGACTGGGCCAGCATCGCCGTGGGCACGTGGATGTAGATGATGCGAAAGCTGTTGCCTTGCTGGTAGTCCGGCGGTGCGAAGGCCAGGCCCCAGACCACGCCAAAACCAATCAACAACAGTGCAGAGATGCTCAACCAAGGGAGCAGTTTGCCGCTGATGCCGTAGAACCACTTGGGTGAGCCGAGCTTGTGAAACCAGGTCCAGTTCATTGCTGTTTCCATCACGGTTGCGGCTCGCCTTCACGAACCGCCGAGTCAGCCTTTACTTCCAAAGAAGTGGTCAGTTTTTGACCAGGCCTCGTTATTATTCGCCGACGCTGATTTTCAGGCCAGCGGCTATTGCAAAGGGTGTCAGGGTTATCGCCAGGGCGGTCAGGCTCCCAAGCCACAGCAGATAACCGGTCGCGGGCATGCCTTGCAACGCCGCTTGCAAGGCACCGCTGCCCAGGATCAAGACCGGGATATACAACGGCAGGATCAGCAGCGCCAGCAACAGGCCGCCGCGCTTCAACCCCACCGTCAACGCCGCCCCCACCGCACCGAGCAGGCTTAGCACCGGCGTGCCCAGCAGCAGCGACACCAGCAGCACCGGCACGCACGCGCCAGGCAGCCCCAGCATCATCGCCAGCAGTGGCGAGAGCAATACCAGCGCCAGCCCGGAAAAAACCCAGTGTGCCAGTACCTTGGCCAAAACCAGAAGGGCCAGGGGGTGCGACGAAAGGACCCACTGTTCCAGTGAACCGTCTTCGAAATCACTGCGGAAAAGCCCGTCCAGCGAGAGCAGGACCGATAAAAGCGCGGCGACCCAGACCAGTCCCGGAGACAAGGTTTGCAACAATTGAGTCTCCGGTCCGACCGCCAACGGGAACAATGCAATGACAATGGCGAAGAACACCAGCGGATTGGCCAATTCGGCCGGGCGACGGAACAGCAGGCGCGCCTCGCGGGCAAGCAACAGGCCAAACACACTCATGCGGCCCAGTTCCCCAGATCAATGTTGCGATAACCGGCCGGCATCCGCGCCAGCGTGTGGTGGGTGGTCAAGAGCACCATGCCACCGTTTTCACAGTGCCGGGCCAAGTGCTCTTCGAGCTGCGCGACGCCCTGCTTGTCCAGGGCGGTGAACGGTTCGTCTAGAATCCACAACGCAGGGCTGTCCAAGTACAGACGGGCCAGGGCCACGCGGCGTTGCTGGCCGGCGGACAAGGTGTGGCTCGGCACGTCCTCAAAGCCGCGCAGCCCCACCGCCGCCAACGCCTGCCAGATCGCTTCGCGGCCGACCGGCGTATGCAATGCGCAGAGCCAACTGAGGTTTTCTTCGGGGGTCAGCAAATCCTTGATACCGGCGGCATGGCCGATCCAGAGCAGGTTGCGGGCCAGTTCGCTGCGCTGGCTGTGCAAGGGCTGGCCATTGAGCAACACTTGGCCGGCGGTGGGTTGCATCAACCCGGCCAGCAGGCGCAGCAGGCTGGTCTTGCCACTGCCGTTGGGACCACTGATTTGCACCATATCGCCACGCGAGAGTCTCAATTCGAGATTTTCGAAAAGCAGTCGCAAGTCTCGCTCACAGGCGAGGCCGACGGTTTGCAGGAGAGGACTGGTCAAGGGATCGCGGGCCTTATACGGTTCAAGTCGGCGGTGCAGCGGCCGTTAAAGAGATGCAGCATAAATGCATTGACGGTCTGTTCCACAGAGCTGCGTCAAACAATTGCAAGGTTTTCGCCATGCCCTGGAAGACGGGCGGCATTATACATGCCCTAACCCACTCTCAAGAGAGCTTATTTCCCCAAGGTAAGACCGCAAATGACAGGCGACATGAACATCCTGCCGCTGCCCCAGCCCACGGCAACGACGCGCGCGCCAGTGGTCAGTGGCGAGCTGCTCAAACTGCTGGTGCCGACCGAAGGCCTGATCAGCTCGGGCCAGATCGCCCGGGCCGAAGTGCTGTCGCTCAAGCAGGCCGACCAGACTTTCCAGCTATTGCTCAAGGTCACGCTGGAGAGCGGCCGCCAGACCACCGTGCAGGCCACCAGCACCCAGCCGTTGCCCCAAGGCAGCAGCCTGGTCGTGACCCAGCCGTCGGCCAGCAATCTGGCGATTGCCGTGCAACAGGCCGTGGCCTCCAGCGTCGCCACCCTCACCCGAATCGACACCGCGCAGTTACCGATCGGCACCTTGCTGCAAGGTAAAGTGCTGACCAGTCAGGCGTTGCCGCAGTTGCCTGGGCAACCGGCGGTCTATCGGTCATTGGTGAGCCTGCTCAACACCGCCCAGGCTGGCAATACTCTGGACATCGACAGCCCGCAACCACTGCGCATCGGCACACTCTTGAGTGCCCAGGTGCAAGATTCCCAGACGCTGAAATTCGTTCCGCTGAGCAACCGCCAGGAGCAGCTGGCGGTGAGCCAGCAACTGGTCACCCAAGTGAGCCGCCAGGGCTCGCTGGACGGCCTGATCACGGCCCTGCAAAACCTGCCGGCCACCGACGACACCGGTGCCGAGCTGCGCGCCGCGGTGACACGCCTGTTGGCCGGCCTGCCGGATGTCCAGCAACTGAGCACGCCCAAGGGGCTGGCCCAAGCCATGGTCGCCAGCGGTGTGTTCCTGGAAAGCAAGTTGCTCGCCGGACAGCCACCGGGCCTGGCGCCAGACATCAAAGGCGACCTGCTGAAACTGATCGCCCAGTTGACACCGACCCTGCCCGCCTCCACCAACCTCAGCGCCATCATTGCCGCCAATACGCTGGCCCAGGCCCTGCCGAGCTTCGTACGCAGCGCCTTGGGGATGCTCGGGCAGGTCAGCGCCAAGCCGCCAGCCACCAGCTTCCCCCTGCCCTCGCGCCTGATGAAAGGCCAGGACGAAGAAGGCAGCCTGGAACACCTGCTGCGCCTGGCCGCTGCCGCCGTGTCACGCCTGCAAAGCCATCAGTTGTCGAGCCTGGAGCAGACCGGCCTGACCGACGACGGTCGGCTGATGAGCACTTGGCAACTGGAAATCCCGATGCGTAACCTGCAGGACATCGTGCCGTTGCAGGTCAAGTTCCAGCGCGAGGAAACCCCACCCCAGGAGCAACCACAGGAACGTCGGGAAGAACGCGAGCCGAAGCAGCAACTCTGGCGGGTGGAATTGGCGTTCGACATGGAACCGCTCGGTCCCTTACAGATTCAGGCCCAGTTGCTCAGCGGCAGTCTGTCCAGCCAACTGTGGGCCGAGCGGCCGTACACCGCAAACCTGATCGAAAGCAACCTGACAGCATTGCGTGAACGCCTGGTGACCTGTGGCCTGAACGTCGGCGACCTGGACTGCCACCTCGGCACCCCGCCCCAAGGCCCCAAGACTCGCCTGGAACAACGCTGGGTGGATGAAACCGCATGACAACCCACACCGAACCCCGCCAGGCCATCGCCCTCAAGTACGACGGCCACCACGCCCCGACCCTCACCGCCAAGGGCGACGAAGCCCTGGCCGAGGAAATCCTGCGCATCGCCCGCGAAAGCGAAGTACCGATCTATGAAAACGCCGAATTGGTGAAGCTGTTGGCGCGAATGGAGTTGGGGGACAGCATCCCGGAAGAGCTGTACCGCACGATTGCCGAGATCATTGCGTTCGCCTGGAACCTCAAGGGCAAGTTTCCCCAAGGCCATGACCCGAATGCGCCAAGTGTCGAAAAGGATGTGACCGAGCGCGGTGACGATTACTGAGCCCGACGACGATACCAAACGGAACCAAGCCCTCCGCTACCGAAAATCACTCATTTGATAATGACGCCACAGATTTAAAGTCTGCAAATCTTGTAGGAAATAACTGTCTATTGCGACGGAGCTTGGTCCCCCTGGAACGCGAAGTAAGCCAAATCTCACGCCCCCGTCTCATAAGACGTAGTGCAACACGCGGTTTTACCGGGTTTGCATCACAAGTCGAGGAAAATCACTCGCCAGATACGCCCCCTGGAATCCTACAGCCAGGTTGCGGCAACCAAAATCGCTGCCTAAAGTTGATCTGTCGCTGACATTGGTTGGCGAAGGGTTTCGCAGCCCTTAAGATTAATGCCTTATCCTGTCATGTACGGTCGGCTCTTGGTCGCACTCGTTCCATGGCGGTTGTGCGTGGGAGACCTTCGGGTCTGCCGGGTCTTGGTGTTAATCCTCCGGTCTGCGAACCCGCGCATAGCTGCCACCCATCCTGTTTCGCAGCAGAACGGTGGCAATTCAATTTTCATCAGGATTAACACCATGACGACTCGACACCCGCTCAACCACACCCCCATGTCTCACTTCGCCACCGAACATCCCGTCCTCCTCATTGACGCCGACGCGCCACTGGGTGAACTCCACAGCTGCCTCAACGAACGCCTTGACGCCGTCCTCAAATACCTCAATCTCATGGCCTGCACCACCCTGCCCGACTACGCCGAAAACGACATCAATACCGTAACTAACATTGCTCGGATCCTGGTTCAGGATGTAAGCGATATGTTTGGGGTGATTGAGCAACGGGGATTCGAGGTACCGGAGGGACAATAACGTTTTTCAACCACGCAACCCGCTTCGGCGGGTTGTTGCTTTCCTGACTCATAATTTCGAAGCGCTGAAACAACGCATTTTAAAATTGCCATAAAAAAGCAGGAACCACCGTCCTTGGTTCTTGAATGACCTCTGTCTCATGGCACTGACTCATTTTGTCTAGGGGCGCACGTTTCAAATTGTCTATAGAATCAGCGCCCTTGAGTAGAATACGTTGCGAAAAATGATTTCAAGCACCCGACCTCAAGAATTTCCGTGCTGAAACGGTGACTGAAGAACGCTGAGGATTTGCGATGAAAATTGAATACCTCGAAATCAAAGGCTTCAAGAGCGCAGCCAATATAGTCCTGAGGGATGTGCCGCCCTTTACGGCTTTTGCCGGCTCGAATGGCGCCGGTAAGAGCAATATCACTGATGCGCTGGCTTTTTTGGGAGCGGTAGTGAAACGAGGAGCGGCTCAGGCAATACGCGACTTCGGGGGGTTCCCGCAAATTCACTGCTTCAAGCATCGAAAGGAAAAGCGCACGACAATCTCTTTCGCCATCCGGATAAAGCTTAAGGGAGAGACTTTCGATTACAGCCTGAAAATATCGGACATAGACCGCGTACCTCGAATACTTGAGAGCTTAAAAGTCAACGACAAACAGGTCATTGACCGCAAGAGCAGCGATGAGACGCAGATTGTCTTGAGTAACACTCAGGGACTGCATCTCCTGCCTGAGTATGCACAGGACATGACTGCGCTAATGCTGCTCAGCCATTCGCCGCTGTATCGAATGCTTACCAATATCCAGGTATTTCGAATCGACCCGCTGGAAGCCAAGGAACCTGACAGTTCGACAGCAGACGCGACGACACTTGATAGCCACGGTCGGAACGTGGCAACCATGTTGTCAATTCTGGAGAAAAACGAGCGCTTTCGCGACCAAGTTCTTGAATGGATCGAATTGATAGTTCCAGGAATGGAAAATGTGTCTACCGAAAAGCAAAGGCTGGACGGCTCTACAGTAATAACCTTTAAGGAAGAAGGAACAAAAGCTCGATTCCCGGCACGGCTAATTTCAGACGGTACCATTTATGCTCTCTGCATCATGACCGCTGTGTTAAGCCGTTCAGACAAACCAGGCATAACAATCATAGAGGAGCCGGAGCGAGGCATTCATCCGAAAGCGATCGGCGAACTGGTTCAGTTGATGCGTGAAAATGCGTCTGTGGAGCATCCTGTTCTCATCACCACTCATAGCGAATCCGTTGTTCGCAATCTGGACCTTGAAGAGCTTCGGTTAGTGAATAAAGAGGATGGCAAGACCAAGATCAAGTGTGCTTCGGACTCGGCGGTGGATAAAAAAGATATTCCCTTGGATACGGCGTGGCTGACCAACCTTTTTGATGGAGGTCTGCCATGGTAAAAGTTGGGTTCATCGTGGAAGGCGATAGCGAAAAAATCGTCATCGAATCGGCCGACTTCAAAGCGTTTTTGCAGGCGAACGACTTTGAGTTGGTCAACCCCGTGGTCAATGCCAAGGGTGGCGGCAATCTACTGCCGCAAAATATCGATGCTTATCTGGCACGTCTGGATCAGCAAGAGGTAGATAGAATCGTGGTGCTGACCGACCTCGAAGACGAAGACTCAGTTGATACCGTTAAAGAACGTATCTCAAACGCACGAATAGATATCACATTTGTCGCTGTGAAAGCATTGGAAGGATGGTTCTTGGCTGACTCAAATGCCATAGGCAAATGGCTTGGTGTGCACAACTTTGATGAACCACAGCCCGAGCAAACACCGAACAAGCCATGGGACCGTCTCAAAGAAATATCAAATGGGCTTGGTAAACGGGGTCCGGGCAACAAAACCGCATTCGCAAAGAAAATGGTCAAGCATTATGGCTTCAGCATTCGCCAAGCGGCTTCGCACCCACAGTGCCCGAGTGCGAAGGAGATTGTTAGCTATTTTACAAAACAAGGAAGAGTCTAAGCGCGATATAGCTAACAAGGCTGCGATCTACTGTTTTCCTCACAGCCTGTAGCTTGAAACGTTCAGCCGCCCCGGTGCAGCTTGCTTATCAGCTCCGCCTCGGCCTGGAAATCCTGCGCATCGCCCGGGAGAGTGAAGTACCAATCTATGAAAATGCCGAGCTGGTGAAACTGCTGGCACGGATGGAATTGGGAGACAGCATCCCGGAAGAGCTGTACCGCACGATTGCCGAGATCATTGCGTTCGCCTGGAACCTCAAGGGCAAGTTTCCCCAAGGCCATGACCCGAATGCGCCGAGTGTCGAAAAGGATGTGACCGACCGCGGCGACGATTACTGAGCCTTCAGCGATTTGAAGGCCAGGCGCCGTGTAGGAGCTGCCTCGCGAAGCGAGGCTACGATCTTTCCCCAGGCAATTGAATCGCAAGCGAAAGATCAAGATCAAGATCAAAAGATCGCAGCCTCGCTTCGCTCGGCAGCTCCTACATGGCGATCAGCCGCCCTTGTGCAGCTTACTCATCAGCTCTGCCTCGGCCTGGGTCAGACCGCAGGCTTGGGTCAGTTCGTCGACACTGGCGCCCATGCCCACCAGGCGGGCGGCCTGGGCGAAGGACAGGCTGGAGGGGTCGCGCTGTTCCAACTGGGCGAGTTTATCCGGCAACGGCGCGAGCACGGCACGCAGCTCATGGAGCGCTTCGCCCATGCGCACGGTGCCGTTCTGGTAATCGTCGACGCGCTTGGCCAGGTCTTTGATGCGCTGGTCACGCAGCGCATCGCCCTGGGCCTGCTGAGCGGCGATCTGCCGCTGGCCACGTATATACGCCAAGAACATCCCCAGCGTGCCTGCCCAGAAAAGGAACAGGACAATGACTGCTACCTCAAGAATCAAATCAGATACTCTCCAGTTCCGACCACTCTTCTTCGCTCATCATCTTGTCCAGTTCAACCAGAATCAGCAACTCGTTGTTCTTGTTGCACACGCCTTGAATGAACTTGGCGGACTCTTCGTTACCCACGTTCGGCGCAGTCTCGATTTCCGACTGACGCAGGTAAACCACTTCGGCGACGCTGTCGACCATGATGCCAACCACTTGCTTGTCGGCTTCGATGATGACGATCCGTGTGTTGTCGCTGATCTCGGCATTCATCAGGCCGAAGCGCTGGCGGGTATCGATCACCGTCACCACGTTGCCACGCAGGTTGATGATGCCCAGCACGTAGCTCGGCGCACCCGGTACCGGGGCGATCTCGGTATAGCGCAGCACTTCCTGAACGCGCATCACGTTGATGCCGTAGGTTTCGTTATCGAGCTTGAAGGTTACCCATTGCAGAATCGGATCTTCAGAACCCTTTTGAGACGACGCCTTATCATTCATACCCTGACCCCTCGAAAAACCGCCTGTGGCGGCGTGTATTCTGTCCGGCGACGCGGTGCGCCGCCGGTTGTCTTATTTCGGTTTCTGGACCGGCTTCTTGCTGCCGCCCAGGTGTTTTGCCCCGCCGCTGGCGATCAGCTCCGCCAGCTCGGAAACGTCCAGCAAGGCGCACATATGCTCGATCACCGTACCGGCCAGCCATGGCCGTTGCCCTCGATGGCTGCGCCACTTGATCTCGTTCGGGTCCAGGCGCAGCGAGCGACTGACCTGATGCACCGCCAAACCCCACTCGTAACCCTGCACTGAAATCACGTACTGCAAGCCCTGGCGAAAGTCATCGCGATAACGGTCCGGCATGACCCAGCGCGCCGTATCCAGAACCTTCAGGTTGCCGGCCTGGCTCGGCAGGATTCCGAGGAACCATTGCGGCTGGCCAAACAACGGCGTCAATTCCTGCCCGGCCAGGGAATAAATCGACCCCAGGCATACCAGCGGCACCGCCAGGGTCAACCCGGCCACATCGAACAACAAACACTCGAACGGCTCGGCGGCCCAGTCCGGACGGTCGTCGCCCGGCACCGGTGGCGGCGGGTTGCTCGGCGGCAGGTGGATTTCCACCACTGGCGTCACCAGGCCCTGCAGCAACGGGGCAACGGTCGAGACCGGCGCCAGGATCGGCGCAGGCGCGTCCATGACCGCTAGCTGAGGCTTGATAAACGGTGCCTCGACCGCTGCAGCCACTACTGTTTTTTGTGCATCACGAGCCTGCTCTTCGAGCACGGCCGCCTGAAACTCATCCAGCACCCCCTTGGCTTCGACGTTCTCGGGCAACGCCTCGATCACGCTTGGCTGTGGTGGCAGTTCTTCGGTCGCTTCCTGCAACAGCCCGTCCAGATAGGATTGCAGGGCCATTTGTGGACGCGAGGTTGTCTTTATCGGGCGGCTCATAGGAACAGTGCGCCACTTGAAAAGGTTATCGGCATGAATGCGGTAGGACTTGAGCGTTCGCAAGCGAACACAATGCCAATGGAAAGCCTCGTCACCTTAAGCCACCTGCTGTGGAACGAGCTGCTGGGCCAACAGGTGCTTGAGCAGCGCCCGGTAGGCCAGCACGCCACGGCTCTTGCCATCGAATTGCGGAGGGGTCACACCCGCGCGGCTGGCGTCTCGCAAGCGGGTATCGACAGGGATGTAGCCTTGCCAGATGTCATCCGGGTACATGTCCCGCAACACCCGCAGGGTGCCCAGGGACGCCTGGGTGCGACGATCGAACAGGGTTGGCACGATGTTGAAGGCCAGCGTCTGCTTGCGCGAGCGGTTGACCATCGCCAGTGTATTGACCATGCGCTCCAGGCCCTTTACGGCCAAGTGCTCGGTTTGCACCGGGATCACCAATTGCTGGCTGGCTGCCAGGGCATTGACCATCAGCAGCCCCAACAACGGCGGGCTGTCGATGATCGCGTAATCGAAATCCTGCCACAGCTGCGCCAGACTCTTGGCGATCACCAGGCCCAGCCCGCTCTGCCCTGGCGACTGTCGCTCCAGGGTGGCGAGGGCGGTGCTCGATGGCAACAGGGAAATCCGCTCGTCGCTGGTGGACAACAGCAACTGCCCCGGCAGGCCCTCGGGCACAACGCCCTTGTGCAGGAACAGGTCGTAGTTGCTGTGCTCCAGGCTGTCGGGATCGTAGCCGAAATAGCTGGTCATCGAGCCATGGGGGTCCAGGTCGACGATGACCACACGCTTGCCCGCCTCGGCCAGCAACCCGGCTAAAGCGATGGAAGATGTGGTCTTGCCCACACCACCTTTTTGATTGGCGACTGCCCAGACTCTCATTCGGATCGTTCCTCCCGGCCGAAACAGGCTCGACCGAGAAATAGCTCGGTTATAAAGCGGGTGACGGAGAATTGACGGCACTCTGTCTTCCCGGCGACTTGACCGGAGCCGGTGCAGTTTGTGTGCCAGCCCGCTTCAATGCCGCATCCGGAGTTGCATTGGCCGTACCGGTACCGGTCAGGCTGCGACGCACATCGAGGTTGCGCGACACCACCAGCACCACCCGCCGGTTGCGCGCACGCCCCTCGGCCGTGGCGTTGTTGGCGACCGGCTGGAACTCGCCGTAGCCCACCGAGGCCAGGCGACCGGGGTTCACCCCCTGCATCGCCAGCATGCGCACGATGCTCGCCGAACGGGCCGAGGACAGCTCCCAGTTGGTCGGATACTGCGCGGTACGGATCGGCTGGTCGTCCGTGAAACCTTCGACATGGATCGGGTTGTCGAAGGGTTTGAGGATCGCCGCGACCCTATCGATGATGTTGAACGCCATGTCGCTGGGCATGGCGTCGCCGCTGCCGAACAACAGGCTGGAATTGAGTTCGATCTCGACCCACAACTCGTTGCCGCGCACGGTCATCTGGTTGGAGCTGATCAGGTCGCCGAACGCCGCGCTGATGTCGTCGGCGATGCTTTTCAACGGATCGCTACCACCGGCGATACCGGCATCGACCTGCTCGCTGTCCTTGATCAACGGCTTGGCCGGGGTCGTGGTCTTCGGCCGCTCCTCACCGATAGGGATAGGCTTGAGGGCACGGTCGGAGTCGGTAAAGACACCGATCAACGCCTCGGAAATGACTTTGTACTTGCCTTCGTTGACCGACGAGATCGAATACATGACCACGAAAAAAGCGAACAGCAACGTGATGAAGTCGGCGTAGGAAACCAGCCAGCGTTCATGGTTGACGTGTTCTTCACGATGCCTGCGACGTGCCATGCTCCATCTCCCCCATTAGTCCATGAAGCCTTGCAGCTTCAACTCAATGGAGCGTGGATTTTCACCTTCGGCAATCGACAGGATCCCTTCCAGCAGCATTTCGCGATAGCGCGACTGGCGCAACGCGATGGACTTGAGCTTGGCCGCGATCGGCAGCAGCACCAGGTTGGCACTCGCCACGCCGTAGATCGTGGCGACGAACGCCACGGCGATGCCGCTGCCCAGTTGCGATGGATCGGCCAGGTTGCCCATTACATGGATCAGGCCCATCACCGCACCGATGATGCCAATGGTCGGCGCGTAGCCGCCCATGCTTTCGAACACCTTGGCCGCTTCGATATCGCGGCTTTCCTGGGTATAGAAGTCCACCTCCAGGATGCTGCGAATGGCTTCCGGCTCGGCGCCGTCCACCAGCAATTGCAGGCCTTTGCGTGAGTAGTTGTCGGGCTCGGCGTCGGCCACCCCTTCCAGGCCCAGCAGGCCTTCCTTGCGAGCGGTCAGGCTCCAGTTCACCACCCGATCGATACCACCGGCCAAGTCGACACGGGGCGGGAACAGAATCCAGATCAGCACCTGCATGGCGCGCTTGAAAGCGCTCATGGGCGACTGCAACAGCGCTGCGCCAACGGTGCCACCGATCACGATCAACGCCGCAGGGCCGTTGGCCAGCGCACCCAGATGACCGCCTTCCAGATAATTGCCGCCAATGATGGCGACGAACGCCATGATGATGCCAATCAGGCTGAGCACATCCATTAAATGCAGGCCTCGACCAGGTGCCTACCGATGTCGTCCAATCCGTATACCGCATCGGCAAGATCGGCTTTTACGATGGCCATTGGCATGCCGTAGATCACGCAACTGGCTTCGTCCTGGGCCCAGATTGCACTGCCGCCCTGCTTGAGCAGGCGCGCGCCTTCGCGACCATCGGCGCCCATGCCGGTGAGCACCACCGCCAGAACTTTGTCACCGTAGGACTTGGCCGCAGAACCGAAGGTAATGTCCACGCAAGGCTTGTAGTTCAAACGCTCGTCACCCGGCAGGATTTTCACCGCGCCGCGGCCATCGATCATCATCTGCTTGCCACCGGGTGCCAGCAACGCCAGGCCTGGACGCAGGATGTCGCCATCCTCGGCTTCCTTGACGCTGATGTTGCACAGCTTGTCCAGACGCTCCGCGAAAGCCTTGGTGAACGCCGCCGGCATGTGCTGGATCAGCACGATGGGGGCCGGGAAGTTGGCCGGCAACTGGGTCAGGACCCGTTGCAGCGCCACTGGGCCACCCGTGGACGTGCCGATAGCGACCAGCTTGTAGGCTTTGCGCTTGGGTGCCGGTGACGAGGCACTGGCGGGCGCCGCCGAACGAGCCGGCGCAGGTGCCGGGGCGCTGCGTACCGGTGCCGACTTGAAGCTGCTCGAGGCAGTCGGCGTCGGGCTTGGGACCGCAACAGGGGCTGGCGCCGGTGCGCTGTAGGCACCGACACGGCGATTGCTGCGGGAAATGCTGTGGACTTTTTCGCACAGCAACTGCCGGACTTTGTCAGGGTTGCGCGAAATGTCTTCGAAATTCTTCGGCAGGAAATCCACCGCCCCGGCGTCCAGCGCATCGAGGGTCACTCGGGCGCCTTCGTGGGTCAGGGAGGAGAACATCAATACCGGGGTCGGGCAGCGCTGCATGATATGCCGCACGGCCGTGATGCCGTCCATCATTGGCATCTCGTAGTCCATGGTGATCACGTCCGGCTTGAGTGCCAGGGCCTGATCAATCGCCTCTTTGCCGTTGGTCGCGGTACCGACGACCTGAATACTCGTGTCCGCCGAAAGAATTTCCGAAACGCGGCGGCGGAAAAACCCCGAATCGTCCACCACCAGGACTTTAACTACCATAAACACTCCGTTAGACGAGGCGCGGCCCTGGGCCACGCCCCTCCAGAATCAAATACGCCGGGCGGCGTAACGCTTGAGCATGCTTGGTACATCGAGAATCAACGCGATGCGGCCGTCGCCGGTGATGGTGGCGCCGGACATGCCCGGAGTGCCCTGGAGCATCTTGCCCAACGGCTTGATGACCACTTCTTCCTGACCCACCAATTGGTCGACGACGAAGCCGATCCGCTGGGTGCCCACCGAAAGGATCACCACATGGCCCTCGCCTTGCTCCACATGAGCGGCGGAGCTGACCAGCCAGCGCTTGAGGTAGAACAGTGGCAGTGCCTTGTCCCGTACGATCACCACTTCCTGGCCGTCCACCACGTTGGTGCGCGACAGGTCGAGATGGAATATCTCGTTGACGTTGACCAGCGGGAAGGCGAAGGCCTGGTTGCCCAGCATCACCATCAGGGTCGGCATGATCGCCAGGGTCAACGGGACCTTGATGACGATCTTCGAGCCCTGGCCCTTGGTCGAGTAGATATTGATCGAACCGTTGAGCTGGGAAATCTTGGTTTTCACCACGTCCATGCCCACCCCACGGCCCGACACGTCGGAAATCTCGGTCTTGGTCGAGAAACCCGGGGCGAAGATCAGGTTGTAGCACTCGGTGTCGCTCAGGCGGTCGGCGGCATCCTTGTCCATCACGCCGCGTTTCACCGCGATGGAACGCAGCACGTTCGGGTCCATGCCTTTGCCGTCGTCGGAGATCGACAGCAGGATGTGGTCGCCTTCCTGCTCGGCGGCCAGGATCACCTTGCCGCTGCGGACCTTGCCCGAGTCTTCGCGCTCTTGCGGCGACTCGATGCCGTGGTCGACCGCGTTGCGCACCAAGTGGACCAGCGGGTCGGCCAGGGCCTCGACAAGGTTTTTGTCGAGGTCGGTCTCTTCACCCACCAGTTCCAGGTTGATTTCTTTCTTGAGCTGGCGAGCCAGGTCGCGAACCAGGCGCGGGAAGCGCCCGAAGACTTTCTTGATCGGCTGCATCCGGGTCTTCATGACCGCGGTCTGCAGGTCTGCCGTGACCACGTCGAGGTTCGACACGGCCTTGGACATGGCTTCGTCCTGGCTGTTGAGGCCCAGGCGCACCAGACGGTTACGCACCAGCACCAGTTCGCCGACCATGTTCATGATCTCATCCAGGCGTGCGGTATCGACCCGAACGGTGGTCTCGGCTTCGCTGGCCGGTTTGTCCGCTGGCGCAGCCGCTGGAGCACGGGCTGGCGCCGGAGCGGCAGCCGCAGGCTTGGCAGGCTCAGCCTTCGGCTCCGGTGCTTGGACCGCAGGTTTAGGCGCAGCCTTGGCCGCCGGTGCAGCCGCAGTAGCGGCAGCAGGCGCAGTAGCAACAGGCGCAGCAGAAGCGGTGCCGACTTCGCTGAACTTGCCCTTGCCATGCAGCTCGTCGAGCAGTGATTCGAATTCGTGATCGCTGATCAGGTCGCTGCCAGCGGCAGCGGCAGCGGGCTTGGCCGGTGTCGGCGCCGAAGCGATGGCTGAATCCAGCGCGTCAACGGCAAAGGTGCCCTTGCCGTGCAACTGATCTAGCAACGCTTCGAATTCGTCGTCGGTGATGTCCGAGCTGTCGCCCGCGGCGTTCGGCGCGGCCGGGGCCGGGGCTGCCGGCGGGACCACGGCATCAGCCGCGAACTGGCCCTTGCCATGGAGCTGGTCGAGCAGTGACTCGAACTCGGCATCGGTGATTTCATCGCTGGCAGCCCCATCGGCGGCCGGCGCAGTAGGTGCAACCGGAGCGGCCGGTGCCTCGGCCTGGGCCTTGACGGTATTCAGGGAATCGAGCAGTTGTTCGAATTCGTTATCGGTGACGTCGCCCGATTCCTCGGCGATCGGTTCTTCAACCAGGGCCTCGGCAACCGGGGCCGCTTCGTCAGCCGATTGCGGCTCGGCCAAGCGCGACAGCGCGGCGAGCAACTCGGGGGTGGCAGCCGTAATCGGCGAGCGCTCACGCACTTCGCTGAACATACTGTTGACTGCATCCAGCGCTTCAAGCACCACGTCCATCAACTCCGAATCAACGCGACGCTCACCCTTGCGCAGGATGTCGAACACGTTCTCGGCAATGTGACAGCACTCCACCAGCTCATTGAGCTGGAGGAAGCCGGCGCCTCCTTTTACAGTGTGGAAACCGCGAAAAATTGCATTGAGCAGATCCGCATCATCTGGTCGGCTTTCCAGCTCGACCAGCTGTTCGGACAGTTGCTCTAGAATCTCGCCGGCCTCAACCAGGAAATCCTGAAGGATCTCTTCATCGGCGCCGAAGCTCATTAGTGGCTGCTCCAAATAGGGCTAAAACTCAAAATCCAAGGCTGGACAGCAAATCGTCCACATCGTCCTGACCGGACATAACGTCTTCTCTTTTATCGGCATGAATTTGCGGACCTTCACCCTGAGAGAGATGTTTTTGTGGATCTTTTTCAGCAAGCATCGCTTCACGGTCGTGTTCGATGCCCGCAAAGCGGTCGACCTGGCTAGCCATCAACACCAGTTTGAGCAGGTTGCTTTCCACTTCGGTGACCAGTTGGGTCACACGCTTGATCACCTGGCCGGTCAGGTCCTGATAGTCCTGGGCCAGCAGAATGTCGTTGAGATTACTTGCCACGGCGCGGTTCTCGGTGCCGCTGCGCGTCAGGAAACCGTCGACCCGACGGGCCAGCTCCCGAAACTCTTCGGCGCCGACTTCGCGCCGCATGAACCGCCCCCAGTCGGTGCTCAAGGCCTGGGCTTCTTCGCTCAGGCCATTGACCAGCGGCGTTGCGCTCTCCACCAGGTCCATGGTGCGGTTGGCCGCAGCCTCGGTCAGTTTGACCACATAACCCAGACGCTCGGTGGCGTCGGTGATCTGCGAGACCTCCTCGGCCTGCGGCATATTCGGGTCGATCTGGAAATTGACAATCGCGCTGTGCAATTCACGCGTGAGCTTGCCCACCTCCTGATACAGACCGCGGTCACGGGTCTGGTTGAGCTCATGGATCATTTGAACCGCATCGCCAAAGCGACCTTTTTCAAGGCTGTCGACCAGTTCGCGGGCATGTTTTTTCAGGGTTGATTCGAAATCACCCATTGAAGATTCGTTGTCCATAGCTCCCCCGTGGCGCCGTTAACCGATGCGTTCGAAGATTTTTTCGATCTTCTCTTTCAACGCCTGGGCCGTGAAGGGTTTGACCACATAGCCGTTTACACCGGCCTGGGCCGCTTCGATGATCTGCTCGCGCTTGGCTTCGGCAGTGACCATCAGCACCGGAAGATGCTTAAGCTTTTCGTCGGCGCGCACATGACGCAGCAAGTCGATACCGGTCATGCCGGGCATGTTCCAGTCAGTCACTAGAAAGTCGATGCTCCCGCTGTTGAGGACCGGAATGGCTGTGATGCCATCATCCGCCTCGACCGTATTGGTGAACCCAAGGTCACGCAACAGGTTTTTTATGATCCGCCGCATCGTTGAGAAGTCATCAACGATGAGGATTTTCATGTTCTTGTCCAATTCGACCTCCAAGCAGTCTTAAACGCGCCCAGCACCTGGACGCGCCATTTCAATCAATCCGGCACAACACTCGACAACGGTCTGGAGCACAACAGATGGAGACTGGCACAGCACCTGCCAGGCCAGCCTCGTTCGCAGTGTCCCCACACTGCCCGTCAACGCGCTCGCCACTCCCCCAAACGCCCCCGCAAACGGGCCGCGCACTGGCTGTGTAACTGGCTGACCCGCGATTCGCTGACCCCCAACACCTCACCGATTTCCTTGAGGTTCAGCTCTTCGTCGTAGTACAGCGCCAAGACCAGTCGCTCACGCTCCGGCAAATTGGCAATCGCATCCGCCAGCGCACTCTGGAAACGTTCATCTTCCAGGTCACGCGACGGCTCCATGTGAGCACTCGCGTTATCCTCGTGCAGCCCTTCGTGTTCGCCGTCCTGTAACAGGTCGTCGAAACTGAACAGGCGGCTGCCCAAGGTATCGTTCAAAATCCCGTAATAATCGTCGAGACTTAACTGGAGTTCGGCCGCAACCTCGTGATCTTTAGCGTCACGCCCGGTTTTAGCTTCAATTGCACGAATTGCATCACTGACCATGCGGGTATTGCGGTGTACCGAACGCGGCGCCCAATCGCCCTTGCGGACTTCATCGAGCATGGCGCCGCGAATGCGAATACCGGCATACGTCTCGAAACTCGCGCCCTTGCTCGCGTCGTATTTGTTCGACACTTCGAGCAGGCCGATCATGCCCGCCTGGATCAAGTCTTCAACCTGGACACTGGCCGGCAACCGCGCCAGCAAGTGATAGGCGATACGCTTGACCAGTGGCGCGTAGCGCTCGATCAATTCGTATTGGGCGTCCCGTGCCGATTTCTTGTAGAGATGGTTGTAACCGCTGGCTGTCATAGCACGGGCCCTGCTGTTTGTTGCACAAGACGCTCGACGAAAAATTCCAAATGCCCGCGAGGGTTGGCCGGCAGTGGCCAGGTATCGACCTTCTGGGCGATGGCCTTGAACGCCAGCGCGCATTTGGAACGTGGAAAAGCTTCATAAACGGCACGTTGCTTCTGGACGGCCTTGCGTACGCTTTCGTCGTAAGGCACTGCGCCGACGTATTGTAGGGCGACGTCCAGGAAGCGATCCGTGACCTTTGTCAACTTGGCGAACAGGTTGCGTCCTTCCTGCGGGCTCTGGGCCATGTTGGCCAGGACGCGGAAGCGGTTCATGCCATAGTCGCGGTTAAGCAACTTGATCAGGGCGTAGGCGTCGGTGATGGACGTCGGTTCGTCGCAGACCACCAGCAGCACTTCCTGGGCCGCGCGCACGAAACTGACGACCGAGTCACCGATACCGGCCGCGGTGTCGATCACCAGCACATCGAGATTGTCGCCAATGTCGCTGAAAGCCTGGATCAGGCCCGCGTGCTGGGCCGGGGTCAGGTGAACCATGCTCTGGGTGCCTGAGGCAGCCGGCACGATGCGAATCCCGCCCGGCCCCTGCAACAACACGTCGCGCAGCTCACAGCGCCCTTCAATCACGTCCGCCAGCGTGCGTTTGGGTGTAAGCCCCAACAACACGTCGACGTTCGCCAGGCCCAGGTCGGCGTCCAGCAGCATGACCCGTCGGCCAAGCTCTGCCAGAGCCAGGGACAAATTCACTGACACGTTAGTCTTCCCGACGCCACCTTTGCCGCCGGTCACCGCGATCACCTGTACGGGATGCATGCTGCCCATGTTCGTTCTTTACCTTGTCTTACTTAGACGGAGGCCACATTACTGGCTGCGCGTTCGCATACGGAACAATGCATGGCAGACCATCGATGTAGGTACAAAAAATATTCATGATTACCTCAGCCGACCTGCTTGGTCGGGCTGTGGTAGATATCAGCGAACATATCAGCCATGGCTTCTTCGCTGGGTTCTTCCTGCATTTGCACACTCACGGCACGACTGACCAGTTGATGACGGCGCGGCAGATGCAAATCATCCGGGATCCGCGGCCCGTCGGTCAGGTAGGCCACCGGTAGTTCATGACCGATCGCCAGGCTCAACACCTCGCCCAGGCTTGCCGTTTCGTCCAGTTTAGTCAGGATGCAGCCGGCCAGCCCGCAGCGTTTGTAGCTGTGGTATGCGGCGGTTAGAACCTGTTTTTGGCTGGTGGTTGCCAACACGAGATAATTTTTTGACTTGATGCCTCGTCCGGCCAGACTTTCGAGCTGCATGCGCAGGGCCGGATCGCTGGCTTGCAGGCCTGCGGTATCGATCAGCACGACGCGTTTGCGCAGCAGCGGCTCCAACGCCTGGGCCAGGGACTGGCCCGGATCCACATGGGTCACGGACACATTGAGGATCCGGCCGAGGGTCTTGAGTTGCTCCTGGGCACCGATGCGAAAACTGTCCATGCTCACCAGGGCAATGCTCTGGGCGCCGTACTTGAGTACATAACGGGCGGCGAGCTTGGCCAGGGTGGTGGTCTTGCCCATGCCGGCAGGACCGACCATGGCAATCACCCCGCCTTCTTCCAGCGGCTCGACTTCCGGGGTCGCGATCATCCGCGCCAGGTGCGCCAGCAACATGCGCCAGGCCTGGCGTGGTTCTTCGATACCATTGATCAACGCCAGCAGGTCCCGGGACAATGGGCCGGACAGGCCGATGCGTTGCAGACGACGCCACAGGTTGGCCTGGGCTGGACGGCTGCCTTGCAGCTGGTTCCAGGCCAGGGAGCCGAGCTGGACTTCCATCAGCTCGCGCAGGCTGTTGAGTTCAAAGCGCATCGAGTCCAGGGCGCGCGGATCGACACCCCGGGCAGGCGCCGCGGGCGCCGGCTCAGGACGACGCGGTTCGGCGTGGGCCTGCTCGATCAGCGGTTCGGCAGCGGTCAACGGCAGGCCGGCCGTCAGCGGCTGACCGGCGAACAATTGACGATTGATACCTGCCCCGCCCTCGCCTTCGCTGCTGCGCAGGCTCAGTTCGGCCTGGGCGCTGGCGATGCGCGATTGGGTCTTGCGCAGCTCGTCTTCGAGCTCCATGTTCGGAACCCGTGGAGCCAGCGCCGACAATTTGTAATCCAGAGCCGCCGTCAGCTCGACACCGCCAGCGATCCGGCGATTACCGATGATGGCCGCTTCAGCGCCCAGCTCGTCACGAACCAGCTTCATGGCCTGACGCATATCGGCGGCGAAAAAACGCTTCACTTGCATAAACCACTACCTCAGCCGTTGGGCCCTACTGTCGCAACGATGGTCACTTGCTTGTTGTCCGGTATTTCCTGGTACGCCAGCACATGCAGCCCCGGGACCGCGAGGCGGCCGAATCGCGAGAGCATCGCGCGAATCGGACCGGCCACCAGCAGGATCACCGGCTGGCCTTGCATCTCTTGCCGCTGGGCTGCTTCGATCAGCGAACGCTGCAGCTTCTCGGCCATGCTTGGCTCCAGCAGAACACCCTCTTCCGAGCCTTGTCCTGCCTTCTGCAGACTATTGAGCAATATCTGTTCCAACCTTGGTTCCAAGGTGATCACAGGCAGCTCAGACTCAGTACCTACAATACTTTGGACGATTGCGCGGGACACCCCGACCCGAACCGCAGCCACCAGGGCGGCGGTATCTTGACTCTTGGAGGCGTTGTTGGCGATAGCCTCGGCAATACTGCGTATATCGCGCACGGGCACCTGTTCGGCCAACAGCGCCTGCAGCACCTTGAGCAACTGCGACAACGAAACCACACCCGGCACCAGCTCTTCAGCCAGCTTCGGCGAGCCTTTGGCCAGCACTTGCAGGAGTTGCTGGACTTCTTCGTGGCCGATCAGCTCGCTGGAGTGCTTGTACAGGATCTGGTTCAAGTGGGTCGCCACCACCGTACTGGCGTCCACCACGGTGTAGCCGAGGGACTGCGCCTGGGCCCGCTGGCTGACTTCGATCCACACCGCTTCCAGGCCGAAAGCCGGATCCTTGGCGGTGATGCCGTTGAGGCTGCCGTAGACCTGTCCGGGGTTGATCGCCAATTCGCGGTCGGGATAGATCTCGGCTTCGGCCAGGATCACCCCCATCAAGGTCAGGCGATAGGCGCTCGGCGCTAGGTCGAGGTTGTCGCGGATATGCACAGTAGGCATCAGAAAGCCCAGGTCTTGGGAGAGCTTCTTGCGCACCCCCTTGATCCGCGCCAGCAACTGACCACCCTGGTTGCGGTCGACCAATGGAATCAGGCGATAACCGACTTCCAGGCCGATCATGTCGATTGGTGTCACGTCATCCCAGCCCAGCTCCTTGGTTTCCATGGCGCGGGCCGGCGACGGCAGCAGTTCCTGCTGGCGCTTGACCTCTTGCAGGGCCTGGACTTTCTGCACGTTCTGTTTTTTCCAGAACAGGTAGGCGCCGCCAGCCGCCAGAGCAGCCATGCTCAGGAAGGAAAAGTGCGGCATGCCCGGCACCAGGCCCATCACCGCCATCAGACCGGCGGCAACCGCCAGGGCCTTGGGCGAGGCGAACATTTGCCGGCCGATCTGCTTGCCCATGTCTTCGGAACCCGAAGCACGGGTCACCATGATCGCCGCAGCTGTAGATAACAACAGTGATGGCAATTGCGCCACCAAACCGTCACCGATGGTCAACAAGGCGTAGACCTTGCCGGCGCCGCCGAACGTCATGTTGTGCTGGAAGATGCCGACAGCCATGCCACCGATCAGGTTGATGAACAGAATCAGCAAACCGGCGATGGCGTCACCGCGTACGAACTTGCTGGCACCGTCCATGGAACCGTAGAACTCGGCTTCCTGGGCCACTTCCTGACGACGCAGCTTGGCCTGGCTCTGGTCGATCAGCCCAGCGTTGAGGTCGGCGTCGATCGCCATTTGTTTGCCGGGCATCGCGTCGAGGGTAAAGCGCGCACTCACCTCGGAAATCCGCCCGGCGCCCTTGGTCACCACGACGAAGTTGATGATCATCAAGATGGCGAAGACCACGATGCCGACCACGTAGTTGCCGCCGATCACCACCTCACCGAAGGCTTGGATCACCTTACCGGCAGCCTCGTGGCCCTCATGACCATGGATCATCACAACGCGGGTGGACGCCACGTTCAGCGCCAGACGCATGAGCGTCGCCACCAGCAAAATGGTCGGGAACACCCCGAAGTCCAGTGGTCGCAGGGCGTAGACACACACCAGCAGCACGACGATCGACAAGGCGATGTTAAACGTGAAGAACACGTCCAGCAGGAACGGCGGCACCGGCAGCATCATCATGGCGAGCATGACCAGCAGCAACAGCGGCACGCCCACATTACCTCGGCTGAGGTCTGCTACGTTGTTGCGTGCGGTGCTGAATAACTGAGAGCGATCCACCAATATTCCCCGTTCCTGTGAAGCAAACTTTTGACGCCCGGAGGGGGCGCAGACGGGGTATTGCAAGAAGCCTTCCAACTTTTGCCAACGGCTGAAATAGAAGGGTCGAGGCGACTTTAACCCTGTGGGAGCGAGCCTGCTCGCGATAGCGGTTTGTCAGTCGACACCTGTATCGACCGGGTCACCGCATTCGCAAGCAGGCTCGCCCCCACAGGTACTTCATCCGGCATTCAGGAATCACGCCGCAAATCCGGCGGGATCGGCAGATCCTTGAGCGGTTCGGGGCGTTTGCCCTTGCCGGCGCGGTGTTGGCGGATCTGGTAGACGTAGGCCAGCACCTGGGCCACGGCCAGGTACAGGCCTCCGGGGATTTCCTGGTCGAGTTCGGTGGAGTAGTAAATCGATCGCGCCAGTGCTGGGGACTCGAGCAGCATCACCTCATTGGCCACGGCGATCTCACGGATCTTCAGCGCCAGGAAGTCGCTGCCCTTGGCCAACAACACGGGAGCGTTGCCTTTTTCGGGGTCGTACTTGAGGGCGACGGCGTAGTGAGTCGGGTTGGTGATGACCACATCAGCATCAGGGATTGCCGCCATCATCCGCCGCTGAGAGACCTCGCGCTGCAATTGACGAATGCGCTGCTTGACCTCCGGCTTGCCCTCCGCGTCCTTGTGCTCGTCGCGCACTTCCTGCTTGGTCATCAACAGCTTCTGCTTGCTCTGATACAGCTGGATCGGCACGTCGATGGCGGCGATCAGGATCAGGCCGCAAGCCATCCACAACGCACTCCAACCGACCAATTGCACGCTATGGATAATGGCTTGCTCGAGGGGCTCATGGGCGATGCGCAGCAGGTCGTCGATGTCGGCTTGTAAGACCGTTAACGCGACGAAGAGAATCAGCAAGAATTTCCCAAGAGCCTTGAGCAACTCCATCAAGGCATTCGTGGAAAACATCCGCTTAAGGCCGCTGGCCGGGTTCATCCGGCTGAATTTCGGCGCCAGGCTCTTCCCGGCGAACAACCAGCCCCCCAAAGAAATAGGGCCAATGATGGCGGCCAGCAGGAGGCAAATCAGCACCGGCTGTACCGCCAGAATCGCGATTTTGCCTGAATGCAGCAAATACAGACCCATCGCGCCCGGACTGAGCAGCACCTCACGGGGCAGGGAGAAGTTAAGGCGCATGATTTCCAGCAGGTCCAGGGCCAACCCGCCACCATAAATCAGCAACCCGCCCGCCCCGGCCAGCATCACCGCCAGCGTGTTGAGCTCCTTGGATCGGGCAATCTCACCCTTCTCCCGAGATTCGCGCAGACGCTTTTCCGTGGGGTCTTCTGTCTTGTCCTGACCACTCTCGCTCTCGGCCATGGTTCAGCGTGCCTGTGCCATGTCGCGTAAAAGCTGCAAGGCCTGGGTGGCCAGCGGCTGATACTGATTGAGGATATCCCCCAGGCTGACCCAGAAAATCACCATGCCCAGCACGAGGGTCAGCGGGAAGCCAATGGAAAAAATATTCAGTTGCGGCGCCGCACGGGTCATCACACCAAACGCGATGTTGACCACCAGCAACGCAGTGATCGCCGGCAATACCAGCACCATCGCCGCGCCCAGGACCCAGCCGAGCTTGCCGGCAATTTCCCAGAAATGATTGACCAGCAACGCACTGCCCACCGGCAGGGTGGTAAAGCTCTCGGTCAAGACCTCGAACACCACCAGATGCCCATTCATGGCGAGGAACAACAGGGTCACCAGCATCGTCAGGAACTGACCGATCACTGCCGTCGTCACGCCATTGGCAGGGTCGACCATGGACGCGAAGGCCATGCCCATCTGGATGGAAATGATTTGTCCCGCTACCACGAACGCCTGGAAAAACAACTGCAGCGAAAAGCCCATCAAGGCACCGATGAGAATCTGCTCGGCGATCAACATCATGGCGCTGAGATCCAAGGCATTGACCGGCGGCATCGGTGGCAATCCGGGCGCGATCACCACCGTGATCGCCAGCGCGAAATACAAGCGCACGCGCCGGGGCACCAGGGTCGTGCCGAAGACCGGCATGCTCATCAGCACCGCGGTGACGCGAAACAGTGGCAGGATGAACGATGCCACCCAGGAACTGATCTGGGTGTCCGTCAGCGCGAGCATCGACATGAGGTCAGCCGATCAACTGCGGAATACTGCCGTACAACTGCAGGATGTATTCCATGAAGGTTTGTACCAGCCAGGGACCGGCGACGATCAGCGTTACCAGCATCACCAGTAGGCGCGGCAAGAAGCTCAAGGTCTGCTCGTTGATCTGGGTCGCGGCCTGGAACATTGCCACCAGCAACCCCACCAGCAGGCTCGGGACCACCAGGATCGCGACCATCATGGTCGTCAGCCAGAGCGCTTCACGGAACAGGTCTACCGCTACTTCAGGCGTCATATCGTCCTACCTGCACAAAAGGCCTAAACACCACCGAAACTGCCCGCCAGGGTACCGATGATCAGCGCCCAGCCATCCACCAGCACAAACAGCATGATCTTGAACGGCAGGGAAATGATCAGCGGCGAGAGCATCATCATGCCCATGGCCATCAGGATACTGGCGACCACCAGGTCAATGATCAGGAACGGGATGAAAATCATGAAGCCGATCTGGAAAGCGGTCTTGAGCTCGGACGTCACGAACGCCGGCACCAGGATGGTCAGCGGCGCCTGATCGGCACTGGGGATATCGGTGCGCTTGGACAGGCGCATGAACAGCTCCAGGTCGCTGCTGCGGGTCTGGGCCAGCATGAAATCCTTGATCGGCACTTCAGCCTTGGCCACGGCATCCTGGGCGGTGATTTTTTCTGCCAGGTAAGGTTGCAGCGCATCCTGGTTCACCCGGTCGAACACTGGCGCCATGATGAACATGGTCAGGAACAGCGCCATGCCGGTGAGGATCTGGTTCGAGGGCGTCTGTTGCAGGCCCAGGGCCTGGCGCAGGATCGAAAAGACAATGATGATCCGAGTGAAGCTGGTCATCAGCATGACGAACGCCGGGATGAAACTCAGCGCGGTCATGATCAGCAGGATCTGCAGGCTGACCGAGTATTCCTGGGCCCCTTCGGCGTTGGTTCCGAGGGTGATCGCCGGGATCGACAGCGGATCGGCGGCGAACGTCAACGGTGCGGCCAGCATCAGGGCCAATGCCAACAGAATGCGCAACGGCATTACTTTTTATCCTTCTGATCTTTCCCCAGCAACTCCATGAGGCGCTGGGCAAATTCGGGGCTGGCCTGCTCGGCGGAGGGCACCTGCACCGGCTCCTTGAGGACGTGCAAGGCGGTAATAGTGCCCGGGCTCAGGCCCAGCAGGATCTGCTCGCTGCCAACCTGCACCAGCACCAACCGGTCTCGCGGCCCGAGCGCGCGGGAACCGACGATGTCGATGACCTGCCCCTTGCCAGTCGGCCCCGCCTGCTGCACGCGCCGCAACAGCCAGGCGAGAAAGAAAATCAAGCCCAGCACCAGCAGCAAGCCGAGCAGCAATTGGGCCAATTGCCCAGCGATACCACTGCCCGCAGCCGGCGAGGCGGCGGCCGTGGCAACCGGTTCGGCCGCCAGCACACTCAATGGCAGCATCGCGGCTGCTGCGAAGAAACCTCTCACTCAGCGCAACTTCTTGATGCGTTCGCTCGGGCTGATCACGTCCGTCAGGCGAATGCCAAACTTCTCGTTGACCACCACCACCTCTCCATGGGCGATCAAGGTGCCGTTGACCAGCACGTCGAGCGGCTCGCCGGCCAGCCGGTCCAGCTCGATCACCGAGCCCTGATTGAGCTGCAGCAGGTTGCGGATGTTGATGTCGGTGCTGCCCACTTCCATGGAGATCGACACTGGGATGTCAAGGATCACATCCAGGTTCGGGCCATCGAGCGTCACCGGCTCATGACTCTTCGGCACGCTGCCAAATTCTTCCATCTGCAGGCGGCTGGACGCATGGGCGTCAGTGTCGGCAGCCAGCAAGGCGTCGATGTCGGCTTGCCCCGCATCGCCGGTTTCTTCCAGGGCTGCAGCCCACTCATCAGCCAGCGCCTGGTCATCCTGGGTATTCATATCGTCAGCCATCATTTGTCCTCGGCGGGCAAAAATTCAGTTAGGAGCAAAAATCCGTTACACACTTAAGGGGTTCGACACCGCTCAGCGGCGTTCGATCGGCTCGATCACCTGCAACGCCAGGTTGCCTTTGTGAGAGCCCATCTTGACCTTGAAGGCCGGCACGCCATTGGCGCGCATGATCATGTCTTCCGGCATCTCGACGGGGATGATGTCCCCCGGCTGCATGTGCAGGATGTCCCGCAGACGCAGTTGACGCCGAGCAACTGTCGCGCCGATCGGTACGTCGACATCCAGCACGTCCTGGCGCAAAGCGTTGATCCAGCGCTCGTCCTGGTCGTCGAGGTCTGACTGGAAACCGGCGTCGAGCATTTCGCGCACCGGCTCGATCATCGAGTACGGCATGGTCACGTGCAGGTCACCGCCACCACCATCGAGTTCGATGTGGAAAGTCGAGACCACGATGGCTTCGCTCGGACCGACGATGTTGGCCATGGCCGGGTTCACTTCCGAGTTGATGTACTCGAAGTTCACTTCCATGATCGCCTGCCAGGCTTCCTTCAAGTCGACGAAGGCCTGCTCCAGCACCATCCGCACTACCCGCAGCTCGGTCGGGGTGAATTCACGACCTTCGATCTTGGCGTGACGACCGTCGCCACCGAAGAAGTTGTCCACCAGCTTGAACACCAACTTGGCATCAAGAATGAACAACGCGGTGCCGCGCAACGGCTTGATCTTCACCAGGTTGAGGCTGGTGGGCACGTACAGCGAGTGCACGTACTCACCAAACTTCATCACCTGCACGCCACCAACGGCCACATCGGCCGAGCGGCGCAACATGTTGAACATGCTGATGCGGGTGTAGCGGGCGAAACGTTCGTTGATCATTTCCAGGGTCGGCATGCGTCCGCGAACGATGCGATCTTGGCTGGTCAGGTCGTAGCTTTTGACGCTGCCCGGTTCAGCAGCGTTTTCGGTCTGCACCAGACCGTCGTCGACACCATGCAACAGCGCATCGATTTCGTCCTGGGACAGCAGGTCCTGCACGGCCATGTCGTGTTCCTACTGCAATACGAAGTTAGTGAAGAGCAACTGTTCGATCACCACTTTGCCGAGCTCTTTCTGAGCCACTTCCTGCACGCTGGCCGTGGCTTTTTGACGCAGCATTTCCTGGCCGACCGGAGTGGCCAGGGTGTCGAAACTCTGTCCGGAAAACAGCATCACCAGGTTATTGCGGATCAGGGGCATATGTGCCCGCAGCGCCTCCAGGTCAGCCTGGTTGCGACCCAACAGGGTAATGCTCACCTGCATGTAGCGTTGACGACCGTTCTGGGTGTAGTTGGCCACGAAGGCTGGCGCCATCGGTTCGAAAATCGCCGGTTGCTTGCCCACTGGCGCGGCTTCGGCCGCGACTGCCGGCTTGCTTTGAGCGCCGTGCATGAAATACCAGGTCGCGCCCACGGACACACCGACCGCCAGGAGAAAACCCACCACGATCATGATGATCAGCTTGAGTTTGCCTTTGGTTGCAGGGTCTTTTACAGCTGCTGCTTCACTCTTCGCCATGCCAATAATCCGTCACTAATCGGGGTTTTCACTGTTGCACGGCAAGGCTGGAGCAAGTGTTATGCCAGAAGTGTCGGTACTAAGGATGATGGGCAGATGCGATCTCCAATCCCCCATAAAACCAATGTGGGAGCGAGCTTGCTCGCGATAGCGGTGGATCAATCCCAGCAAATGGTGACTGACAAACCGCTATCGCGAGCAAGCTCGCTCCCACAGGGGGAAAACGTCGCTGGATCAGGCGTAGTAGTCGACCGCGCTGGTGCCGATGACGCTGGTGGTACTGGCCGTCACTTCCGCGAGGCTGGCCGGCGAGCTTTCATCCACCGAGTCCACTCGCCCACCAGACGACGTGGTGCGCCCGGCCTGAGCTTGTTGTTGGGCCTGCTGCTCCTGATTCTGCGAACCACGGGATTGATCGGATACGCTGACGTCGACCTGGCCCATGCCCTGCTGGGCGAAACCGTCCCGCAAGCGATGCAACTGGCCTTCGAGGGCTTCGCGAACGCCGGAGTGGGCACTCATGAACGTGACCTGCGTCTGCTGGTCCGGAACCATGCTCACCCGGATATCCAGGCGTCCGAGTTCGGCGGGTTGCAACTGGATGTCGGCCGCCTTCAGATTGACGCTAGACAGGTACATCACCCGGTTGACCACCTCTTCGGTCCAACCGCTCTGATTCATCGCGATAGGTTGGTTGACCGGCACCGCGTTGGCGGTCTTGGGCGTGGCGGCTTGGGTCAGTGCAGCCAGGCGATTGGCGAAATCGTCCACGCGCGTGTCACTGGAGGCAGCACCCAGATCCTTGAGACCTTCGCTGATCAAGCCACCGAATGCCTTGTCACCACCCTGGCTGCCGGACTCGGTACTGTTCTGATCGGCTTGCACGCTGAGCATGCTCGCCATGCCGGCGGCAAAGGTCTGCGCCGAAGTCGGTTCACCGTCGGGCGACGCCGGGGCAGCACTCTTGGGCTGGGCTTGGCTGGTGGCGGAAACATGACCGCCCTGCTCCATCGCCAAGCGCAACGCTGGCAATGCGTCGAGTGGGTCAGTTTGAGGGTCAAAGGCCGGATCGTCCACCGGGGCCGCAGCCTGGGCCGGCGTCGCCAGCGATGCAACGGGGGCCGCCAACGCAGTGGCTGGCGGAGCCTCAGTCGCGACCACAGGCGCAGGCTCCGACGCGGCTATCGCGATCGGCGCCGCCGTCATGTCCGGCAGCAGCCCTGGATCAAGACTCGGATCGACAGGTGCAGCCTCCGCCACAGTCGTTTCCGCCGGGTCGTCACTGGCAGCCTTGTCGTCGGCGCTGGCCGGTTTGTTCGCGGGCAAGGGTTTGCCGCTATCGGCAACCGCCGGCTCCGGGGCGGCAGGGGTTTCGTTGCCGGCGTCTTTTTTGACGGTGTTGTCGGCGGTCTTGTCGCGCACCGATTTCACCGTTGGCTCAGGGGCTGCCGACGTTTTGGCAGGCGCCTGCCTGGCGAAGACTTGAGCGAAGCTGGAGGCTCTATCCCCGAAATCCGGGGCCGCTGCCGGTGAATTGACGGCGACCTGGGGCTTGGCCTGGGCAGAGGCCTGAAGCAGTGTATTGGGGGTAACGGGCATAAAAAGGTCTCCGCTGCACTGGAATCATAGGTACAGTCGAGACTAGGCAATGCAAGGCACGGGCCAACGTCTACCCGGCCGTCAAATTTCAGCAGTGGAAGCCTTCACGCTCTTCCCTGCAAAGCTTGCGAACATGGGCAAATTCGCAGTCGATTTCGCTGACCAGTTGCTCAATACCGCCCAATGACGGTTGCTTGGCACGCTGCTCCAGTTCGCCGCACAGTTCGGCCAGGCGGATGGCGCCCATGTTGCTGCTGCTGCCCTTGAAGCTGTGGGCCGTGGCGCTCAGTTTTTCAGCGTCCCGTGCCTCATGCAGCACGCGCAGGCGAGCCTCGGAGTCGTTGAGAAACGTATCCAGCAACTCCAGATACCCCTCTTCCATGACTTCCTTCAACGTGCTGAGCACGTCGCGGTCCAGATGAATCTCGTTCACTTGTTCGCTCCCTGATCAAGAATGGCCCCGATTATGCCGGAGCCTCCCAGAAAAACTCCACACGCGCACTACGACCATCGTCTGACCAACTGGCTTGGTGGCTCAACTGGCGTACCAGGCTCACGCCGCGCCCCGACAACCGATCAGCGTCCACAGGACGCGCCAGCACCCTGGCGACATCAAAGCCCTCACCACTGTCCTCGACCTCTATGGCCAAGCGACCACCCTCGCCGCTTGGCGAGACATGCAAGTGAACCCGCACGTAGCCGTCGCTCAGCTCATCCAGGCGCGCATTGCGCGCCCTGTAATAGCGGGCAAAACCCGCCGCGTCACGCTTGAGGCTGGAGTCGAGCCCCAGCACCCCATGATCCAGGGCATTGGAATACAGCTCCGACATGACGCTGTAAAGGGCGCCACTCTGCGTCCTGAGCCCATGGACCTCAAGCAGCAATTGCAGCAAGTAGGGCATCGGGTTGAAGCGCTTGAGCGTTTGTGCCCGGAACTCGAAACTCACCGACCAATCCAGCGGGCTGGACTGGCCGCTATCGGAATAGACCGGTGGCGGCGGGTTGAGTTGCGTCGGTGCGACCAGTCGCAACTCGACCATGCTGAAGTCATCCCGCGACTCACCACGAAAATCTCGCAGGGCCTGCTGGATATCTTCAAACAATAGGTCAGGTTCAAGGTTGGCGGCGAACACCTGTTGCAACCGCTCCACACCGAACAGTTGCTCGTCTTCGTCGGCGGTATCGATCACGCCATCGGACAACAGGAACACCCGATCACCCAACGACATGGCATGCACTTCGGTGCGGTCATCGAATAATTGAGGAGTGAGCACGCCCAACGGCAAGTGCCGCGCCAGCAATGGCGTACGCACGCCACTGAGGCTGTCATGCAGGTATCCATCGGGCATGCCGCCGTTCCAGATCTCTACCGTGCAGCGCTGGAAGCTCAGGCATAACAACGTCGCGCAACAGAACATGTCCACGGGCAGGATGCGTTTGAGCTTGGCATTCATCTCTCGCAGGATTTGCGCCAGGCCATAGCCCTTGGCGGTCATCCCGTAGAACACTTCTGCCAGCGGCATCGCGCCGACCGCCGCCGGCAAACCGTGGCCGGTGAAATCCCCCAGCAGGACGTGCATGTCGCCGGCCGGATTGAACGCGGCCAACAGCAGGTCGCCGTTGAACAAGGCATAAGGCGATTGAAAGTAACGGATGTTCGGCGAGCTCAGGCAGCCGGAGTGGGCGATCTTGTCGAACACAGCCTTGGCGACCCGTTGCTCGTTGAGCAAGTAGTCATGGTGCCGGGCAATCTGGTCGCGCTGCTCCACCACCGTGGCCTGCAACCGACGCAAGCGGTCCATGGCCTTGATCTTGGCCGCCAGGATCACTTGGTTGTAGGGTTTGGCCAGGAAATCGTCACCGCCCGCCTCCACGCAACGGGCCAAGGCTTCGCCTTCAGTCAACGAGGTGAGGAAAATGATCGGGACCAACTGGTCCCCGGCCAACTGCTTGATTTTCTGCGCGGCTTCGAAGCCGTCCATCACCGGCATCATTGCGTCCATCAGCACCAGGTGCGGACGCTGCTCCAGATAGACCTCGACCGCTTCAGCGCCATCGGCCGCAGTGAGCACATGATGCCCCTGGCGACGGACGATGGTCGACAACAGCAGTCGATCAGCGGCACTGTCTTCGGCAATCAGGACCGTCAGCGACTCCGACGACGATTGCATGGCGATCAACTGATGTCGAACAGCTTGTCGAAATTGGAGATCGCGAGGATTTTCTTGACGTCATTGTTGCTGTTGATGACCCGGATATCTGACGCGTCGCCACCGGCATGGTCCCGCAACAGCAGGAGCATGCCCAAGGCGGAACTATCGAGATAAGTGGCGTCTTTCAAATCCACCACGATGGAGTCAGGTTTCTTGTTGAGCTGTTCATAGGACTGGCGAAACTCCTGATGCCGTCCGAAATCAAATCGACCTTTGATCGAGATCGTCAGCTTATGCCCATCGGGGGATACTTCGGTAACAACTGACATGCTCGGCTTCCTTGTCATGGACATACGTGTACAAGGTGTAGCATCTGGTAAAGGTCTGAGCAAGGGTTTGCCTCATTCATCCGAAAAAATCCAGGCTTCACATTAATAGGGATTCTGACGTGGCAGGCGTTGGGACAATTCATCGAGCAGTTTCTGTTCGCGCCTGTCTTCCAGTTGCCGTGCCTCATCAATATAACGCTGCACCAGTTTGCGCAGCCCTTCGACCCGGGCAAATGCCTCTTGCCAGCTCTGGCGGGCCTTCTCCAGGTTGTTCTGGTGCCAGACCAGGCTCTGGCGCTGCTGGTCGATAGCGGTACCCAACTGCGCGAGAAATCCCTGGTAACCCAACAACCACTGCCCGGAAACCCCGTGGGCACCACGGGCAATCCACTGCTCCTGGTATTCGAGCCGAAAGTTTTCGAGATCGGCCAGTTTACTTTCGGCGACTTTGACCTGGCCCTGGAAATACGCCAGTCGCTGGACGGCAGTCTTCTCGGCCTTTTCGGCCATCTCCACCACTGGCGCCAGGCGTGCCGCACGACTCGTGGCCATGGCCAGTTACGTGCCTGAGACCGGGGCGAAAAGCGTCTGCAAGTGCGCTTCACTGGCCCCCATGCCGATATTGTCGTTCAGGCTCTGGCGCAGGTAAACGGCCATGGCCGGGTAAAGACTGATGGCAGTGTCGGTCTCGCGGTCACCGCCGGGAACATAGGCGCCGACGCTGATCAGGTCGCGACTTTGCTGGTAGCGCGACCAGTACTGCTTGAACTGCTGGGCGCGCTTCATGTGTTCGACACTGATCACCGACGGCATGACCCGACTGATGGACGCCTCGATGTCGATGGCTGGGTAATGCCCTTCTTCGGCCAAGCGTCTGGACAGCACGATGTGGCCGTCGAGTACGCCCCGGGCCGAGTCGGCGATGGGGTCCTGTTGGTCGTCGCCTTCGGACAGCACGGTATAGAACGCGGTGATCGAACCACCGCCCTTTTCCGCATTGCCGGCGCGCTCCACCAGTTTCGGCAGCTTGGCGAATACCGAAGGCGGATAACCCTTGGTGGCCGGCGGCTCGCCGATGGCCAGGGCGATTTCCCGCTGGGCCTGGGCGAAACGGGTCAGCGAATCCATAAGCAACAGGACGTTCTTGCCCTTGTCGCGGAAGTATTCGGCAATGCGTGTGCAGTACATGGCTGCCCGCAGGCGCATCAATGGCGCATCGTCCGCTGGCGAAGCCACCACCACCGAACGCTTGAGCCCTTCCTCGCCGAGAATGTGCTCGATGAACTCCTTCACCTCACGACCCCGCTCGCCGATCAATCCCACCACGATGATGTCGGCTTCGGTGAAGCGGGTCATCATGCCCAGCAGCACACTCTTGCCCACCCCGGTACCGGCAAACAGGCCCAGGCGCTGGCCGCGTCCGACCGTCAATAAACCGTTGATGCAGCGGATACCCACGTCCAGCGGTACGCTGATGGGGTCGCGCTTGAGGGGGTTGATCGTCGGCCCGTCCATCGGCACCCAGTCTTCAGCCTTCATGCCGCCTTTGCCGTCCAGGGCGCGTCCGGCCCCGTCCAACACCCGCCCGAGCATGCTCATACCCATGGGCAGGCGGCCGTTGTCGGCCAGGGGCACCACGCGCGCACCCGGGGCGATGCCAGCGACGCTGCCCACTGGCATCAAGAAGACCTTGCTGCCGGAGAAGCCCATCACTTCGGCTTCGACTTGCACCGGGTGATAGCTGTCGTCGTTGATCACCATGCAGCGGCTGCCCATGGCGGCACGTAGGCCCTCGGCTTCGAGGGTCAGGCCGACCATGCGCAGCAGGCGGCCTTCCAGGATCGGTTGGCCGGCCAGCTCGCTGGCCTCGGCGTAGCTGCCCAGGCGCTTGCCGAAACTGGTTCGCTCAAGGCGCATCGCGGCTGTCCAGTGCAGAAGCGTCCAATTCAGGCATCTGCAACCCAGCATTCAACCCCGCATCGGCCGGCGCTGCATCAGCAGCCACCAGGGGCTCGTCCGGCAACTCCAGGCTCAGGTCGGGAGCGGCCGGGTGCAGGGCCTGTTCGTGCAACTGGTCGAACAATTTGGCCATGATCTGGCTGATGCGGGTTTCAACGGTTGCGTCGATGCGGCTGTGTTCGGTTTCCACACGGCAGCCGCCAGGCAGCAGCGAAGCGTCCTCGACGATGCGCCAGGTTTCTTCATGGCGTTCGCGCAGGGCTTTGACCAGCTCGAAGTCCTGGGGATTGATGTACAGCCGCACGTTACCCACGCCCAATGGCAACAACTTGAGCGCTTCGCGCATGACGTGTTCGATCTGAGTCGAATCGATGGCCAGTTCGCGCTGGATCACTTGCCGGGCAATGTGTTGCACCAGCCCCACCAGGGCTTTCTCGATCTGGGTGTCCTGCTCGGCAATAGGGTCGAACAGGTTGAGCATCAGCGATTCCAATGCACGGAGCTTGGCCGTCAGCGCCACGTCGGCTTCCTGGCGGACCTTGAGCGTGGTGCTGTGGAAGCCTTCCTTCTCACCCACGGCAAAGCCTTCGTTGTAGGCTTCCTGGCGAATGCTCTCGACTTCCTCGAGGGTCAGTGGCTGGACTTCTTCCAGCGGCACTTCCTCCGGCTCCGGCAACTCTTCCACCGGTTCCGGCTCAGGCTCGGGAACATGGGGGTCGAAGCTGGGCAGCGACCAGACGTCGAAACCACCGACGTCCCGGGCGCGGATCAGGTCGCTGGGTGCTTCATCACTCTTGGCAGACATAACGACCTTAAATCATCTCTTCGCCGCCCTTGCCACCGAGAACGATCTCCCCGGCTTCGGCCATGCGGCGGGCGATGGTGAGGATTTCCTTCTGTGCGGTTTCCACGTCGCTGACGCGTACCGGGCCCTTGGCCTCGAGATCGTCGCGCAACAGTTCGGCCGCCCGTTTGGACATGTTCTTGAAGATCTTTTCCTTGACGCCTTCGTCCGACCCCTTGAGCGCCAGCACCAGTACGTCGGACGACACTTCGCGCAACAGCGCCTGGATGCCACGATCGTCGACATCGGACAGGTTGTTGAACACGAACATGAGGTCTTCGATCTGACCGGACAGGTCTTCGTCGAACTCGCGGATCGAGTCCATCAACTGACCTTCGATCGAACTGTCGAGGAAGTTCATGATGTCCGCCGCGCGCTTGATGCCACCCAAGGTGGTGCGCGAGGCATTGGAGTTGCCCGAGAACTGTTTCTCGAGAATCTGGTTCAATTCTTTCAGGGCCGCCGGCTGCACGGTGTTGAGTGACGACACCCGCAGGATGATGTCCAGGCGCACCTTATGGTCGAAGTTGCCCAGCACTTCACCGGCCTGGTCCGGGTCGAGGTAAGCCACCACGATCGCCTGGATCTGCGGGTGCTCGTAACGGATCACGTCGGCAACCGCCCGCGGCTCCATCCACTTGAGGCTGTCCAGGCCGCTGGTGTTGCCGCCCAACAGGATCCGGTCGATCAGGCCGTTGGCCTTGTCCTCACCCAGTGCCTGGGTGAGCATCTTGCGCACATAGTCGTCGGAACCGACGCCCAGGCTGGTCTGATCGCCGACGATGTCGACGAACTCACTCATCACCTGCTCGACCTGCTCACGGTGCACGTTGCCCATTTGTGCCATGGCCACGCCCACACGCTGGACCTCTTTGGGGCCCATGTGGCGCAGCACCTGGGCAGCGTCGGTCGAACCCAGGGACAGCAGCAGGATCGCGGCTTTGTCGACCCGGGACAATTTGGCAACAGCGGCTCGATTATCACTCATCTGCGTTAATCCACTCTTTCACGACCTGGGCCACACGACCCGGATCTTCTGCCACCAGACTCTTGATGGCGTTCAACTGAGCGTCATAGCCTTCGCTCGGGCTTGGCAGCAGAATGCTCTGCGGCCCGCCGAGGCTGACGCGATCGTTGGCCAATTCGCCATCCAGGCCGCCCATGCCTCCCAACTCGACATCACCAAAACCTGCCAACTGCTTGCTCTTGCCGCCGCCAGTGATGTTGTTGAGCACCGGACGCAGCACGCCAAACACTAGTACCAGGATGAACAGCACACCCAATACTTGCTTGACCACATCCCAGAACCAGGGTTGCGAATAAAACGGAATATCGGCGACCACTTCACCGCGTTCCTGGGAGAACGGTACGTTGATCACGCTGACGCTGTCGCCGCGGCTGGCGTCGAAACCGACAGCGTCCTGCACCAGGCGAGTAAAACGCGCCAATTCGTCGGCAGTCCATGGCGCACGACTGGTTTCGCCGTTGGCCGGGTTGATCTTGACCTGATCGTCCACCACCACGGCGACCGACAGCCGATTCAAACGACCCTGCTGCTGCTTGGTGTGGCTGATGGAACGGTCAAGCTCGAAGTTCTTGGTCGACTGTTGACGCTTGTCGGCCGGGTACGGCGCCAGCATCGGCTGGCCGGTGGCCGGGTCCATGATCTGCTGGCCATTTGCATCGATCAGCGGCTGGCCTGGCTGCACCATGCCGGCCGCCGCCGCGGCGCCCCCGGTTGTTTGCGGCGCGCTGGCTGGCGACGGCGGCTGGTTGCTCAGGGCACCTGGTACGCCTTGCGGGCCATTGCTGGCGGTACGTTGTTCGTTGACCGACTGCTCGCTGCGTAGCGCCGGTTGGTCGGGGTTGAACTGCTCGGAAGTGGACTCGACGGCACTGAAGTCGACATCGGCAGACACTTCGGCCTTATAGCGATCGTTACCCAGGATCGGTTGCAGGATGTTGTGCACCCGCTGGGTCAGCATGCCTTCCATGCGACGGCTGTAATCGAATTGCTTGCCGGCCATGGTCAGTTCAGAGTTTTCCGCCAGATCGGACAACAGGTTGCCCTTCTGGTCGACCACCGTGATCTGCGATTTGCTCAGCTCAGGTACGCTGGTCGCCACCAGATTGACGATGGCAACGACCTGGCCTGGCTCCAGGGAGCGGCCCGAATACAACTCGACCAATACCGAAGCGCTAGGCTTGCGCTCATCACGGACGAACACCGAGCTTTTCGGAATCGCCAGGTGCACGCGGGCGCCCTTGACGTTGTTCAGACTGGAAATGGTCCGCGCCAGCTCACCTTCCAGGCCGCGACGATAACGGGTCGCTTCCATGAACTGGCTGGTACCCAGGCCTTGGTCCTTGTCGAGGATCTCGAAACCGATGTTGCCATCGGTAGGCGTCACGCCAGCCGCAGCAAGCTTGAGGCGCGCACGGGCAACGTCATCGGCCTTGACCAACAACGCCCCGGAGCTGGGTTCGACGGTGTAAGAAATGTCGGCGGAAGCCAGGGTTTCCATGACTTGCTTGGCGTCCATGCCCGCCAGGCTGCCATACAATGGACGGTAGTCCGGTTGCTGGGACCACAGCACCACGGCAAAACCAATCGCCACGCTGGCCGCCAGGCCGACCAACAGGCCTACCTGACGCAGCATGGTCATCTCGGAGAGATTTTCCAGGAAGGACAGACCGAACAACGGCGGTTTGCCGTCTACCGGAGTGGCCTTGGCCGGAACGTTATCAACGGCTGCTTCTGCCATGACTCAATAATTTCCTTAAACCGGCATCTGCATGATGTCTTGGTAGGCTTGAACCAGTTTGTTACGAACCTGGGTCAACGCCTGAAACGAGACACTGGCTTTCTGCGAGGAGATCATTACGTCCGTCAGGTCGACGCCACTTTTGCCAATCTCGAAAGCACTGGCCAACTGGTTCGACGCCTGCTGGGTATCGTTTACTTTATTGACGGCCTGACCGAGCATGTCGGAAAAGCTGCTGCCACCCACTTGGGGGACCGCGACCGATTTAGGCTGGGCCATGGCGTCCATTTGCATGGCCCGCATGTCCAACATCAACCGATTAAATTCAACACCTTGGCTCATGGTCTACTCTCTCTGGCGGCCCGCATTTTTTTGACACTTACGCAGCGGGTATTCGGGTATTAGCAACAAGGGTGCCAGCTCCATGGTCGCAGGAAACAAATGCATGTGGGAGCAGGTCTGCTCGCGAAGGCGGTGGTTCAGTCAATGCAACGGTGACTGACAAATTGCTTTCGCGAGCAAGCCCGCCCCCGCAAGAGAATATTCGGCGAATACTACTCAACTGGCGAACAGGCAAGCCTCGACGTCCATGCCAGCGTCGCGCATTTGCGCCAGCTTGTAGCGCAGGGTCCGGGGGCTGATCCCCAGGCGTTCTGCCGCCTCCTTGCGACGACCGCGTTCGGCACGCAGGGTGTCGATGATCATCTGGAACTCGCGACGACGCAGGTCATCTCCCAAGGCGCCGACCGACTCGCCCTCCACTTCCACCGGGGGCGCAAAGGCCGCTGCGGGTACCGGCGACAGTGCAGGTAATGGCGCGCAGGCCACAGGGCCCGCCAGGCAGAAATCCTCCGGCTGGATCAAGCCGCCCTGCTGCAGGATCAAGGCCCGCTGGATGGCGTTATCGAGCTCTCGGACATTGCCCGGCCACGGGTAGGCGATCAGGCAGGCCCGGGCGTCGGCTGAAAGCCGGGCAGCCGCATGCTTCATTTTATTGACGTGCTTGTTCAGCAGACGCTCGGCCAACGGCAGGATGTCGGCAGTGCGCTCGCGCAACGGACACCAGGCCAGCGGGAAGACCGACAGGCGATAATAGAGATCCTCACGAAAGCGTCCCGCCGCCACTTCGCCGGCCAGGTCGCGGTTGGTGGTTGCCACCACGCGGATGTCCAGGCTAATGGGCTTGCGCGCACCGACCCGCTCCACTTCCCGCTCCTGCAATACCCGCAGCAACTTGGCCTGCAAGCCCATCGGCATTTCGGAAATCTCATCGAGCAGGATCGTGCCGCCGTCGGCCTGCTCGAACTTACCGGCCTGGGCCGCGATGGCCCCCGTGAACGAGCCTTTTTCGTGACCGAACAGTGTCGCCTCGAGCATGTTGTCGGGAATCGCCGCGCAATTGATGGCAATGAACGGCTCGCTGGCACGCCGGGATTGTTGATGGATATAGCGCGCCAGCACTTCCTTACCCGTCCCCGACTCGCCGGAAATCAACACGGTTGAATCGCTGCGTGCCACCCGCGCGGCCAATTCCAGCAGTTGCGCACTGGCCGGCTCGATGGCCACCGGGCCTTCGCCCTCGACCGCGAGACTGCCCAAGGCATGACGCGCGACCAGGTCCAGCAGCGCCTTTGGCTCGAACGGCTTGACCAGGTAATCCGCTGCGCCCTGGCGCATGGCATCCACCGCTCGCTCGACGGCGCCGTGAGCGGTCATCAACAGCACCGGCAGTTGCGGCTGACGGGCGCGCAACAGGCCGAGCAATTGATGGCCGTCCATGCCCGGCATATTGACGTCACTGACCACCAGGCTGAATGCTTCGCGGCCCACCGCCAGCAGCGCTTCCTCCGCCGAGCCGACGTCAGTGTAGTCGTGCCCGGCCAGCATCAGCGTATCGGCCAGCGCCTCGCGCAGGGCCCGATCATCCTCAACCAGTAACACCTTGATCGCCATTGCTTTCACTCCACCCCCGGCGCATTGGAAAACAGCGGCAAGCACACCGTCGCACAGGTGCCACGGCCCAGCCGCGAGCGCAGTTGCAATTCTCCCTGATGGGCACGCGCCACAGCCTTGACCACGGTCAGACCCAAGCCGGTGCCAGTGGTCTTGGTGGTGAAAAATGGCTCGCCCAAGCGCGCCAGCACGACCGGTTCGATACCACTGCCGTTGTCGCTGACACACAGGCGCAAGGTGTTCTCGCGTGTATATAAGTGCACTTTCAGCCGGACGTCGCCGCCGCTGGCCTGGATCGCGTTTTCGATGAGGTTCAACACCGCCCCCACCAAAGTGTCGCGGTTACACAACACTTCACCTACATGGCTGTCGCACTGCCAGCGGATCGGCAGTGCCTGTACATGAGTCAATGCCGCGGCCTGCAGTGATTGCAGCAATGCCTTGGGGGTGACACGGTCGGTCAACGGCAGCTCGCCGCGAGCAAATACCAGCATGTCGCGCACCTGGTGCTCCAGTTCGTGCAAACGCTCTTTCAAGCGTCCGGCGAACCGCTGCTGGGTTTCCATCGGCAATTGCTGTTCAGTCAGATGACTGGCATAGAGCAGCGCGGCAGAAAGCGGCGTACGAATCTGATGGGCCAACGACGCCACCATCCGCCCCAGGGAAGACAGGCGCTCATGGCGAGCCAGTTGGTCTTGCAGGTGACGGGTTTCAGTCAAGTCATTGAGCAGCACCAACTGCCCCGGCTCGGCATCCAGCGAGCGCGTCGAGATGGACAGGCGCCGGCCATCCTTGAGGGACACCTCATGACCATCGTCTTCACGAGGCGAAAAGCAGCGGGCGATGACATGCCGCCACAGCTCGCCTTCCAACGGCAGGCCGAGCAACTCGCAAGCCGCCGGGTTGGCTTCGCGCACACGGCCGTGGGCGTCGATGACGATAACGCCACCGGGCAACAGGTCGAGGAGATTTTGCAGACGGTTAGCCAGGCGTTCCTTTTCCGCCAGCTCCTGCATGCGCTGGGCGCTGACCACGGCCAGCTCACCCTTGAGCTCGGTGACCCGAGCTTCGAGCAGGCTGTAGGAATCAGTCAGTTGATTGGACATCTGGTTGAACAGCGAAAATGCCTGCTCAAGTCCAAGCCGACTTGCCTGCTCGGCGGACGGCATGTGTCCCGGCTCGGGGACAGGCGACATCTGGGCGACTTGGGTCATCGTGCTCTCTCGCTTGGCTGACCGTCAGTTAAACGGAACGTTGCGAGGGCTATAGCAATACCCGTGCCGAAAAAAAACCGCCTGAAAATCAGGCGGTTGGAAAACAGGCGTCAATCATCCGCCTGTTCATCTCCTTCGCGACGACTCATGCCGTACTTGCGCATCTTCTCCACCAGGGTGGTGCGACGGATGCGCAGGCGTTCTGCCGCGCGGGCCACGATACCGTTGGCATCGTCCAGTGCCTGCTGGATCAGCCCCTGCTCCAGGCCTCCCAGGTAATCCTTGAGATCCAGGCCTTCCGGTGGCAACAAGGCATTGGCGGTGAAATCCGGCGTGTGACCGTTGATTGCCACCCGCTCCTCCAGATCGCTGCGCAAGCTGTCGACCATTTGCTCGTCTTCGTCGTCGACGTAGCGGAATTTCTTCGGCAATTCATTCACGCCGATCACCCCGTACGGGTGCATGATCGCCATGCGCTCCACCAGGTTGGCCAGCTCACGGACGTTGCCCGGCCAGCCATGGCGACACAGGGACATGATCGCCGCCGAGTTGAAGCGGATCGAACCGCGCTTTTCATGCTCCATGCGCGAGATCAGTTCGTTCATCAACAACGGAATGTCTTCGACGCGCTCGCGCAGTGGCGCCATTTCAATTGGGAAAACGTTGAGGCGGTAATAGAGGTCTTCGCGGAAACTGCCAACCTCGATCATGCTCTCGAGGTTCTTGTGCGTGGCGGCAATGATTCGCACATCGACGCTCTGGGTCTTGTTGCTGCCCACGCGTTCGAAGGTGCGCTCCTGCAGGACCCGCAGCAGCTTGACCTGCATCGGCAGCGGCATGTCGCCGATTTCGTCGAGAAACAGCGTGCCGCCATTGGCCAGCTCGAAACGCCCGGCGCGACTGGTGATCGCGCCGGTAAAGGCGCCCTTCTCATGGCCAAACAGCTCGCTCTCCAACAACTCGGCCGGGATCGCGCCACAGTTGACTGGCACGAACGGCGCTTCGCGGCGCTTGGAGTGATAATGCAGATTGCGCGCCACCACCTCCTTGCCGGTGCCCGACTCGCCCAGGATGAGTACGCTGGCGTCAGTATCGGCAACCTGCTGCATCATCTGGCGCACGTGCTGGATCGCCCGGCTGGTGCCGACAAGACTGCGGAAAAGGTTGGGTTCGCGATGCCTGCCGCGCTCACGGGCCTGGTCGTACATCTCGCGATAAACCTGCGCGCGATGCAGCGAATCAAGCAGCTTGCTGTAGCTGGGCGGCATTTCGAGCGTGGAAAGTACTCGGCGGCGCTGGTCTTCGGGCAAGTCTAGGGAGGAATTTTCGCCCATCAACAAAACCGGAAGGAACTCATCCCAGGTGGAGAGTGTCTTTAGCAAGCCCAAAAGCGTTGCAGGGGCATTCACGGTCCCGATCAGAACACAAATGACCTCGCGACTGGACGACAAAGAGCCGACGGCCTGCTGCCAGTCATGGCTTCCGCAGGGTAAATTTTCTTCGCCAAGAAAATTTAAGATCACCGCCAGGTCGCGGCGGCGGACGCTATCGTCATCGATCAGGAGAATTTTGGTTTCACGCCACATGCAATAACAACTTCCCTAGTCAACCCAATGCCCGAAATTTAGGGGGCAAGCTAGACGCTTGCAGACTTGTCATGCCTGTAGACGCCTTAAATCTGTAAACAGCTACTAGTTAAGTCAAAAAACCGTGCACAGTCAAATTTATGGCGCAACAGGCTCGGATTAACTGAGCATTAACCGAACAGATGGTAAACCTTTGCAGCGTTCTGTGCTTGATGGATCTGCTGCATCTCGTCGACGATCGCCTGACGCTCTCCTGTCGCCGCCTCCAGCAATTGCCGATACACCCCCAGCAACCCCTCAAGATTAATGCGCAACGCCGCCTCGTCCGCCTCTGACTCGCTCAGGACGTCTTCCATGCAGGAGCGGCAGGCCAGGTCCAACTGGCCGATTGCCTCCCAATTACGCTCGGCCAGGGCATCGACCAGGGCATTACGGGTTTGTTCGATTCGCTGCAGGACAAGACTCATGAGAGCACTCCTTAGAATTGCGGACCAGGTGCGGCGATGGCATCCCAGCCTTCCTTGACCGTGCCAAGCAGATCGGCGACTTCGTCGAGGATCTTCGGATCAGTCTTGGCGTTGGCTTCGGCCAGGCGCTTCATCATGTAGGTATAGAGGTTATCCAGCTCGGTTACCGACTCGGCCTGGTTTTCCAGGTCCAAGCCTTCACGCAAACCACCGACGATGCCGATGGCCTTGCTGATCAGTACGCCTTTGTTGGCAATATCCTTACGCTCCATCGCGCCCTTGGCCTGGGCAATGCGATCCAGCCCGCCCTCCATCAGCATCTGCACCAGACGATGGGGACTTGCCTCGGAGGTTTGCGCCTGGGCGCCAATCTTCTGGTATTGGCGAAGGGCTAACATCGGATTCATGTTCTACCTCATCAAAAAACTTCAGTTCGTATAAACAGCGTATCGACGCTGCGTCAAAAAACTTTAGGGCGAAAAGCCGAAAGCCCGGAATGCTGTCAAAACATTGCCGGGCTCTTTGCATCGGTCGAAAATCAGCTGTTTTTCTGTTGTGCCGTCATCGCTTCGAACATGGAGGTGATGTTGCTGGCGGTGGCTTTCAGCCTGCCGACTAGGGTGTCCATGTCGTTGTACTTTTTGGTCAGTACGGCGGTCAGCGTTTCGACCCGGCGATCGAGGGCCAACTGGTCTTCACTCAGCCTCGCCTTGAGAATTTCCAGGTTCTTGGATCGCGTCGTAAGGATGTTATCGACGGCCTTCCCATTGGAATCCTTCTGACTGGTCTCCGTGTAGGGATTGAGTGCATTCTGCATGCGCTCGATCAGGCCATTCTCCCCAGTGAACAGGGTCTGGATTTCTCCACCCAACTGTTTTTCGTTCACGGCAGTTGCGAACTTTGTACTGTCAAAATCCAGGGCGCCAGTCGTCTGGTTGGTCGTGATCCCCAACTGAGACAACACGGTCAGCTTATCGCCAGCACCGGTTTCGGACAAAGGCGCGCGAATGGCCGCCAAAAGCGAGCGAGGCAATGAGTCGCCCGTCAATGCTGCCGGAACCGAGTTACCTTCGGCATCTGTCGATGGCTTGGTCAGGGAAGTCACGGCCTTCGCGATGGCGTTATAAGCATCGACAAATTTCTGGATCGAGGCTTTCAGGCCATCGGTGTTAGCGGCTACGGTGACGGTCGTTGGGCCGGTGTCGGCAACAAGCAACGTCATACTCAAGCCGGAGACCACATTATCCAGCTTGTTGGTCGGACTGGTCATTTCCAAGCCGTCAACACTGAAAATGGCGTCCTTGGCAAACCCCAGCGAACCTGAAGAATTCGCAGTGGGTGGTGAAGCCATCGCTACGGAGCCGTCAGCTGCAAGGCTGGCAACGCCACTGAGGGAAATATCGTTACCCGCCCCGGTCTTAGTCGACCCCACCACAAGACGCGAACCGAAGCTATCAGTCACGATGTTGGCGGTCAGACCACTGGAGGAGTATTTACTATTGATAGCATCCCGAACCGATTGCAGCGTCGAATCAGCAGGGATATCAAGGGTGTAGTCCGTGCCTCCCTGACTAATGGTCAGCGTACCGGTCTCCACCGCACTGGAAGCGCCACCTGCGAAAGCAGCCGTCGCAACTTTCGAGGAGGTCGCCAGCTGAGTAACGTCTACTGAGTAAATACCACTAACTGCCGAATTTCCGGCCGTCACCGTCAACGCACTGGTATTGGCCGAAGTGGCTGCAACGCCGGTAAATTGAGGGGTGGTCGTGCTGCCCAGGCTTTCAAGCGCAGACTGGAAGGTAGCCAGCAGCGATTTCAGGGTGCCGATCCCCGAAATATTGGCCGTATTGGTCTTGGTGGCACGGTCAATCTGACCTTGCTTGGCTGCTTTGTCAGAATCCACCAATGCCTTGACGATCGCACCGGTATCAAGGCCAGAGCCTAGACCCAAGCCAGGTAGAATTGGACTTGCCATGTGGAACTCCCTTCAGTGTGTCGCCGGCCTTTTGACCATTACAACGCCCAAAAGAACTTAACAACAAAATTCGTGCCAGCAGTCAGGCTTGCGCGCTGAACAACAGGCTGCTTGCATCATTCAAACTGTTCGCCAGTTTAAGCACTTCTTCATTAGGGATCTGGCGAATCACTTCACCGGAACCACTGGCAATCACTTTGACAACTACTTTGCCTGAAGGCTCATCGATTGAGAACTCCAGGTTGCGCTTGACCGACTGAACGAAGGTTTCAATTTCCTGAACCGCCCTCTTCAGTTTCTCTTGTTCGGCCACAGCGTCTTTTGGCTCATCCTTGACCGGTACCACGGCGGCAGCATCGGCTCGAGGCTTCTCCACTGGTTTGTCGGCAAATGTCGTCGCCGGCTTCGCAGCTGGATAAGACAAGTTCAGCTTCACGCTCATATCCATGTCCATCACCTCTTGAACGGAAAAAGCGAGAGAGTACGCAAGCGCACTCCCCCGCTAAAACTCATCCGGCTATTACTGAAGCAGCTTCAGTACAGCGGATGGCAGTTGGTTGGCCTGGGCCAGAACCGAAGTGGAAGCCTGTTGCAGAGTCTGCTGCTTGGTCAGCTGGGCAGTTTCAGCAGCGAAGTCGGTGTCTTGTACGCGACCCAGTGCAGCGGCGGCGTTTTCGTTGACGTTCTGCAGGTTGGAGATGGTGCTGGTCAGACGGTTTTGTGCAGCACCGAGGTCAGCACGGCTGGCGTTGATGGTTGCCAGAGCTGCGTCGATTGCGTCGATTGCAGCAGAGGTACTTGCTTCAGCAGTGGTGCTGTCGCTACCGGTGATGGCGATGGCCGCAGAGTCTACGCTCAAGGTTGCAGCGTCGAAGCCACTGTCCAGAGTCAAAGTGATCTGGTTGGTAGCGCCGGTGTTGGAGCCTACCTGGAAGGTCATGGTGCCAGCGGAACCGTCGATCAGGTTCTTGCCGTTCAGGTTGGTCGACTCGGCGATACGGGTCAGTTCGTCCGACATCTGAGCAAATTCTTTGTTCAGCGCTTCACGGTCAGCAGTACCGTTGGAGTCGTTTCGAGCCTGGACAGCCAGTTCACGCATACGCTGCAGGATGTTGGTGGATTCCTGCAGAGCGCCTTCAGCGGTCTGGGCGATGGAGATACCGTCGTTGGCGTTCTTGATTGCAACAGTCTGACCGCGGATTTGCGAAGTCATACGGGTAGCGATCTGCAGGCCGGCGGCGTCATCTTTGGCGCTGTTGATTTTCAGGCCGGAAGACAGACGGGTCATCGAAGTGGAGAGAGCATCGGAAGCCCGGTTCAGGTTCTTCTGAACGTTCAACGATGTGACGTTGGTGTTTACTGTTAAAGCCATGACGAATTCCTCGTTGGTTGGGTACTGCGGCTTCCGGCCCTGGCAACCGCCGGGTGTGGCCTAGAGAACCTTCGTAATAGTTATCGTCGTAATCGGAACTTGCTTTAGCGGTTTTTTCAAAAAATTTGCCATCAGGGTGCCACCCCTCGTAAATCAAGGACTTGGCAACGCCCAGAAGGTAAAAAATGACGCCAGGGAAATGCCGGAGCCACCATTCAACCAAGCAGCGGCCCTAGCTGAGGGGAGAAAAGACTTAAACCGCCTGACCAGCGGTCAATAGGTCAACCAGCTCGTACTCAAGATAGTCCGCCAGCGAGAGCCAGTTCTGTGTCTGTTGATCGTTGAACATCAAACCCAGCAAGCCGCCCCACGATGACTGGACATCGCCTGGCATCCGCTCGACAAAAGGCTGCGCCGCCTCAATCACTGCAATCATCGCCAGCCCCGCCTCGACATCGCGGCCAAGACGAAACAGCCGAGCACACCCGCGCGCGTCTTCGACTACAACCTCAAGGCCGCTCATCGCACAAACTCCGGATGAAAAACTGCGCCCACGATCATTGCCCCGTCGCGACTGCTGTTATAAAAGCGCACCTGCGGATGCCCGGCGATAAAACGCTCCAGCTCACACAGATAGCTGCGGAAGTTGAGTTGGGTCTTGACCCGCTGGCCATGGCCATCCAGCACCCAGTGTCTGGATGCGTCCAGCGGTGGCCCCAGGTCACCGTCGCCCCAACCCGCATGGGTCTTGTCATGGGGAAAAGCGAAATCGGCTCCAAACAAGGTGACTTGCGCCGCTCCCATCCTGACGGCCAGGTCCACGGCCGGATGAATCACGCTCCCGCCCACATACAGTTCGCCCCGGTGCAGTTGCTGGCGCATTTGATGATAGACAGGACTGGCGGAATAACCGACATAACGCCGCCCCTGCCAAGCTTCAATCACTGATGGATCAGCCATCGGCAGGTAAACCAGTGCAATGTCGCTGGTGTCTTCGGGCGGAAGGTGGCGTATAGAAATACGCTGATCAATGCTGACCACGACATCCGGCCGAATGCCGTGGTTGATCAACGGCCGGTAGGCTGTATCGACACACATCAATAACGGCCGCTCGGCGCGGTCATTCAGACCGTGCAACCGCTCGAAGTGTTGTTCGAGGCTCGGCCCGGTGGCGATGACAAAAACTTCGCGCCCATTGAGAGTGCCAAACAGCTCGGCGACATCACGATCCCTTTGCACGAGACCGAAGGTGGATTGCAGACGCTCGATAATCTCCGGGCTCCGTGGGTCGAATTCCCGGTTGTTGAATGCCAGATGAATTTCACTGATCAGCCGATCGCGAATTTTTGCATTGAAATCATCGGCCAGCACCAACTCGGCGGGCAATGCAAAAAACGGCAGCTGGATTTCCGCCAAATCGCCTGCATAGCGCAATTCGACCCGCGAGTCGGCAAGCCATGGCGATTGATCCAGCAACTGCAACACCAAGGCAAACACTGAGCCATTGAGGATATGCACGTACAGACGTTCAACCCCTGTCCGCTCCAGCATATGATTTTGCAGATCCCCCAAGCCGGTGCCATAGACATGCACGACCGCGGCGTCCGGCGGTAGGCTGGCGGCTTGCAGGTGGGCCTCGGCGAGGCGGTCATGGCGGCTGGTCAACTGAATCCCATTGATGCTCAAGGTCGATCCAAGCCCCTCGACCAGATCTGCCTGCAACGCACCCGCATCCTCCAGCAGCAGCCGATCAGCCAGCGCCGGCCAACGTTGCTCGATCACCTGGAGATTGCGCTGAAAAAACTCGCTCATGGCGCCTCGCTTTTCGATCAGGCAAAAAAATAGCGTTCAAGGTTACACCTTGGACGCTATTTTTGTGCCCGGGTTTTAGTGGCTCACGGGCGATAGATGATCGCCGAGCCCCAGGACAGCCCTACGCCGAAACCACTCAAGGCCACGCGTTTCCAATCGGAATCGAGCACGTGCTTTTCCAGCAATAACGGAATGCTCGACGACACGGTGTTCCCGGTCTCGACCATATCCTTGATGAACTTCTCCGGCTCGCCCTCGAAACGCCGTGCCACGGCATCGACAATCGCCGCACTGCCCTGGTGAATGCAAAACGCATCAATGTCGCTGGCTTGCAGATCGGAATCGGCGAGCAACTCATGCAGATGGGCTGGCACCTTGAGCAAAGCGAAGTTGAACACCTGGCGGCCGTTCATGAAGAACACGCCGTCGCTGACCTTCAGGTGGGGCGCGCCGGAACCGTCGGTGCCGAACTTGGCCTTGCCCAGTTGCCACGGCGCATCTTCACCCATCCAGGTGGCGGTGGCGGCGTCGCCAAACAGCATCGTGGTGTTGCGGTCTTCCGGGTCGACGATTTTCGAATACGGATCGGCCGTCACCAACAGGCCATTCTTCAGGCCAGCGGCCTCCATGAAGCCCTTGATGGCGTAGATGCCATAGACATAACCCGAACACCCCAGGGAGATGTCGAACGCCGCCACGGTGGTCGGCAAGCCGAGTTTGTCCTGGACGATAGCCGCCGTGTGCGGCAAGCCTTCTTCATCGCCGTTCTGGGTGACAACGATCAGCACGTCGATGGATTCGCGTTTCAGGCCGGGATTGTTGGCAAACAGCGCATTGACCGCTTCGACACACAGGTCCGAGGTTTCCTGCCCGTCATCCTTGCGTGGCAAGAAGGCCGAACCGATCTTGCCCAGGATGAACTCTTCATCCTTTTCAAACTTCGCACCTTGTGCGTAATTGTCCACGCCGGCTACAGGAACGTAGCTCGCAATGCTTTTTATGCCAATCATTACGGCTTCCCAATCAAAAACAGCCCAATACCACCGCTCGCAAGGAATCGAGGGGCGCCGACAAACGGGAAGTGTAAAGGGCTATCACTGGGCCTGATAAGGGCCAGGCGCCATCTTCCCGGTCAATACAATACAGTGAAGATGCGCGTTATGACTCGCAGGTCACGCTATTTTGCCGATAAAGCCTTTTTTGAAAAGGCCATATCGGCAACAGCAGGAGCAAGCAGGCCTATGGAAGCAACCGCGCCCAATCCACCGCCGAGGCCTCGCCCAGCGCAAAGCCAGTGTCGGTCAAGGCCAGGTTGGGGTTACGAGCAGCGTCGTGTTCGAAGCGCGCCTGCCATTTATCGCGCAAGGCGCCTGCCGTCTGGGGCGCGTCGGCGAATGTGCCGGCGTGCAGCATTTGGGCCTGAGGCGTCCAGACCGTGAGATACCCCGCATCCGCCGCTTTCAAGCACAGGTCGACATCCGCGAAGGCGTCGGCGAAATGTGCCTCGTCCAGGCCTCCCACGGCTTCGAACAGATCCTTGCGGATCATCAGGCAAGCGCCGGACACCGCAGAGTAGTTCTGTTCCGACTGATGGCCGTTGAGATAGCCCTTGGCATCCTTGCGCTCGCCAACGAACACCGAGGCCACCTGCCCGTCGGGCTTGAGCACCAAGCCAGCCTGGGTGGTGATACCACGAATATTCATCTGTTTGCTGCCGACGATCCCCACTTCTGGTCGCTGGGCTTGGTTGAGCAGGCTATCGAGCCAGTTGGCATTGATCACTTGGGCCTCGGCAGACAACAGTACCAGGTATTCGCCCTTGGCCTCGGCGCTCGCCCAGTTGTTCAGGGCCGAAGCGCTGAGGCGCCGGTCGCTGCGCAGGATGCGGATCCGATCACCCTTCCCTTCAAGACTGTCGAGCCACTGAGCCAACGCTTCGGACTGGCTATGATTGTCCGCGATCAGAATTTCATGACGATGGTAACGCGTGCGCTGCAGCACGCTGACCAGCGCCTGCTGGACTTGTTCAAAGTTGTCCCGACTTTCGAGAATGATCGATACCAAGGACCGTTCGGCGTGCTGGTAGTCGATCTGGTACGTCAGCGGCTGTGCCGAGGTGACTTGGGCGCGATACCCTCGGGCAGCCAGGTGACGTGTCAGGACCTGACGCTCCTGGAGGTTTTCTTCCTGGACCGGGGCGTTGCAGATCAACAATGGCTCGGCCAGGTGCGCCAGGCCGGCCAACCCTGCGTCTTCAATCAGGCGCAACAACAGATCCAGCTCCAGGGCCTGAGTGTATTCAGCGGTAAAGCCGCGAGCCTGGGCCAGCACATCACGACGAATCAGCCAGTGACGCGCCATCAACGAGGGCACCGATTGCAGCAGATCGAGGTTGACGCCCGGACGGAACACGTCGGTGAGGCTGCCGTCAGCCTTGCGCTGGATTTCATCCATGGCCACGGCGCGCACACCTTCGGCACCGATCAATTCGAGGCTGGCGCGCAGCAGGCCGTTTTGGGTGAACTGGTCACCGGCCTCGACCAGCACCATCCAGTCGGCGGCGAACTGCTCGATGATCTGGTTGATGCGCTCGACATAATTAGTCGTGCTGACTTTGACGAAGTGCACGGTGTCATGTACCGAGGTGGTCGCTGGTAAGGCGCCGGTGGTGAATACCACCACATTGAACGCCTTGCAGTGGCCGTTGACCAGGCTGTCGAAGGTGGCCTGCAGCTTGAACATGTCAGCGTCCAGATCCAGCAAGAGGATGCCGAATCGCGGTCCACCTTGATGCTCAGCCAGGTGAGCCGCGATGGACTTGAGCTGCTGTGCATCTGGATTACGTGCCTCAAGCCAGTTCAACAGACGACCGGAGTGCATGTTTTCCAGCAACCGGCGATCCTGCTGACCCGGTAGCGCGTCCAGTCGCTCGGCCCAGGCTTGCAACTTCACCGCCTCCTCAGGCTCATCGCTGCTCTTCAACGATTCGGCCAAGCGCTTGACCACGGTACGGTTGAACGCATACAGGCCTTGGGCCTCCCATAAACGACTGCGCACCGTGCGCTCGTTGTCATTAGGGTGCACGCGCATCAGTTCATGCTGGCGCAGCAAAATACCTTCCAACTGCTGAAGCTGCAGGCGACCGGCCGGCATGGCGTGCAACAGGAATTCAAACTCGGTCAGGAGATCGAATACACGCTGGTTGTAAAAAGGCATCTCGACAAATTGTTGCGGGCCAAACGAACGAACCGGCTCGCCACCCGCCTCCAACCAGGCCGAACGAATGATCTGGGTGCCTTTGAGTGAGCGCCCCTGCAGCAAGCAGTCAGCCATGGCCGCGAAGCTGTCCAGGGCAATCTGTTTGACCCGCCCCGGAGCCTGCTCGCGCAGCGGTGTTGGAAGGGACGCCAGGAACTCGGCGAATTGCTCACGCTCGGCAACGCTTTTTGCGTCCTTGTAGCTGAGCACGGTCAACACGTTGGTGTTGTGTTCCGAACCGCCGTAGTTGAGTTCACGAACGGCGAATGGAATCGGCAGGATCCGCGCCTTGGCGCAGGCCAGCAGATAAAAGGTGTGGCCGATCTCCTGCCATTCGAAACTGGTGCCCGGCGGCAACAGGCCATACCACTGTTGCAGCAGATCAGTGCGGGTCACGGCATAAAATGGCGGCAGGAACTGGTCCATGAAGCGGATGACCCGGTCTTCGGCCAGCTCGCTGTTGTAATCCTCATGCACCTTGCGATCGCGACGGAAGTAATTCACTTCAGTCGCGCAGGACAGATACATGATCCCGTAGCCATGGCACAGGCCATAGTCGGGGTTGGCCTCGAGAAACTCCACCGATTCGGTCAACGCATCGTGCAGCAGGAAATCGTCATCGGCGGCAAACACCATGTACGGCGTCGTGACCTGATTGACGCCATACACCAGTTTGTCCTGCAGTCCCTTGTAGGTGAACTGAGGCAAGTGTCGGTAATCGACCGAGGGAAAATCCCGGGCGATTTGCTCATCGCGCTCAACCGACGAATCAAGCACCAGCACCGAACACGGATAGCTGCTGTAGTAATGCAATGTACGCCGCAGGAATGCGCTGCGGTTGTGGGAGATCACCACCACCGTGAACCGCTCGCTCAGCGGTGCCACGTTGTTTTGAATATTGTTTCGAACCTGCATATTTCCTGTCCCCACAACCTGCCAGACGCCAATGACTTGAAACGGATGGATTAACGAACCCGACGCAGATAACCGTCTGGAGCAACGGTGATCAGCAGCTTGTTCTGCAATTGCTGGTCAATTTCAAAATCAGCGTTTTCCTCAAGGTATTTCCATACGGCGGTTTTCGGGTTATCGCCAGGGCCCCATGGGCGATCCGGGAAAAAGTCCGCTGGCATGTCTTCGACCACGGTGTCCATCACCACGCAATAGCTCCCCACCGAGACCAGCGGCGCATACAGGCGCAGCTCTTCGAGCACATGATCATGGGTATGGTTGGAATCGAGCACCAGGATGACTTTCTTGCCTTTGGCCGCTGCATGGACTTGCTCGGCGATGGCCGGATCGATGCTCGACCCCTCGATCATCGAGATGCGTTTGCTCATCGGGTGGCTCTCGATGGCTTCGCGGTTATGAGGGCGGATATCCAGGTCGATGCCCAGCACTTCGCCATGCCCCTGCAGCTCCAGCAACGAGGCGTAATAAATGATCGAACCGCCGTGAGCGATGCCGCATTCGATGATCAGGTCAGGCTTGATCTGCCAGATCAACTCCTGCATCGCCATCATGTCCTGTGGCAGCTGGATGATCGGCCGACCCATCCATGAAAAATGGTAGCTGTACTTGTGGCGGGCCGATTCGTTGAAAAATTCCTTGGCCAGTGCAACGACTTTCTCGTCTTGGCCTTGAGCTGAGATTTCAGCTTGGCATTGGGCTTCAAAAGCTTTGTGAAGGGTATTGTCGGTCATGTTCGAATCTCGCGGTTATTGGAACGAAGCGCTGTCAACGGCGTGATAGACGTAGCGCCCACCGGTCATCCGTTTGATCTCTTCGAGGTAATTGGAATTCATCACAAACAGATTGGCGCCTTCGGGCAAGGTCTCCATCGCCTCTTGGGGCGAGGACACGCGCACACCACTCAGAGGCAAGTAGCGCCCCTGTTTGGCGGGATTGATATCCACCACTCGATCCACCGCAACGCCCGCGCGTTGCAGCGCCAATGAATAGATCACACCTTTGGACGACGCGCCCCAGATCGCCGAACCTTGCTCGGGCTCGCCCCGGATGATCTGCACGGCGCGGTCGAGGCTGGCGGTGAAATTTTCCGGCAACATCAGCGGCTGTGGTGCCTCGGCGGGCGTGCTGCGCAAAGTGGAAAGATCCGCAACGATGTAAAGGTATTGGCCGCCGAACAAATGCCCAGCCTCGTGCACCGTCCCGAACATTGCGCGCAAATCGGCAAGGCGGAAGTAATTCACATGCTCGTAGAACACGTCGAACCAGGCGCTGTGCTGAATAATCCAGTCAAAACACGGCACTTCGATATAAATCTGTCCGCCCTGGTTGGCGGCGGCGATTTCAGCCAGAAAACTGACCGGATTACTGATGTGCTCCAGCACATGGCGCAACACGATGGCGTCGGCCGCCATGCCCAACGCCCGACTGAACGGAGCCTTGATCACATCAGGGTTGTCACCTTCATAGGAAGGATCGATCCCGGTGATGGCGTAGCCGAGGCCTCGCAGCATTTCGAGGAAATAACCTTTGCCGCAGCCAACTTCAATCAGGCTTTTGTCTTTGAAATGTTGCGCCAGGATCGCTTCGACGTCATTCAGATGCTGTTGGAACTGCGCTGAATGGGCTTGCTCGTTTTGATAGTCAACGTCATAGCTGAGTTTGCTGGCGTCGAATGCCTGGTTGAAGACCAGACCGCTCTGGCTGTCCTGCACCAGCACGATATCCGCGCTGGCCGATGCCTGAGCCTGTTCGGCAGTGGCAAATGTACGGTTCTGCAGGATCGGCAGTCCGCTCGCTCGATACAGTTCATGCTGCATGTTCTTCTCTCCTGAGCTGCGAAATCCGCCGGGCATCGCCCCAAAACGCCATGGGCTCATGACCCGAGTAGCCGTAGTGCCCCAGGTTCAAGGCGATGGCCGACTGACGCTCGCGCACTCGCTGTTCAACCAGCGTCCGTACCGACACCGGATGGCCACTGCAACAATTGATTACCCCATCGACATCGCGCCGCGCAATCAGCGAGGCCAACTGAGAAGCGGCTTGTCCGATTTCCAGATAATCGCGTAATTGGTCGCCCGCAGACATGTTGAATTGCGCATCACCTTCGTCAATCGCCCGATCAAGACTGGCCAACAGACTATTAGGATTCTGTCCTGCACCATGCAGATAAAACAGGCGTGCCCACTGCAACGTAAATGCACGCTCTCGCTGCAAGGCTTCAAGGAACCGATGCAAAGTATGTTTCGCCAGACCATACGGCGTGCAGGGCTGTGCGATCACCGTCTCGCTCAATGGGCCACTTTGCAGTCCGTACTCGAAACAGGTACCGGTGACCAAAACATGGCTGACGCCGGCTTCGATCACGCGTTTGAGAAACGCGTAATCCAACGGCAAGGTTCGCTCAAAATGGAACAGTGCCTGATAGTTCGGCAGGCCAGGCCAAGCCAGATGGGCGATGGCATCGACCCCGTCGGTCAGAACACCCACATCGAGGTCTGGTGCGTGGATGTCCGCCACGCAGAATTCCACATCTTCAAACCATGGCATAGCGCGCGCGTTTTCGACGTTTCGGCATGAAGCTCGAACCTTGAAGCCTTTGGCGAGTAAAGCACTGACCAGATGCCGACCGACAAAGCCGGTGGCCCCCGTGACCAGCACGGTCGAGGAATGCCCCATTACAGCTCAACTCCACTGAAGTCTTTGTCCAGCAACGGATGACTCGCGTCTTTGGCCGACAGGTTTTTAACAGGCAGCGGCCAAGGTATAGACAGCGCAGGGTCAACGACTGAAAGGCCGGCTTCATGTTCCGGAGCGTAGTCAGCATCGGTCAGATACAGCACTTCAGCGTCATCGGTAAGGGCTTGGAAACCATGGGCGAAGCCGGCAGGAATCAGCAAACTGCGTCCGTCATCGGCTCGCAGTTCTTCGGCATGCCACTGCAGGTAGGTTGGAGATTGCGGTCTCAAATCGACCACCACATCCCACACCGCGCCACGTATGCAAGTAATCAGCTTGGACTCTGCATACCCGGCCTTTTGGTAGTGCAAGCCTCGTACGCTACCTTTTTCGACCGTACGTGAATGGTTGATCTGGCGAATAGCGAATGGACGCCCCTGAAGCGTGAGGCGGGACTGACAGAACAATCGGGCAAAACGCCCCCGATCATCGCAGAAGACTTTTTGCTGGATCAGATACAAGCCTTCCAGCGCTAACGCCTGAAGGGTGAAATCAGTCATAACCGACCCCTGTAGAGATTCAATTGATTCAGAGTTATCGCACGCATGTCTTCGCCGTTCTGCCAGGCCAAATGCCAATCGAGGGTCCGGGCCAGGCATTGCTGCAGCGACCAGCGCGGCTGCCAGCCGAGCAATTGTCGGGCGCGGCTGCTGTCCAGGCGCAGCAAGCCGGCTTCATGCAGATCACTCGGCTCGATGCGCAGGCCCGGCGCTTGCGGCCAGCGCTCAGCTAGCAACTGGACGACGTCACCGACACTGCACATGTCCGCTTCGCCGGGACCGAAGTTCCAGGCACCGGCAAATTCCGGCCCCTGCTCGTAGAGGCCTGCGGCCAACTGTAAATAACCGGCCAGCGGCTCCAGGGCGTGCTGCCATGGACGCACAGCTTGTGGATAACGCAGCGTCACCGGCTCGTCCGCCGACCAGGCCTTGAGCACATCCGGAATCAAACGTTCAGGCGCAAAATCCCCTCCGCCCAGCACATTACCAGCCCGCGCCGTGGCCAGCGCCAGGCCGTGTTCGGCGTAACGCCGCGTCGAGAAGAACGATGCGGCATAGGACTGCGCCAACAATTCGCAACAGGCCTTGCTGCTGCTGTAGGGGTCGTGACCGCCCAAGGGTTCATTCTCACGATAGGGCCACAGCCACTCCTGGTTGGCGTAGACCTTGTCGGTGGTCACCAATACACAGGCGCGCACGCCGCCAATCTGACGGATCGCCTCAAGCAGGTTCAGGGTGCCCATGACATTGCTGGAATAGGTCCCCAACGGGTCGCGATACCCCTCGCGCACCAACGGCTGGGCCGCCAGGTGCAGGACAATCTGCGGCTGCATCTCGGCAAGCACTTCCAGCAAGGCGCCGAGGTCACGTAGATCAGCACGCCGATCATCGATGCCCTCGCCTACCCGCGCCAGCTCGAACAGGTTCGGTTGGGTGGCCGGGTCTAGGGAAAAACCACTGACCTTGGCGCCCAGGCTTTGTAACCATAGCGTCAGCCAACTGCCCTTGAAACCGGTATGACCGGTGACCAGCACGCGCTTTCCGTGCCAGAACTCCGGGCTCAGTCCCATTGTTTCCATGGGGCCTCCCCGCTTTGCCACAGGGCTTCGAGGTGGTTTTTATCCCGCAGGGTGTCCATCGGGTGCCAGAAACCGTCGTGCTGAAACGCCTGCAGTTGCTGTTCCGTTGCCAATGCCGCCAGCGGCTCGGCCTCCCAGGAAGTCTGGTCGTCAGCGATATAAGGCAGGACCTTCGGCGAGAGTACAAAGAAACCACCGTTGATCCAGCCACCGTCGCCCCGGGGTTTTTCGGTAAAGCCCAGGACCGTATCGCCATTACGCTCCAGCGCGCCGTAGCGTCCCGGCGGCTGGACGGCCGTGACCGTAGCGAGCTTGCCGTGCGCCAAGTGAAAATCCACCAGCGCACCGATATTGAGGTCCGAGACGCCGTCGCCATAGGTAAAGCAAAACGCCTCTTCGTTTTCCAGATAACGCGCCGCCCGACGCAGCCGCCCGCCGGTCATGGTCTCTTCGCCCGTGTCGATCAGGGTCACGCGCCATGGCTCGCTGTAGTTCTGGTGAACATCCATGCGGTTATTACACATGTCGAAGGTGACGTCAGAAGTGTGCAGGAAGTAGTTAGCGAAGAAATCCTTGATGGCGTAACCCTTGTAGCCCAGGCAAATGACGAAGTCGTGGATCCCGTGGGCGGAATACTGCTTCATGATGTGCCAAAGAATTGGCTTGCCACCGATCTCGATCATCGGCTTGGGCTTGAGGTGCGACTCCTCGCTGATCCGCGTGCCGAGACCACCTGCCAAGATAACTGCCTTCATCGTCTCCCCTCTTGTTCATCCCCGGGCTCAGCCAAGCGTTGTTTCGCTTTGCTGGCGCGGGGATTACACCTTCAATGCCGATCCGGGCGCTGCGATGGGCCGCGAGCGCTCGTTTTATGGCGATAAGAGGGGGGCTTGCAGGAAACGCGCCAGCGAATGCTGATATCTAAGGCTCTGGCGTTTATAACCTCACCAGCCATTCAGAATGAAGAACTAGCCCTCTCTGAATGCTCGTTGGGCATGGTCGCTGATTGGTTTGAGCAGGTAAGACATGACGTTCCTGGAGCCGGTCTGGATCATCGACTCCACGGGCATTCCCGGCACCAGGGCAAGCCCTTGCAGTTTTGCCAATTCACTTTGAGGAATCTTGATACCTGCCCGATAAAACCCCACCCCGGTGCGCTCATCCTGAATCAGATCCGCTGACAACCGCACCACGGTGCCGGTCAGTTCCGGCGTGGTACTGCGATTGAACGCACTCAAGCGCAAGGTCGCGGATTGCCCGACCGTTAGTTGGTCGATGTCCTGGGCACTGATTTTCGCCTCCACCAGCAGTTCATCGTCGGCGGGTACGATCTGCATGAGCCCCTCGGCCGGTGAGATCACACCACCGATTGTGTGCACGGCCAATTGCTGCACGCGCCCGGCAATCGGCGAGGTGATGTCGATGCGTTTGAGCTGATCACTGGCCGTGATTTCCCGCTCGATCAACTCGCCCTGACGGGCCAGCAAATCCCTCAGCTCTTGAGACACTTCACTGCGGAAAGTCTGGTCAACCTGGAGTCGTTGCAGCTCGGTTTCGGCGATCTTGCCCCGCGCCTCGGCAATGGACGCCATCAACTGTCCCCGCTCTCCGCGCAAGCGGGCAATACCTCGAGCCAGGGCGTTAACCCGGTCGAGGGTCATCATGCCTTTGTCGAACAGCTTTTTGACGGCTTGGTATTCGCTATCAATCAGTTCGATTTCCTCAAGCTTGGTTTTTTGCTGGAGGTCGTGACCGGCAATGGTTTCGTTGAGTTGCTGAACACGCTCGCGCAGTTGCTTCTTCTGGCCTTCCCGGGAAGCGCGGCGGTCGATGAACAGTTGCTGCTCGCTGGCCATGACTGTCTTGGCCTCTTCCACGCTCATACGACTCAGCAGCTCTTTTGGCACCGTCACTTCGCTGGCATTGTCCCGCTCGGCCTCCAGGCGAGCCAGACGGGCCCAGGCCTGGTTCAATGATTTACTGACGATGGCCTGACTGGCGGCAGGCAATGTGGCATCGAGCCGCAACAACACGTCCCCTGCCGCGACTGTCTGCCCTTCCTTGACCAGCAGTTCGGCCACCACACCTCCGGTAGGATGCTGAATCGTCTTGACGCTGCCCTCCACGGCCACCACCCCCGTGGCGATGACAGCGCCGGACAGATTGGTGCACACCGCCCAAGTCAGGCTTCCGCCGAGCAGCACCACCAATGAGATCGCCCCCCAACGCAAATGACGGGACAAGGAATCGGTCAGGGTGATTTCTTGATCGGTATGCATCAGTTGGATACTCCCAGTTCCACAACATTGTTGGAGGGCCGGGGGGGCGTTGCCGGAGGTCGTTTAAGGACGACATCCCTGGGGCCGTAAGCCGCTTGCACACCGTTCTCGAGGATCAGTACCTGATCGATCACCGACAAGATATTGGTGCGATGGGCAATTACCACCACAATTGCGCCACGGGCCTTGAGCGCCAGGATGGCCTTGGCCAGCGCCTGTTCGCCCTCGGCATCGAGGTTTGAATTCGGCTCGTCCAACACCACCAGGAACGGATCACCAAACAATGCCCTGGCCAGGGCCACCCGCTGCCGTTGGCCGGCCGAGAGGTTGACCCCACCTTCTCCCACTTGGGTTTCATAGCCTTGGGGCAACTGCAGGATCAGCTCATGAACCCCAGCCAATTGTGCTGCGCTGACAATCGCACTGTCCGGTGCCGAAGGGTCTAGCCGGGCGATGTTCTGGGCGACGGTTCCGGTAAACAGCCCAACGCTTTGCGGCAGATAACCGATCAACTTGCCTCGAGCCTGTTCGGTCAGCAGATCCAGCGGCGCGCCATCGAGCCGGACATGCCCACGAGCCGGAGCCCAGGCGTTGACCAGCACCCGCGCCAATGACGACTTGCCCGATGCGCTCGGCCCCACCACCCCCACGGCAGTGCCCGCGGCGACCATGAAGTTGATATTTTGCAAGGTCAGGCGCTGCGCGCCGGGCGGCGCGGCGAAAACACTTTCGACCTGCAAGTTGCGATGGGCCGCGGGCAGCTCGGTCTTGCTCTGGGCATCCGGGAACAGCGAGAACACTTCCAGCAGCTTCTTCCAGGCGATCTGGGCACCCAACAGGCTGCGCCACGAGGCAATGACCTGCTCCGCCGGTGCCAGGGTCCGCGCCACAATAATCGAGGCCGCGATCATCGTGCCGCCGCTCAAGTCGCCCTGGATCACCAACCATGCCCCCAAGGCCAGGGCGGCCGACTGAACGACCTGGCGCAAGGTTTTGGAAATGCCACCGTAAAAACCGCCGATGTCGATCGAGCGTCGTTGCAGGGTGATGAAGGTGCTGTGATTCTTCTGCCAGATAGTCGACGTGTTGGCCAACATGCCCATGGCCATCAGCGCTTCGGCGTTCTGGTGTGCTTGCTGACCCAGGTGATTGCGCTTGTTCAACGCATCGGCCGACGCCTGCATCAGTTTGCGGGTTTGCCGGTCAGTGATCAGGGTCAGACCGATGAGGATGATCATCAGGCCGACGGTCAAAAGACCAAAGAGCGGGTGAATATAAAAGCAGACTGCGAGGTAAACCGGCATCCACGGCAAATCGAAAAAAGCCACAAGTCCCGGACCACCAATAAAACTGCGGATCTGGTCCAACTCCTGGGCCGGTTTCAAAGCGTCTCCGGTAATCGGCGTTTTCAGCGAAGCACCGGCAATCACGTTGAAGACTCTCGAAGAGAGCGTCAGATCCAGCGAGGAAGCAATTCGCACCATGACTCGGGAGCGAATGATATCCAGCAGGCCCGAAAGCGCATAAACCCCGAGCGCCAGCAGCCCCAGGGCGACCAGGGTCGGGACGCTCTGGCTGGGAATGACCCGGTCGTAGACTTCCAGCATGAACACCGGGCCAATCAGCGCCAGGATATTGATCACCCCGGAAAACAGCGCAGCGCCTATCAGCCCCCGACGCAGTGCCGATTTCAATGGAGGCGCGACAACAGGCGCACTGACAGCGTTAGGGGTTTTCAACTGCTTTCCATCCCTTGGTTTTTCATGACATCCATGTCACCAGTCAATACTGACTTGATGACAGAGCGCGTAAGGAAACTTGACGCTCTTCGAGCGCTTTGCGCTGGACTGCAAGTTCCGCACCAGACAGTCCGCCTACGGCAGGACTCGCCTGCGCAAGATTGTGCCCATGCTGCGGGCAAAAAAAACGCCTCTGGTCAATAAGACCCAGAGGCGCTCCTGTAGCCCTGCTCTTGATCAAGCGCCCCGGGCAAGGGGGAGCGCTCGCAGGTGTTATGCGGGGATCGTAAAGACATCTCCATTGGACGTATGGAACTGCTCGATGGTGTTGAAGCCCGCGTACCAGTCCTGCAGCTTCACGCCCATGTCCGAAAGAGGTTGGCCTGAATTGTAGCTGGAGGTGTTGAAGATATAGGCATCATTGCCACTTCGTACGGTCGTTATCGTGTCCATCGACTCCATTCCATTCAGCATCACCCGATCAAATCCTCCTGCGCCGTCATCCTTGATCGTGACCTGGCCGTAGGTATCAATGACGTAGGTATCGTCATCCTGGCCTCCATTGACGAACCCTTGACCACCTTCGGCGACAGTCAAAGTGTCATCGCCTGCCCCACCCAATAAGCGGAAACCATCCCCTTTGCCCAACAGAGTATCGTTGCCGGCCCCACCGTCAGCAGTGCCGCTGAACACCGCGATACCGTCGTTACCAGCCTCGCCATAAGCCACTGTTCCGGTGTCCAGGCTGGCCGTGGTGATCGCATCATTGCCGAGGCCGCCATAGAGCTGGTCGGCCTGGGCAACGTTGGTAGAGCTACCGGGGAGCATCGGGCCTGTAGCCGTGTACAAGCCGCCATAGATGTAATCGGCGCCATCGCCCCCGTAGATGGTGTCGCTGCCCAGCCCACCCTCCAGCCAGTTAGCCAGGCTGTCTCCTGTCATGGAGTCATTGAACTGGCTGCCCATGACCCGCTCGATGTTAGTCAGCACATCGCCCTCGGCGTCGCCGCCCTGGTGAATACCCGTCTGAAGGTTGATATTCACTGCGGCAGCACTGTTGATGTACCAGGCCTGATCCACACCATCGCGACCATCGATGACGTCGGCGCCCGCACCACCAATGAAAATGTCGGCTTTAGCAGAGCCCAACAGGGTGTCATCGAAGCTGGAGCCCTGATAGATCTCAATCGCGGTAAACGTATCGCCTGCCGCATCACCGGCATTCACATTGGTTGTCAGGTCGATAGTCACCGCGCTGGAGGACTGTTCATAGCTGGCCAGATCAGTTCCCAACGCGCCATCCACGCCCATCGCTTGCGAACCGCCTATGAAGGTGTCGTTAAAACCCGACCCACGCAGCGTTTCAATCTCTTGATAGGTATCGCCTGCTGCAATACCGGAATGGACGCCTGTGGTCATATTAAGAGTAACCGCTACCCGGCTATCGCCATAGCTGGCGACATCCACGCCTGCTCCACCAATGAGTTGATCTGCGCCAGCGGCGCCGAACAGTACGTCGTTGCCTGCGCCACCGATGATGATGTTATCGCCGGTATTGCCGTAGCCTGTGAATGCCGCCGTGCCAGTGTGGGTCATCTTCTCAATGAACGGGTCCATGGTGAAGATGGCCTGGCTAGTAAATACTTCGTCGAAGCCGCCATCGGCCAGCTCGACCGTCTTGTTCCCGCTGGTGTTGACGATGTAGACGTCGTCACCGAGCCCTCCTTCCAGCGTTACAGCACCCCAGGCACTGGTGAACGTGTCATTGAACACCGTACCGATGACCTTTTCGATCCCTTCCAGCGTGTCGCCCTCGGCATCACCGCCAATCCCAGGCAAGCCTTTATAGACCCGAATATCGACATTGATCGCTTCGGCCGAGGTCGAATAATCCACCGTGTCTATTCCCAGACCACCATCGAAGCCAATCGCCAGACCGTCCGCTACAAAGGTGTCGTTGTAACTTGAGCCGCGGATCACTTCGATGTCGGTAAAGGTATCACCAATTGCAATACCCGAATAAACTCCGGTTTTGAGGTTGATGTACATGGCCTCGCTACTGTCGGTATAACCGGCCACGTCCAGCCCCGAGCCACCGAAGAACTGGTCGGCTCCGTCACCGCCGAACAGCACGTCGTTGCCTGCGCCCCCGATAATGATATTTTCGCTAGCGTTGCCATAGGCGGTGAAAGCGGCCGTGCCGGTGTAGGTCAACTTCTCGATGAACGGGTTCAGGGTGAAGGTGGCCTGGTTGGTGCGCACTTCGTCGTAGCCACCATCGGCCAACTCGATCGTCTTGTTGCCGCTGGTATTGACGGTATAGAGATCGTCCCCTGCCCCGCCTTCCATCGTCACGGCGCCCCAGGCGCTGGTGAACGTGTCATTGAATGCCGTACCGATGACCTTTTCGATGCCCTCCAGCGTGTCGCCCTCGGCATCACCGCCAATTCCAGGCAGGCCTTTATAGACGCGAATATCGACATTGATCGCCTCGGCCGACGTCGAGTAATCCACCGTGTCGATGCCCGCGCCGCCGTCAAAACCGATCGCCCGGCCGTCCGCCACAAAGGTGTCGTTCAAATTCGAGCCACGGATCACTTCGATGTCGGTAAAGGTGTCGCCAGTGGCGATGCCCGAGTGAACACCCGTCTTGAGGTTGATGCTCACCGCCACCTTGCTGTCGGTATAACCGGCCACGTCCAGCCCCGCGCCGCCGAAGAGCTGATCGGCGCCGTCACCGCCGAACAGCACGTCGTTACCTGCGCCGCCGACGATGATGTTGTCGGTGACACTGCCGTAAGCAGTGAAAGCCGCTGTGCCGGTGTAGGTCAGTTTTTCGATGAACGGGTTCAGGGTGAAGGTGGCCTGATTAGTGCGTACTTCGTCGTAGCCGCCGTCAGCCAACTCGATCGTCTTGTTGCCGCTGGTATTGACGGTATAGAGATCGTCCCCTGCCCCGCCTTCCATCGTCACGGCTCCCCAGGCGCTGGTGAACGTGTCATTGAATGCCGTACCGATGACCTTTTCGATGCCCTCCAGCGTGTCGCCCTCGGCATCACCGCCAATTCCAGGCAGGCCTCTATAGATGCGAATATCGACATTGATCGCTTCGGTCGACGTCGAGTAATCAACCGTGTCGACACCCGCGCCGCCGTCAAAACCGATCGACCGGCCATCCGCCACGAAGGTGTCATTCAAATTCGAACCACGGATCACTTCGATGTCGGTAAAGGTATCTCCGGTGGCGATGCCGGAGTGAACACCGGTCTTAAGGTTAATATTCACCGCCACCTTGCTGTCGGTATAACCAGCCACATCCAGCCCCGCGCCACCAAAGAACTCGTCGGCGCCGTCACCACCGAACAGCACATCGTTGCCCACGCCGCCGGTGATGATGTTGTCGCTGGCGTTGCCGTAAGCGGTGAAGGCGGCCGTGCCGGTATAGGTCAGCTTCTCGATGAATGGGTTCAGAGTGAAGGTCGCTTGATTAGTGCGCACTTCGTCATAACCGCCATCGGCCAGCTCGATTGTCTTATTCCCGCTGGTGTTGACGGTATACAGATCGTCTCCAGCACCACCTTCCATGGTCACGGCTCCCCAGGCACTGGTGAACGTGTCATTGAATGCGGTACCGATGACTTTTTCGATCCCTTCCAGCGTGTCGCCCTCGGCATCACCGCCAATTCCAGGCAGGCCTTTATAGATGCGAATATCGACATTGATCGCTTCGGTCGACGTCGAGTAATCAACCGTGTCGACACCCGCGCCGCCGTCAAAACCGATCGACCGGCCATCCGCCACGAAGGTGTCATTCAAATTCGAACCACGGATCACTTCGATGTCGGTAAAGGTATCTCCGGTGGCGATGCCGGAGTGAACACCGGTCTTAAGGTTAATATTCACCGCCACCTTGCTGTCGGTATAACCAGCCACATCCAGCCCCGCGCCACCAAAGAACTGGTCGGCGCCGTCACCGCCGAACAGCACGTCATTGCCTGCGCCGCCGATAATGATGTTGTCGCTAGCGCTGCCGTAACCGGTAAAAGAGCCCGTGCCCGTGTACACCATTTTTTCGACGAATACGTCCATGGTGGTCGTTGCGGCGCTAGTACGCAGTTCGTCGAAGCCGCCATTGTCCTGCTCGATGATCTTCACGCCGGTGGTAGCAACGTTGTAGATATCGTTCCCAGCGCCCCCTTCAAATGTCACGTTACCGATCGCGCTGGTGAAAGTGTCATCGAAAGCCGTCCCGATCACCTTTTCCACCGCCGATAACGTATCGCCTTCCGCATCGCCACCGATGCCAGCCCTGCCGACACCGTTACGAAGATCAATGTTAATGGCAGCCGTCGATGCGGAATAATCCACTGTATCGACTCCTGTCCCCCCATCCAGTTTGTCCGCCCCAGCACTGCCCAGAAGAACATCATTCGAACCTAAACCATAAACCTCATCATCCCCGCTACTTCCGGCCAGCGTATCTACGCCGCTTGTCCCATTAATCACTGCCATTTGCTTCTTCCTTGCTCCGTTGTGAAAGCGGGCGCCTCCCAAGCGGCAGTGGAACACCACTTGTGATAAAAAAACCGTTTGCCGGTATCGGCCTATAAGCTTGGAGATTCAGATGAGACAAAAGGCGACTGATGTCGCCTTTTTCCCTCGGAGTCAATCCGGCAACCACCCCCACAACCAATGCTGCAAGTTCTTACCGTTGAGCATGTAATCCCGCAACACCGCTTCACGCAATTCATCGCCCATGCGGTAACTGGCATCAGGATCGGCCAGGTGCATGCGGATCGCCGCGATCCACTCTTCGGTGCTGTTGCTGCGCACCTTGGTACATGGCAGGAATCCGTCATAGGCCTTGGTGTCGGTGCAAATCACCGGGTAGCCACAGGCACCGTATTCCAGCAAGCGCAGGTTGCTCTTGCAGTCGTTGAAGATGTGGAACTCCAGCGGCGCCAGCGCCAGGTCAAGGTTCAGGCTGGCCAGTTTGAACGGGTAAGCGTGCAACCCGACGGAACCATGGAACTCATGGATATAGGGACGCAACGCGTCCGGACACATCCCGAAGAACACCCATTCCACCTCGTTGGCGAGCTGTTTAACCACGTTGGCAATGATTTCCAGATCACCGCTATGGCTGGTCCCGCCGCCCCATCCAACCCGGGGCTTGGATGACGTTCCGCGCCGGCTGGCCAACCGGGCCCAAGGTTCGGGCGGCAGCATGTTGGGTACCACCCGGATTTCGCTATGCATGCTGGACAAGGCGTCGGCCAGCGGCTGGGTCGTCACCACCACCCGGTCACACAGACCAATCCCCTCGCGCAGCATCTGCTCGGTGTTGACCGGTTTGTTACGGGCGTGGGTGTTTTTCTTAGGCGCGCTGACCACATAGTCGTCGAGTTCGAAAATTCTCAAGGCGCCGGAATATTTCTTCATCCGCAGGATGTCGCCTGCGGAACCTTCACTGTAGCGCCCCTGCAATACGATGGTATCTGGAGACAATCGCTCGATATCAACGGTCGTAGGTGACTCATAGGCCACCCGGGCGATCACCCTCCCCGCGGCTTCGAGCTCGGCCAATGGGGCCGTGACGCGATAATGACCAACCGCAGTAGCGTTGACCGGCAGGCCAAGTATCAGTGGCAAAGCACGAGAGCAGAAGGGATTCCAGTTGTGACGCAGAGAAGGTTCCAGGCTGAAACTGGATGCTCCCAGTGTCAGAGAAGGGCTGTAGGCAGGGTCACGGGCAATCTGGGGCAACCAATTGCGATAGAAAATTTCGCGTTCACGCTCCAACAGTGTCGTTTCTTCGGATTGATCCGATGATGACCGTGGAGCAACCACCTGCATGACACTCGCATAAGGCGTCCAGACCACCAAGTAGCCATCCTTGCCTGCACGCAAGCACAGATCGACATCGCTGAGGCCGAGAGTAAAGGTGGCGTCGTCCAGGCAGCCGAGGTCTTCGAACACCTGCTTGCGCACCATCAGGCAATCGCCACTGACTGCGCTCCAGTTCTGGGTGGTGTGCAAGCGCTGCATATAGCCGCGAGAAGCTGCCGACTCACCATAAAATGGCGTGCCCACCGGCCCGGCCAACCCGAGGACCTGCCCGCCGCCAACAATCGTGCCTTGGGGGCTGAGTATTCTCGCACCGACCACCGCAACTTCGGGACGCTGGGCATGATTGATCAGTTCGTCCAACCAGTCATTTTCACAAATGACTGTTTGCGGACTGAGCAATAGCAAGTATTCGCCCCGGGCCTGGCCCGCAGCAAAATTGTGCACCGCCGCATCGCTGTCATCGCCGGCGTATCGCAATACGCGCAGCATGTTCGCGCCCAGTTGCGCCATGTTCGCCAGCCAATCGAGCATGGCCAGGTCTCGGATGCCACTGTCCACGATCAGAATTTCATAGTGAGTATAGGCCGTACGTTCGATCAGGCTTTCGGTACAACGCTGCAATGCTGCAAGCGAGTGACCGGTGCGCAGGATGATCGACACTAAGGGGCGCGAGCCGTGTCGGTAGTCGATGCGATTGATCAACGGCAACGTATCCTGGCGAATCTCATGAACCGCCCCAATGCGGTCCAAGTGTGCCCCCACCATCGCGGCGTTGCCCTCGATGACCTCGGGCCTCGACAACCATTGGGCAAAGCTGAGGCTGGATTCCACCTGAATCTCGGCAATGTGCTCGATGGTCTGCGGGCCAGCCTCTTCTACCAACCGCCAGAGCAAATCGTGAGGTGCCAGCTCGCCATGGGCCGGGTCGAAACCGCCCACGGTCATGAAACGCTCACGCTCGAAGGCCAGGGCCCGGCCGACGTAGGGATAGGCGCGCATCAGGTCGAGGTTGAAATCAGGCTTGAATACCGGCTCGATGGACTCGCCGTTTACCAGTGCGCCCTCATCGCTGTAAGCGCAGAGGATTCCCGGTTTCCCGGCCACGCGTTCGGCCAGGATCAACAACGCTGAATCACGGAGGGTATCGCCAGCGCGCAGAAGATAGAACCAATGCGCGCCCTCCAACTGCGGGACAATGGCATTGAGTTGCCGCGCCCAATCGGGCTGATAGGGCAACTGCAACACCCGGTCATTGGCCTCGCAACGGGCGTCGGAAAGCACCACGACAGCCTGGGCCGGATAGAGCTGGCCGTCTATGCTGCGCAGCGTGGACGCCAATGCCACATCGTCACCAGCACCGTCGATGACAATGGGCACGATGTTCGGACGCAACGGCCAGCTGTCGATGCGCGCAGGCATGACACGCCGTTCGACCTCACTGAAACGACGAATCGACAGCCATTCACGGTAGAACTCGGCATAGCTCTCGCTCTGGGCGCCTACCCGACCATTGACGACGGTATTGCGGTTGCCCAGCACGCGGGTTACGCAGAGCTCCTGCCAGGCATGAGGCTGGTCAGTGATTTTATTCAAATCGATGCAGCGCACCCAACCCGAGGCTGGAGCCGCTTCACCGCTGCGCGCAACAAGCATCTGCGCCAGCCATTCCCATTCTAATCTGGCAGCCTTGAGCATTTCCGGGGTCTTGCTTAAACGCTCCGGGTAGAGACGCTCGATGCTCAATACGGTATTCAAGGCAATCAGATTGCCGCGCCGCATCAGACAGACAAACAAAGCAAAATCGAGCACCGCAACAAAACCGGCACCGTCCTGAATCAGGGCGGGCAACAATTCCAGCACATCGGCTCGACGCATCAGGGTCGAACTGAAATTGCCGATGAAGTTGGTTGGCGTGCTCTCGAAAATCGCCAGCATGTCATCGCCCTTGAGCAAGGCGTCATTCGGCGAGAAGCGGCAGTTATCCACCCGGGGTGGCAAGATGAAGTTGCCTGCGTCGCACAACAGCCGAAGCGCAAACACCACACTCACGTCAGCATGATCCATCAACGCCTGGGCCTGCATCGCAATGCTCGGTGCGAATAGACGGTCGTCATCGCACAAGACTTTGATGAACTCACCGCTGGCCTCTTCGACACAGCGCAACAGGTTGCCCTGAAGCCCCAGTCGCTGCGGGTTTCGCAGATAGCGGATCGGATGGGACGGCTCAGCGAAGGAATCGACGATCTGGCGAATCTCATCGCCAGGCGAATCATCGCAAACGATGATCTCGATGTGTTCGTAGGTTTGGGCCAGGGCACTGAGCAGTGCCTGGTCGAAGAACCGAGGGTTGTAGGCGGGGATAACGATACTGACGAGCGGAAGTGACTTCACGGTTAAAACTCTCGAGCGGCGGGCCCCGGCCTTTTCAGGTCGGAGCCCCGGAACCGCTTAAAAAAAAGACGGTTGGCGGCTCGGTCGATACCGGCTCAGATCTTGTTGAACAGACCCAACTGGGCGATCTTGCTGAACGCCAGTTGCGAGGCCTGCAACATGGTCTGCTGCAAGGTCAGGCGAGTCATCACTTCGGCCGCATCGGAATCACGAATCGACGATTGAGTCTGGTTATTGGCCAACAGCAGGCTCTGGTTCGTGTCGCTTTGGGTTTCCAGGGCCTGACCACGCCCACCTACCGAGCTCAAGGCGCTGGACAACTGATCGGTGCCGCTGGCCAGGTTGCCGATACCGGAGGCCAGCGATGCCTGCAACTTCTGCAACGCAATCGGATCGTTGTTGGTCGGTGTGCTCAACGCGGTTTTCAACTGGTTAACAGTGTCCAGAATATTCTGGGTCTCATGGGTGTTGACCGCGATGCTGAACTGATCGTCAGCGGCAGGCGTTCCGTCCAGGGTAAAGCTCACACCCGAGGCGGTGGCCACGTTGCCGGCCAGGGTACCGCTGGACACCGGCTGGCTGTTGGCGGTCAGCGGCGCGCTGTAGAGGTCGAAATCGGTGGCACTGGTGAACTTCAATACGGCCGAACCGGTAGGGAAACTGGCGTGATAGGCCACCGGGTCGGTGATTTCGCTGCCAGTGACCTGGACCGTGGTCGGGTTGCCCGCGCTGCGGGTCGTGACAAAAGTATCCGGCTTGGCGGCCAGGGTGAAGGTGTGGCCAGGCAACACAGTGCCCGCGGTATCACCGGTTTGCAGGTTGATGTTCAGGGTCAGTTCCAGACCACGGAACTGTACCGCCTGACCACTTTTGCTGTTGGGATCAAAAGCACCGCCCTGACTGGCTTCGGCGGTGACGTCGTTGCCGCCGGAGTCGGTGATTTTTAGTTGCGTACCGCTGGTGAATTCAACGGTGTACGGCTCGCCGCTGCGGAATTTACTGTTGTAGGTGACACTGGACGACACTTGGCCGTTGGACAGCACCACGCGGCCATCATCCACCGCAGGCGCGGTCAGGGTGACCTGGCTGCGGCTGGTGTTGACGGCCTGCTGGAACACTTCCCAGCCGGTGCTGTTGGTGGCCATCGACATGGTGTCGCCGACAGGCAGGTCGAGGGTCACCTGGTCACCGTTATAGCTGTAGCTGCCATCGTTGTTGCGGGTGAACGGAATGGTGTCGCCCTTGGAGCCGGCGAAAATGTACTTGCCGTTTTCGTCCTTGCTGTTCATCAAGCTCAGCAGCTGTTCTTCGATCTGCGCCAGCTCCGAGGCGTTGGCCTGGCGATCGGCGTCGGTGTAGCCGGCGTTGCCGGCACCGACGGCCAATTCCTTGGCGCGCTGCAGCACGTTGCCAATGCTGGTCATCACCGCTTCAGTGGTGCCCAGGGTCGCCTTGATGGTGTTGGTGTTGGTTTCGTACTGAGCCAGCATCGACGCTTGCGTGCCCAGTTGCAGCAGACGCGAAGCCCCCACCGGGTCATCGGCTGCGGTGTTCACCCGCACCAGGCTGCTGGCTTCTTCGCTGGTCTTGACCACGTTGGCGAAGTTTTTCTGGTAGTTCGCAGCCGTGCTTTCGTAAAACTGGGAGGTGGAAATGCGCATGGGCTACGGCTCCTTAAAGACTGTTGATCAGCGTGCTGAAGATTTGCTGCGCCGCCTTGATAATCTGCGAAGACGCGGTGTAGTACTGCTGGAACTTGACCAGATTGCCGGTTTCTTCATCCAGGTCCACGCCCGACAGCGAGTCGCGGGCGTTCTTGGCGTTGTCCAGGATCGCGCCAGTGGCGGCGCTGTCGAGCTTGCCCTGGGCGGCCTTGGAACCTACGCCTTCCACCAGCTTGCCGTAGGCATCGTTCAGGGAAATACCCTTGCTGGAGGAACCGGTGTCCACGGTCTTGGCAGTCTGCAAGCCGGCCAGGACAGTGCCGTTACGGTTGTCCAGGCTGCCGGCCTGGCTGAGGCTGACGTTGATGGAGGCACCGTTGGACGGGGCGCCGGCAATGGACATGTCGAACGTGACGGTGCGTTGCACCGCCGGCACGGACGAATCCATGATCGGGTTACCGCTGGCATCCTTGAGCGGAACACTCAGGCTCAAGGTGTTGCTTTCGCCGGGCTTGATCGTGCCATTGCTGATCTGGAGGCCTTGGGCATCGAGCAGCTGGTACGCCTGACTGGTGCCATCGGCGGACGTCGCGCCGAACACCACCTTGACCGGCATGGAGTTCTTGATGCCGTTCTGGACGATGGTCGTGGTGGCGGCGTCGTAGATGTCCAGCTTCGTGGTCATGCTCGGCTGGCCACTGGCCGGGATGGTCAGCGTACCGCTGCCGCCCGGCGTGATGGCGGCGCCCAACGGGGCAGCAATCGCAAGCCGCTTGGAGTCGGTCATCTCAGTCTTGATGTTGGCCGCCTCGTTGCGGGTCGGCGTAAGCTTGAACGAGTCGCCGGCGGCGGCGGTGCCGTTGGCGAAAGTCATCGAGAAACCGTCGATCACGGGCGGCGGCGTGGTCGCAGTGTTGAACGCGCCCATTGAGGTGCCGTCGGGCAGGCGCTGGACGGTGTAGTCCGTGCCACTGGTGAACGTCACCTTGTAATCGTTGGTGGTCAGCTTGCCGGTGTCTTCGATGGCGATGTTGAAGTTGCCGGAGCCCACACTGTTGTTCAACGACGCAACGCTGCGCTGACTCATCTGCGCAGTGCTGTTGATATTGCTGAACAGGTTGGAGCCGAAGGCCCCGTTCATGTCGATGCCTGACGCCTGGATGCTGTTCATCTGGTCGGCGACCACCAGGGCCACGCGACCCAGCTCGTTCATGGCCGGGTCGAGCACGGTGCTGCGGTAGCGCATCAGGCCACCGATCTCGCCGCCAGTGAGCACCGACGTCAGGTCCATGGAGCTGGAACCGCTGTTGAGCTGGATACCAATACGCCCCGGATCGTTCTTGTCCGGCACCGCTTCCAGGGTATTGACGATATTGCCCATCACCAGTGGTTGGCCGGAACCCAGGTAGATGTCCAGGCTGCTGCCGTTCTCGACGACCTGCGTGCCGGTGAACGCCGAGAGCTGGCGAATGGTTTCGCTGCGGGCATCGAGCAGGTCATTGGGGGCGCCACCGGAGTTGGAGACTTCGGCGATTTTCTTGTTCAACTGCGCAACGGTGGCCGCCAGGTTATTAACCTGGTCGACCATGTTCGACAAGTTGCCATTGATGTTCTGGCTCTGCTCCGTCAACTGGTTAGCAACCGAATTGAAACGGTTGCTCAGAGCCTGGGCATCGCTGAGCAGCAACTGACGGGATGCATCATCACCCGGCTTGGCGTTGACGTTCTGCACCGAGGCGAAAAACTTGGTCAGCGCCCCGTTGAGACCGGTGCCGCTGTCCGACAACAGGGAGTCGAGCGGCGTGATCTGCCCCTGATAGGCCGCCGCGTCACTGTTGAGCGACGTGGTGGTTTTCAGTTGTGCTTCAAGGAAGGCGTTATACACCCGACGCACATCGGCCAGGGTCGTGCCGGAACCGATGAACACGTTGCCGTATTGGTTCGAGGCCTTGGTGGTCTGCACGGTCTGCTGGCGCGAATAACCGGCGGTGTCGACGTTGGCAATGTTGTTACCCGTGGTCACCAACGCAGTCTGGCTTGCTGACAGACCCGACATCCCTATATTGAGCAAACTCATGGTTCAGACCTTATAAAGTCGTGGTGGCGCCTGCAGAAGCGTAGTTTTGGTAACTCGTCATCTGCCGGGCTATGTTCGAAATCTTGCTGGCGTAGTGCGGATCGGTGGCGTAACCGGCTTTCTGCAACTCGCGTACAAACTGTTCTGGGTTATCGGCCGACTTCAGTACATCTTGATAGCGACTGTTGCTTTGCAGCAGGTTGACCAAGTCATGGAAACTGTCGCGGTACGAGGCGTAGGAACGGAACTCGGCCGTCTCCTTGACCATCGCGCCATTGCGGAATTCGCTGGTGATCGCCCGGGCCGAATCGCCCTTCCAATTGGCGCTGGCCTTGATACCGAACAGGTTGTGACTGCTGCCGCCATCGGGCTGGCGCATGACCGATTTGCCCCAACCGGTTTCCAGGGCGGCCTGGGCCACCAGGTAACGCGGGTCGAGGCCAATGCGGTCGGCCGCTTCCTTGGCCATTGGCAACATGGCATTGATGAATTCATCGGCATCGCGGAAGGCTTTGCGCGCCGGCGCCAACGGTGGCTGTGCCACGGCGCGGCCATAGACCTGCATGTCGCCTTTCGGCTCGGCGGCCTTGAGTGCGGCCAACCAGTCGCCATTGGCCAGGTCGCCAGTGGCCGGTTTGACGGCGCCGATGGCGCGATCCGTCAGGACGTTCTGCGCAGGCACATCGGCATTGACCGCCGCCGAAGGCACCAGCCCGGCGAGCAGGCGGTCGGCCAGTTTCGGTGGCAGGGCCAAGCGGCGCTGGTTGAGCAATTCCATGTCGTTGCGGTGGACACCCTCGGCCCCTTGCGGCGCACTCACGGCCCGCGAAGCCCACAACGGCCGCTGGCCACTGATACGCGACAACGGGCCGTCGGTGGGCAGGGTCCCGGCACCCAGCGGTGTCGGCACTGGCGCCTTGGCGACCTTGTCCAGCGCCTCTTGTTGCTTGGCAGCCGACAAGGTTGCCGCCTCGCCGGGGGCCAGTGGCTTGTTCTTGGACATCTGGCGCAGCAGCACATCGGCCAGGCCAATACCACCGCCTTCGCGGGACATGGAAACGGCCAACTGCTGGTCGTACATCTCCTGGTACTGCTTGGCTTCTGGCGTGTTCATCGGATTGTCCTTGCCCAAGGCCTCGGTGGCCGAGCGCATGGACTTGAGCATTTCGCCGAGGAACAGCGACTCGAACTCCTGCGCCACTTTACGCAGGTTGCTGTCGCTGTTCTTGTCGCCGACCTTGAGCTGGTTCAAGCGGTTCAGGTCCGAGTAGGAACCCGAGTCCCCGCTGATCAAAGCGCCCTTGCGCATATCCATGGCTCGCCCCTCAAATCACGATGAGGTCGGCTTGCAACGCGCCGGCCTGCTTCAAGGCTTCGAGGATCGCCATCAAGTCGCCCGGCGCCGCGCCGACCTGGTTCACCGCCCGGACGATTTCATCCAGGGTAGTGCCCGGACCGAACTTGAACATCGGCTTGGCTTCCTGCTCGGCATTGACTCGCGAGCGCGGCACCACGGCGGTCTGGCCGTTGGACAGCGGCCCCGGCTGGCTGACGATCGGGTCTTCGGTGATGGTCACGGTCAGGCTGCCGTGGGTCACGGCGGCCGGAGACACCTTGACGTTCTGGCCGATCACGATGGTGCCGGTACGCGAGTTGATGATGACTTTCGCCACCGCCTGGCCCGGGTCGACCTCAAGGTTTTCCAGGATCGACAGGTAGTCGACCCGCTGGCTCGGATCCAGCGGCGCCGTGACGCGCACCGAACCACCGTCGAGGGCCTGGGCCACGCCTGGGCCGAGCATGTCGTTGATCTTGTCGACGATACGCTTGGCGGTGGTGAAGTCGGAACGGTTGAGGTTCAGCGTCAGGCTGTTGCCCTGGTTGAAACCGCTCGGCACCGCACGCTCCACCGACGCACCGCCAGGGATGCGACCGGCCGACGGAACGTTGACGGTGATCTTCGAACCGTCGCGCCCCTCGGCATCAAAACCGCCGACCACCAGGTTACCCTGGGCGATGGCGTAGACGTTGCCGTCGATCCCCTTGAGCGGCGTCAGCAGCAGGGTGCCGCCACGCAGGCTCTTGGAGTTACCGATGGACGAAACGGTGATATCCACCTGCTGGCCAGGCTTGGCGAACGCCGGCAGATCGGCACTGACCGACACCGCCGCGACGTTCTTCAACTGCACGTTGCCAGAGCCGGCCGGCACCTTGATACCGAACTGCGACAACATGTTGTTGAAGGTCTGCAAGGTGAACGGGGTCTGGGTGGTCTGGTCACCGGTGCCGTTCAGGCCCACGACCAGGCCGTAGCCGATCAACTGGTTGGAACGCACGCCGGAAATGCTGGCGATGTCCTTCAAACGCTCGGCCTGAGCGGTAAAGGCTGCGGACATCATCAGGGCACCGATCAACAGCTGCTTAAGATTCAACGGGGCCACCTAGAAAGGGAACTTCGGGCTGAGGAAGAAACGGTCGAACCAGCCTGGCTGACTCGCATCGGCAAAGGCACCGGTGCCCGAATAGGTGATGCGCGCATCGGCCACGCGGGTGGACGAAACGGTGTTGTCGGTGGCGATGTCGTCGGCGCGAACCATGCCAGCGATGCGCACCAGTTCGTCACCGGTGTTGAGGGTCAGCCACTTCTCGCCGCGCACGACAATGATGCCGTTGGGCAGCACATCGGCGACGGTCACGGTGATCGAGCCGGTCAGGCTATTGCTCTGCCCGGACTTGCTGTCGCCCTTGGTGGCCCGGTCGGAGCCGTAGCCGGCGTTGAGGCTCAGGTCGCCGCCACCGATCGGGTTGTTGGTGGTCAGGCTGGAGCCGAACAGCGAGGTCAGGCCGACGCTGGTTTCGCTGGTCTTGTCGATCTGCGAGTTGGCGTTCTTGCTGGCCTGGGTCCGCTCGTTCAGGGTGATAGTGATGATGTCACCGACCCGGAAGGCCTTGCGGTCGCTGTACAGGTTCTGCTCGAAACCGGCCTGGTAGATCGAGCCATTGTTGGCGGCAGCCGGCAACGGCGTGCGCGGCAACACCGGAGCGTAGTACGGGTCATTGGGCCTGGGTGTCGGCGCGACACAGCCCGCGAGCGCGGTGATCCCACTCAGTGCCAGAACAGATACGAAGCGTTTCATGACCCTACCTCTTGGTGTTGCAGGCGACCCTGGGGCCGCCCTGTCTACGTAATGACGGACGTTGCGACGTGATTACAGATTCTGCGTAACGAACGAGAGCATCTGGTCGGCGGTGGAGATCACCTTGGAGTTCATCTCGTAGGCGCGCTGGGTGGTGATCATGTTGACCATCTCCTCGACAGTGCTCACGTTGGACGTTTCCAGGGTGTTCTGCAGCGTGGTGCCGAAACCGTTCAGGCCCGGGGTGCCGACTTGCGGCGCGCCACTGGCGGCGGTTTCCAGGAACAGGTTGTTGCCCACCGCTTGCAGGCCGGCCGGGTTGATGAAGTCGGCGGTCTGCAGGTTGCCGATCACCTGAGCGGCCGGGTTGCCCGCCACGGTGATGGACACGGTGCCGTCACGGCCCACGGTAAAGGTCTGGGCATCGTTCGGAATGATGATGGCCGGCTCCAGGGCGAAACCGCTGGCGTTGACGATCTGGCCGTTGGAGTCGAGGTGGAACGTACCGTCACGGGTGTAAGACGTGGTGCCGTCCGGCTGCAGAATCTGGAAGAAACCGCGACCGTCGATGGCCATGTCCAGCGGCTGCTCGGTGGTTTGCAGGCTGCCGGCGTTGAAGTTTTTCTGCGTGCCGACGATGCGCACACCGGTACCCACTTGCAGGCCCGACGGCAATTCGCTGTCCTGGGTCGACTGGGCGCCAGGCTGGCGTTTTACCTGATACAGCAGGTCCTGGAACTCGGCCCGATCACGCTTGAAACCCGTGGTCGAAACGTTCGCCAGGTTGTTGGAAATGGTCGTCAGGTTGGTGTCCTGGGCGGACAGACCTGTTTTGGCAACCCATAGAGCCGGAAGCATTCGATTCTCCTCGTACGCCTGTTTTTCGGCGCGACGCTTTAGTTAATGGTTAGATCTGCAAGACCCGAGCCATGGCCTCGTCGCCTTCTTTGGCGGTGTTCATCATCTTGACGTGAAGCTCGAACTGCTTGGCCAGGGCCAGCACCGAGGTCATTTCATCCACGGCATTGACGTTGCTCGCTTCCTGGAAGCCCGACACCAACTGCACGTTGGCATCGATGGGCGCCGCCTGGCCGTCCTTGGTCCGGATCGAACCATCCAGGCCCTTGGTCATGTTCTTGAGGTCCGGGTTGACCAGCTTGATGCGGTCCACTTCAGCCATCACCCGCGGGCCTTCGCCCATGGCGCGGATGCTGATGGTGCCGTCCTGACCGATTTCTATTTTCTGCTCTGGCGGCACGGCGATCGGACCGCCGTTGCCCATCACCGGCATGCCGTTGCCGGCGCGCAGCACGCCCAGGGCATCAACATTGAGGCTGCCGGTGCGCACGTAGCTTTCACCGCCATCGGGGTTCTGCACGGCCATCCAGCCCGGCCCACTGACCGCCACGTCGAGGTCGCGGCCGGTTTCCACCAGTGCACCCGGAGTGAAATCAGTCGCCGGCCGTTCGGACAGGGCAAAGGCCCGCGCCGGAAAGCTGTCGCCGAACACTGGCATCGAACGTGCCTGCTCCAGGTCTTTCTGAAAACCATTGGTGGAGATGTTCGCCAGGTTGTTGGCATGGGCCCGCTGCGCCAGTGCGTTCTGGCTGGCGCCGGTCATTGCCACATATAGGTACTTGTCCACTGTCGTTCCTCTGCATGCCGGACGTTTGCCGCCCACTGCTGTGTTGCACAGCCTCAAGCAATTTGCAGACCAACTTTTTTCTGGCGCTGATGGGCCCGACAAACAAAGGGCTTGGAGGTTCTGGAAGGCGTTCTGCAAATGTATCGAAGACGAAAAACCGGCGGTGTCGTGCCGGTTGGTGGCAATGCTTGTCCTTGAATAATGGCCACTGCTCGCGATGAGGCCAGCAAAACACAATAGATAAATAGCTACGACTCAGTCTTACCGACCTCATACTCGCGCAACTTGTTGGCAATGGTCGTATGGGAAACCCCCAGCCGCTTGCCCAGTTGCCGGCTGCTGGGATGCTCGGAGTACAGGCGTTCCAACACTGCTTTCTCGAAGCGTCCGACGATCTCGTCCAACCCACCCTCAAGGGAAAAATCGCCAAGGGGTTGGCGCACGCCATAGTCCGGCAGGCGAATATGCTCGGCCTTGACCGTGCCGCCGTCGCACAGGGAAACGGCCTGGAACAGCACGTTTTCCAACTGCCGAACATTGCCCGGCCAATGGTAGTGACTGAGGCGGTCCATCGCCGCCGGAGCCAGCTTGGGCAACGCGCAGCCGATCTGGCGACTGGCCTGGTCGAGGAAATGTTCCACCAGCGGCGCCAAGCCATCGAGGCATTCGCGCAGCGGTGGGATGTGCAAGGAAAGGACGTTCAAGCGGTGGTACAAATCCTGACGGAACTCTCCCCGGGCGCAGAGTTCGGACAAATCGACCTGGGTGGCGCAGATGACCCTGACGTCCAGGTAGACCTCTTCATCGCTGCCGACACGCCGAAAGCAACCGTCTTGCAAAAAGCGCAGCAGTTTCACTTGCAGCCGCGGGCTCATTTCCCCTACCCCGTCGAGGAACAGCGTCCCCCCGGCAGTCAGCTCCAGCAGGCCGAGCTTACCTTCGGCCCGAGCACCTTCGAAGGCACCCGGGCCGTAGCCGAACAGCTCAGTCTCGGCCATGGACTCGGGCAGCCCGGCACAGTTGAGCGCCATCAAGGGTGATTGCCCGCGCGGGCTCGCCAAATGGCAAGCGCGAGCCAGCAGCTCCTTGCCAGTACCGGTTTCGCCTTCTATCAATAGCGGCGCGTCCAGCGGTGCCATGCGCCGGGCCTCACGGACCACCGCCGCCATCACTTTCGAGCTCTGGAAAATACTGTCGAAGCCGCGCAACTCCTGCTTGCGCACGTTATAGATACGTTCGCCCACCCGGTCGGCCCGGTGCAGCGTCAACACCGCACCGGCCATGGCTTCGCTGTCGTCGTGCTCCGATTGCAGTGGCGCGATGTCGGCCAGGAACACATCGCCCTTGACCTTGACCCGCAGGCCATTGATGCGCGACTGGTTGGCCCGCACCAGTTCCGGCAAGTCGAAATCCTCGGCGTAGCGGGACAAGGGAATCCCCGGCACCTCGTCCACTCGCACCCCTAGCAACTGCGCCGCCGCCCGGTTGGCCGCAACGATGGAGCCGCCCATGTCGATGGACAGCACCGGGAACTCCAAAGCGCCGAGCAAGGCGTTGAGTTCCATGTGCCGACGCTCACTGGGCATCAGCCCTACACGCTTGACGCCAAATACCCCGGCAATGCCCTCGAATTTCGGACGCAGCGCCTGGAACTGGATGTTGATCAGGTTTGGGCAGTGCAGGTAAATCGCGTTGCCCTGCTCGCCACCGACCTCCCCCCGGGCGACGTTGATGCCGTACTCCACCAACAGATTGAGGATGTCCCGCAGGATGCCGATGCGATTCTGGCAATGGACTTTGATGCGCATGAAAAGGCCCGATGTGTAGTAGAAATTCGTGGTAAGCGAGCTTGTTCCCGCTTGTTGGAGCTACCGAGCGAAGCGAGGCTGCGATCTTTTCCCTGGCAGTTGAATCTCGAGCGAAAGATCAAGATCAAAAGATCGCAGCCTTCGGCAGCTCCTACGGCGCAGCCCGGCGGGGAGCACACGCCCTCACCATCGTTTTTCTGCTGGATGGTACAAATAATCGTCAAGATTATGTGACAGATGCAGGCCTTTTCCCAGCTGAAAAACCCAACAACATCGTACCTCCCGCCAAAACGTAACGAAAACTTTACGAACTAACCCTTCGGTCGTCCGATCCATCGCCGCCAAGCCGATGCGCATACCGCTGCTTCGAGCTATCTCTAATACATCGCTGGACATAACAACAACACGTCTTCCCCCCGAGGGAAATCAGCAGGAGAGCAGCATGAAGCAGACGCAGTACGTGGCCCGCGAGCCCGATGCGCAAGGTTTTATCCACTACACCGTCGAAGAACATGCGGTGTGGAACACGCTGATCACCCGCCAGCTGAAAGTCATCGAAGGCCGTGCGTGCCAGGAATACCTGGACGGCATCGACAAGCTTGGCCTGCCCCACGACCGTATCCCGCAACTGGGCGAAATCAACCAGGTGCTGGGTGAGACCACGGGCTGGCAAGTCGCCCGGGTGCCGGCGTTGATCCCCTTCCAGACCTTCTTCGAATTGCTCGCCAGCAAGCAGTTCCCGGTGGCGACCTTCATTCGTACCCGGCAAGAGCTGGATTACCTGCAAGAGCCGGACATTTTCCACGAGATCTTCGGCCACTGCCCATTGCTGACCAACCCCTGGTTTGCCGAATTCACCCACACCTACGGCAAACTCGGCCTACAGGCGTCCAAGGAAGAACGCGTCTACTTGGCGCGCCTGTATTGGATGACCATCGAGTTCGGCCTGGTGCAGACCCCGCAGGGCCGGCGCATCTACGGTGGCGGCATCCTGTCTTCGCCCAAGGAAACCGTTTACTGCCTGTCGGACGAGCCGGAGCATCAAGCTTTCGACCCGCTGGAAGCCATGCGCACGCCGTATCGCATCGACATCCTGCAACCGGTGTATTTCGTACTCCCCGAGCTCAAGCGCCTGTTTGACCTGGCCCACGAAGACATCATGGGCATGGTCAAGCGCGGGCGGGAACTGGGCTTGCACGCCCCGAAATTCCCACCAAAGGCGGCGTGAACCGCGTCTTTTAATCTCAATTGAGTCTGTTGCACAGCGCAGCTTTGCTTTAGCGTGGGTGCATCGACGTTTTCAAATATTCGATTCAGGAACACACCATGAACACTCTGAACCAAGCCCATTGCGAAGCCTGCCGCGCCGATGCCCCACAAGTCAGCGACGAAGAACTGCCGGTGCTGATCAAGCAGATCCCCGACTGGAACATTGAAGTGCGCGACGGCGTGATGCAGCTGGAAAAAGTCTTCCTGTTCAAGAACTTCAAGCACGCCCTGGCGTTCACCAATGCCGTTGGTGAAATCTCCGAGGCCGAAGGCCACCACCCAGGCCTGCTCACCGAGTGGGGCAAAGTCACCGTGACCTGGTGGAGCCACTCCATCAAGGGCCTGCACCGCAACGACTTCATCATGGCCGCCCGCACCGATGACGTGGCCAAGACCGCCGAGGGCCGCAAGTAATGCATTTCGATGCCATCGGCCGGGTACCCGGCGACCCGATCCTCGGCCTGATGGAGGCCTACGGGGCGGACGCCAACCCGAGCAAGTTCGACCTGGGCGTGGGTGTCTACAAGGATGCCCAGGGCCTGACGCCGATTCTTCAGTCAGTGAAGCAAGCTGAACAACGGCTGGTGGATCGCCAGACCACCAAGACCTACATCGGCGGCCATGGCGACGCTGCATTCGGCCAATTGATCAACGAGCTGGTGCTGGGCGCCGACTCACCGCTGATCAGCGCAAAACGTGCCGGCGCCACCCAGACACCGGGTGGCACCGGGGCGCTGCGCCTGAGTGCCGACTTCATCGCCCAATGCCTGCCGGGGCGTGGCGTATGGCTGAGCAACCCGACCTGGCCGATCCATGAAACCATCTTTGCCGCGGCCGGGGTCAAGGCCAGTCATTACCCTTACGTGGGCGCTGATAATCGCCTGGATTTCGAAGCGATGCTGGCGACCCTGAACCAGGCGCCCAAAGGTGATGTGGTGCTGCTGCACGCCTGTTGCCACAACCCCACCGGGTTCGACCTGTCCCATGAGCAATGGCACCAGGTGTTGGAGGTGGTGCGCAACCGCGACCTGCTGCCACTGATCGACTTCGCCTACCAGGGCTTCGGCGATGGCTTGGAGCAGGACGCCTGGGCGGTCCGGCTGTTTGCCCAAGCCCTGCCGGAAGTGCTGGTCACCAGTTCCTGCTCGAAGAACTTCGGCCTCTACTGCGATCGTACCGGTGCGTTGATCGTCTGTGCCCGGGATGCCGAGAAGCTGGTGGACATCCGCAGCCAACTGGCAAACATCGCCCGCAACCTGTGGTCGACACCGCCGGATCATGGTGCGGCCGTGGTCGCGACCATTCTCGGCAACCCGGAACTCAAGAGCCTGTGGGCCGATGAAGTCCAGGCCATGCGCCTGCGCATCGCGCAATTGCGCAGCGGCTTGCTGGAGGCCCTCGAACCCCATGGCTTGCGCGAGCGCTTCGCCCATATCGGCGTACAACGCGGGATGTTCTCCTACACCGGCCTGACGCCAGAACAGGTCAAGCACCTGCGCGAGCGCCACAGTGTCTACATGGTCGGCACCGGCCGGGCCAACGTGGCCGGCATCGACGCCACGCGCCTGGACCTGCTGGCCGAGGCGATTGCGGATGCGTGTAAATAACACCACCGTAGGCTGTTGATGGTGTGGCGAGGGAGCTTGCTCCCGCTTGGTTCTGTAGGCGCTGGCGAAGCCTGCGATATTTTGATCTTTCGCTTGAGACTCAAGTGTCTGGGGAACGATCGCAGCCTCGCTTCGCTCGGCAGCTCCTACAGACCTGTCCACGCGCTGACAAATTCTGCGGTTTCCACCTGCGGTGCGGTACGTGCTTCTTTCTGCGGCGTGCCCAGGTAAAGGAAACCGATCACCTCTTCCCCGTCTTCAAGGCCAAGCCCCCTGGCCACATGCGGCGAATACACCAGTTCGCCGGTGCGCCACACGCCGCCAACCCCTTGGGCATATGCCGCCAACAAGATGCCATGGGCCGCGCAGCCAGCCGCCAACAGTTGCTCGGATTTTGGGATTTTGAAATGGTCCTGCAAACGGGCAATCACCACCACGACCAGGGGCGCACGCAATGGGCCGTTGAGGGCCTTTTCCACGACGGCTTCCGCTACCAGCGGGTCATTGAACCGCGCTGCTTCGGCCAGCAGTTCGCCCATGCGATGCCGCGCCTGCCCTTCGACCGTCAGAAACCGCCATGGCCGCAACTGGCCGTGATCCGGCGCCCGCATCGCTGCGGCGAACATGAGTTCGCGCTGTTCCGGCGTGGGGGCCGGGTCCACCAGGCGCGGAACGGAAACACGATTGAGCAAAGCGTCGAGAGCCTGCATCGGCCACCTCCTGAAAAAATGTCCGGCTATTCTAGTGGCTGTGCGGCGAGTTCGTTAGCGCAAATTCCACGACTCGGCGCCCACTCGGCGCCGGGTGCCGGTTTACAGGACGCTTGTCGCAGGTAGAATGGCGCCCTTCCCTTTCAGCCTGAGCGGACTTCATGGCGTTGCCGACCCTGCGGATCATTGGTTTCATCATCGGCATCTTCCTGATCACCCTGGCGATCTTCATGGTCGTGCCCATGGCCACCCTGATGGTCTTCGAGCGCACCGGCGACCTGCCGTCGTTCCTCTGGTCGAGCATGATCACCTTCCTCGCCGGCCTGGCCCTGGTGCTTCCCGGACGGCCGGAACACATCCACCTGCGCCCGCGCGACATGTACTTGCTGACCGTCAGCAGTTGGCTGGTGGTATGTATCTTTGCCGCGTTGCCATTCCTGCTGACCCAGAAGATCAGCTACACCGACTCGTTTTTCGAAAGCATGTCTGGCATCACCGCCACCGGCGCCACCGTCCTCAGTGGCCTGGACACCATGTCCCCGGGCATCCTGATGTGGCGCTCGCTGCTGCACTGGCTCGGCGGTATCGGCTTCATCGGCATGGCGGTGGCGATCCTGCCCTTGCTGCGTATTGGTGGCATGCGGCTGTTCCAGACCGAATCGTCGGACCGCTCGGAAAAAGTCATGCCCCGTTCCCACATGGTGGCGCGGCTGATCGTGGCGTCCTACGTGGGCATCACCATTCTCGGCACCCTGGCGCTCTGGTGGGCCGGGATGAGCCTGTTCGATGCCATCAACCATGCAATGTCGGCGATCTCCACCGGCGGTTTTTCCACCTCGGACCAATCCCTGGCCAAGTGGACCCAGCCGGCGGTGCACTGGGTCATTATCGTCATCATGATCCTCGGCAGCCTGCCGTTTGCCCTGTACGTTTCGATGTTGCGAGGCAATCACCGAGCGCTGATCAAGGACCAGCAGGTCCAGGGGCTCATCGGGGTGTTGCTGGTGACCTGGCTGGTGCTCGGCACCTGGTATTGGGCGACCACCGACCTGCATTGGCTGGAGGCGCTGCGGCACGTGGCACTGAACGTGACGTCCATCGTCACCACCAGCGGTTTCTCCCTAGGCGATTACAGCCTGTGGGGCAATTTTTCGCTGATGCTGTTTTTCTACCTGGGGTTCGTCGGCGGTTGTTCAGGCTCGACAGCCGGCGGCATCAAGATCTTCCGCTTCCAGGTCGCCTACATCCTGCTGCGGGCCAACCTTAATCAACTGATCCACCCCCGCGCGGTGATCAAGCAGAAATACAACGGTCATCGCCTCGACGAAGAGATCGTGCGCTCGATCCTTACGTTCTCGTTCTTCTTCGCCATCACCATCTGCGTGATCGCCCTGCTGCTGTCGCTGCTGGGTGTGGAATGGATGACGGCGCTGACCGGTGCGGCCAGTACCGTGTCCGGCGTCGGCCCGGGGTTGGGGGAAACCATCGGGCCGTCCGGCAACTTCGCACCGCTGCCGAACGCGGCCAAGTGGATTCTGTCAGGAGGCATGCTGCTGGGCCGACTGGAGATCATCACGGTGTTCGTGCTGTGTATCCCGGCGTTCTGGCGTCACTGACCGCTTCAGGCTGGCTCGCCAACCGTGCCCGGTATTCGCCAGGCGTGGTGTCGAACCAGCGGCGGAAAGCCCGGAAAAAATTGCTCGGGTCAGCAAACCCCAGCAGATAGGCGACTTCCAGCAGCGTCATGCCCGGCTGCGCCAGGTACTGCTCGGCCAGTTCGCGACGAGTGTCCTCAAGCAATCGCTGGAAACTGGTGCCCTCTTCCTGCAAGCGCCGCTGCAAGGTGCGCTGCGACAGGTGCAGCGTCTGCGCGACCATGTCACGCTTGGGCTCGCCTTGGGGCAACAGTCGGCACAACACTTGTCGCGCCTTGTGGGTCACACGGCTTTCCGAAAAACGCGCGAGGTACTCGCCGGCAAACCGGTCATGCAACTGCGCCATGGCTTCGTTCGCCGTCGGCAGCGGCGCCTCCATGTCGGCCTGTTCAAAAATCAGCGCGTCATAAGGCGCACCGAACACCAGCGGCGCGCAGAAGGCTCGCTGATAAGGCGTCTGGTCCAGGGGTTCGGTGCCTTGGAACAGCACTTTTACTGGCTGCAAGGTACGTCCGGTCAGCCAGTTGCACAGAGCCAACGCACAGGCCAGGGACGCTTCGGCACTTTGCCGAGTGGGGGGCAAATGGTCGCCATGCACCGTCAGGATCAGCCCGTAGCCCTCTTCCAATCGACGAAAACTCAAGTCGGCGCTTTCGGCAATAATCCGCTGGTATCGCACCAGTCGCTGGAAACCCTCCACCAGCGTGCGACTGGACATCAAGGCGTAGCCCGCCACATGGAACGAGGCCGGGCGCACCACTTTACCCATGTTCAAGCCAATGGCCGGGTTACCGGACAATTCCACCGCCCGTTGCCAGAGCCGCGTCATCGAGTCCTGGGGGAACCGTGCATCCGGATCGTCCAGCGCATCAAAGTCCAGCCCCAGTTGCTTGAACAGCATCCGACAATCCAGGCCGTCCATTTCCAACGCCTTGACAATCCCCATCGCCCAGCTCGAAGAAGTCGTTCGTTCGTTCATGACGATTTACTTGCATGACGAGCCGCAGGATACGGCTGGATTTGCGAAGGATACTAAAGTGGCGCTGATTGTCACTGGCCGCTGCAAATGATCACTCTAGACTTGAGTGAGAAGCCTGCTGCATCGATCGCCAGAACAACAACCACAGAGAGCGCCGTCGTGGAAAACACCAAACGATTCAATACGTTCGCGGAGTTCTACCCGTATTACCTCGGCGAGCACAGCAACAGCACCTGCCGACGATTGCATTTCATCGGCACCTCCCTGGTCATCCTGATTTTCGTCATGGCCCTCGTCGTGGGTAGCGGGTGGCTGTGGCTCGCCCTGCCCGTGGCCGGCTACGGCTTTGCCTGGGTCGGGCACTTCTTCTTCGAAAAGAACCGTCCGGCCACCTTCCAGCATCCGTTCTACAGTTTGCTCGGCGATTTCGTCATGTACCGCGACATGCTGCGGGGCAAGGTTGCGTTCTAGCCAAAGGAGTGCCCATGAACCCTCATGCACGCTTTGCCCACATGCGGGACGGCACCCAGGAAGACTGGGCGATCATCGCAGCCGATTTCAGCACCTACGCCCGGCAATTACCGGAGCGGATCCTGGCCCATTTGAAACTGCTGGACGGCGATTTCGGTGGGTTCCCGGTGGATCGCCTGACCCACTCCCTGCAAACCGCCACGCGTGCCTACCGTGACGGGCGGGACGAGGAATACGTGGTCTGCGCCCTGCTCCATGATATCGGTGACACCCTCGGCTCGTATAACCACCCGGACATCGCGGCGGCAATCCTCAAGCCCTTCGTCAGCGCCGAAAACCTGTGGATGGTGGAAAAACACGGGATTTTCCAGGGCTATTACTTCTTCCATCACCTGGGCATGGATCGGCACCTGCGCGAGCAGTTTTTCGAACATCCGCAGCACCAGGCGACGATCGACTTTTGTGCGAAATATGACGCGGCGGCGTTCGATCCCGAGTACGACACTTTGCCGCTAAGCTTCTTCGAGCCGATGCTGGGAAGGGTGTTTGCCACGCCGAAGCAGTCGATCTACAAGGCGGCGATGACGCAGGCACCGGCCCTGTAGGAGCTGCCGAAGGCGGCGATCTTTTGATCTTGATCTTTCGCTTGAAATTCAATCGTCAGGGGAAAGATCGCAGCCTCGTTGCACTCGTCAGCGCCTACGGTTTCAAGCCGGTTCGGCGACTTTCAGTGCCTTCAACTGCGCTTCGCGTGCCTGGGCCTCCGCCAACCGATACAACTCGATCGACCCGTCCCAGTGCTCGATCAGCGCCGTGCAGGATTCGACCCAATCACCACAATTGAGGTATTCCACCTCACCCACTTTGCGAATCTCGGCATGGTGGATATGCCCACAGACCACCCCATGCAGTTCGCGCTTCACACACTCGTGGGCGATGGCTTCTTCAAAATCGCTGATGAAGCTGACGGCGGTCTTGACCTTGTGCTTGAGGTACGCCGACAACGACCAGTAGCCGTAGCCGTAACGGGCCCGCCAATGGTTGAGCCAGCGGTTCAGCGTGAGGGTGAACTCGTAGGCCGAATCCCCGAGGAACGCCAGCCAACGGTGGTACCGGGTGATGACATCGAACTGGTCGCCATGGATCACCAACAGGTGCCGACCATCGGCAGTGACGTGCACCGCTTCGTCCACCAATTGGATATTGCCCAGGATCAGCTTCGAATAGCGCCGCAGGAATTCGTCATGATTGCCGGTGACGTAGATCACTTCAGTGCCGCGCTTGCTCATGGTCAGCAAGCGACGAATGACGTTGGTGTGAGCCTGGGGCCAATACATGCCACCGCGCAGTTTCCAACCATCGATAATGTCACCCACCAGGTAGATCTTGTCGGCGTGGTAGCCCTTGAGAAACTGCGACAGGTGCTCGGCCTGGCAATCCCGGGTACCCAGGTGCACATCGGAAATCCACAGGGTGCGAACACGCTGTTTGCGGCTGGGTTTGGCGAGCTCGGCGCTGGTCATTGGGCAACCCTCTGATCGTTTTTGCCACTGTGCACGCCAGCGGTTAATGGCCCATGACAAACACAAGTCCATTGCATGACAGCGCCGGGCGTTGCGCCCTCGGTGTATGCTGGCGGCCTGACACGGGAGACCGCGATGAGACCGATCCTCACCCTACGCCACTACAGCCACGACTTGATCGTCCACAGCCATGAACATGCCCAACTGGTGTTCGGGCTGTCTGGCGCGCTGGATTTCGAGGTCGAAGGTCACGGCAGCCAGGTGGTGCAACAAAGCTTCGTGGTGATACCCGCCGGCGCACATCACGCCTGCGGCAGCCCCCACGGCAGCCGTTGCCTGGTGCTGGATGTGCCCAGTGATGACTGGGTCGGGCAATGCCTGGGGGATCACGCCAACGCCAGCCGCCGCTTGCTCGACGACACCGCTCGCCTGCCCCTGGATGCGGGGCAGAGCCAGTTGGTCAGCTGGTTGGCGGGCAGCCCGGTGGACGATCCGGTGATCGCCCAGCAAGGCGCGGTGCTGCTGCTGGCGAGTCTCAATAACGCTCGCCAGGCAACCCTCGGCGGCCGGCGCCTGCCCTACGCCGCACTCAACGCCCACATCGACCAGAACGCCGCCTATCCGCTGCAAGTGGCGGACCTGGCGCGAGTCGCCGGCCTTTCCAGCGCCCGCTTGCACGCGCGCTTCGTCGCCGAGTGCGGACAAACCCCGATGGATTACATCCGTAGCCGTCGCTTGCACAAGGCCGTGGCGTTGTTGCGTGATTCGCAGCTGCCCATCGGTGAGATTGCCCACCGTGTCGGTTACAGCTCGCAAAGTGCCTTCGCCGCGGCGGTGCTGCGCGAATTCGGCGCCTCGCCGGGCAAGCTGCGGCGTCAGCGCTAGATACGCGCTAAAAATCGCTAGGATCGCGACAGACGCCACCCTCTCCCAAACGCTTAAATGCCCTGTAGGAACTGAGTAGGAGCTGACGAGTGCAACGAGGCTGCGATCCTCCCCCAGACACTTGAATCTCAAGCGAAAGATCAAAAGATCAAAAGATCGCAGCCTCGTTGCACTCGTCAGCTCCTACGCGAGATTGATGTATCCACCGGTTTTATTGAAAGGATTGAAATGACACCCCGTACCGCCCTCGGCGCCCTGCACATTGGCGCACTCATGTTTGGCCTGACCGGTGTATTCGGCAAACTCGCCGCAGCCTCGCCGGCGGTCATTGTGTTTGGTCGCGCCATCTTCGCCGTGCTTGCCCTTGCGGTGTTCGCCCGGTTCGCCAGCAGCAGCCGCTGGCAGAAACTGCGGGCCCAGGATGACCGGCGATTGCTGCTCGGGGGACTGTTGCTGGCCGGGCACTGGGTGAGTTTCTTCATCGCCGTGAAGGTTGCCGGCGTGGCAATCGCCACGCTGGGGTTCGCCAGTTTTCCGGCCTTCACGGTGTTGCTTGAAGGGCTGATCTTCCGCGAGCGGATTCGCGCCAATGAAATCTGGCTGGTGGTGTTGGTGAGCATCGGCCTGGTGTTGGTCACGCCGAACTTCGACCTGGCCAGCGGCGCCACCACTGGCCTGCTGTGGGCCGTGGCCTCGGGGCTGCTGTTTTCCCTGCTGTCATTGACCAACCGTGCCGGGTCGGCACACGTGCCGCCGGTGCAGGCCGCGCTGTGCCAGAACGTGGTAGTCGGGTTGTGCCTGCTGCCGATGGCCGCGCCGCAATTGAGCGAAGTGCGCCCCATCGACTGGCTGTGGATCGGCTTGCTCGGCGTGTTCTGCACCGGCCTGGCCCACAGCCTGTTCGTCGCCAGCCTGGCGGTGATCAAGGCCCGCACGGCGGCAGTGGTGTTCGCCATGGAGCCGGTCTACGGCATCGCCATGGCCTGGTGGCTGTTCGATGAGAGCCCGACCCTGCGCATGCTGCTGGGCGGCGTGGTGATCATCGTGGCCATCGTGATCTCAAGCCAACTGGGCGGTTCGAAGAAACCGGAGGTCGGCGCCCAAGTCGCGTCTCACTGACCCCGATCGTTGTGGCCCAGGTCCCGCTCCGGGTCGATCCGGTCGCGGACCCGCTGCTTGAGGACCTTGGCTTCGGGAAAACCGCCATCGGCCTTGCGCTCCCAGATCTGCATGCCGTCGCAGCTGATGTGGAACACACCGCCGGTGCCCGGCACCAGCGACACCTTGCCCAGGTCATCGCCAAAGGTGCTGAGCAGTTCCTGGGCCAGCCAGGCAGCGCGCAACAGCCATTGGCACTGGGTGCAATACGTGATGACGACTTCCGGTTTACGTTCGGTCATTGCGGGTGGACTCTTGGGTTCGAAGGCGTCGTTATAATACCCGCCTTTGATCGCCCCCGAGATTGACGATGCGCCGCCTCTTGCCCCTCCTGTTGCTGTTGCTGTTGCTGTTGCCCTTGCTCGGCCATGCCAAAGAGCCCACCGTCGAAACGCCACGCCCGAAAATCGGCCTGGTGCTGTCCGGCGGTGCCGCACGGGGGCTGGCCCACATCGGTGTGCTCAAGGCTCTGGAAGAGCAAGGCATCAAGATCGATGCCATCGCCGGCACCAGCATGGGCGCGGTAATCGGCGGGCTGTATGCCTCGGGCTACAAGATCGACGAACTGGAAAAGCTCGCCCTGGGCATCGACTGGCAACAGGCCTTGTCCGATGCGCCGCCACGCAAGGACGTGCCATTCCGACGCAAGCAGGATGACCGGGACTTCCTGGTAAAACAGAAACTGAGCTTTCGCGACGACGGCAGCCTCGGCCTGCCCTTGGGGGTCATCCAGGGCCAGAACCTGGCCCTGCTGCTCGAAAGCCTGCTGGCCCACGCCAGCGACACCCGGGACTTCGACCAACTGCCGATCCCATTTCGCGCAGTCGCCACTGACATTGCCACGGGCGAAAAGGTCGTGTTTCGCAAAGGCCATCTGCCCAAAGTCATTCGCGCCAGCATGTCGATCCCGGCGGTGTTCGCCCCGGTGGAACTGGACGGCCGGCTGCTGGTGGACGGCGGCATGTCCGACAACATCCCGCTGGACGTGGCCCGGGAAATGGGCGTGGACGTGGCTATCGTGGTCGACATCGGTACCCCCCTGCGCAATCGCAAGCAACTGGTCACGGTGCTCGACGTGCTGAACCAATCGACCACCCTGATGACCCGACGCAACTCCGAAGAGCAACTGGCAACCCTGAAAAAAGACGACGTGCTGATCCAGCCGGCGCTGGCGAGCTTCGGCGCCACCGATTTCGGCCAGGCCCAGGACATGATCGATGCCGGTTATCGTGCCACGCGGATACTCGATGCACGCCTGGTTCCCCTACGCCCATCCGAGGCGCCCGACGCCGAGCTCATGGCCGCGCGCACCCCAAGCGAGCGCACGCCGGTCATCACCGCCATTCGTGTGGAGAACGACTCGAAAGTCGGTGATGACGTGATCCGCTATTACGTTCGCCAGAAGATCGGTGAGCCGCTGGACCTGGGCCGCCTGCAGACCGACATGGGCACGCTGTACGGCCTGGATTACTTCGAGCAGGTGCAATACCGCGTGGTCCGCAAGGGCCCGGATCACACGCTGCTGATCAACGCCCGAGGCAAACGCACTGGCACCGACTACCTGCGGCTGGGCCTGAGCCTGTCGGACGACATGCGCGGCGACAGTGCTTTCAACCTGGGGGCCAGCTATCGGGTCAACGGCATCAATCGCCTCGGTGCCGAATGGCTGACCCGGGCACAAATCGGCGACAAGCAGGAGCTGTACAGCGAGTTCTACCAGCCATTGGATGTCGGCTCACGCTACTTCATCGCCCCCTACGGGCAATTCGAATCCCGCAACGTGGAGTCCATCCTGAACAACGATCCGGTGGCCCAGTATCGCGTCGAGCGCTATGGCTTCGGGCTGAACCTGGGCCGCCAGATCAGCAACAACGGCGAAATCCGCTTCGGTGTCGGCCAGGCCTGGGGCAAGGCGGATGTGCGCATTGGCGACCATGACCAGCCCAGCGAAAACTTCAATGAAGGTTTTTATGAGCTGAAGTACTCCTTCGACTCCTTCGACAACGTGTATTTCCCCCACGAAGGGGAAGACATCGGCCTGACCTGGCGCCAATACGAACCGGGGCTGGGTTCCGACCAGCGTTACCGCCAGTGGGAGTTCAAACTGGACAAGGCCCTGAGCCGCGGCCCGGACACCTTTATCCTGGGCGGTCGCTACGGCCGCACACTGGACACTGCCGAGGTCGTGACGTCCAGCTTTGTGCTCGGTGGCGCGCGGCAACTGTCAGGCTTTCGCGAAGACGGGGTATCCGGGCAGAACATCAGCTTGATGCGCGCCGTGTATTACCGTCGCCTCACACCGCGGGCCTACCTGCCACTGGACTTTCCGCTGTACATCGGTGGCTCATTGGAACGCGGCCGGGCCTGGAACAACGACAACGAATTCGACAGCGGCTACATCAACGCCGCCAGCGTTTTCCTCGGTTTCGATACACCGCTGGGACCTCTGAACTTCAGCTATGGCTTTAACGACGAAGATGAACAGGCGGTGTATCTGAACCTGGGGCAGACGTTTTGAGGGGCTGCCTGGACAGGATTTGACAGCCTGATAGGCCGGTGATGTTGGCTGTGCTGCCGTCATCGCGAGCAGGCTCGCTCCCACATGGGGGGCGGAGTGTTCGCGGGATGACTGTTCACCCAAGATCCCTGTGGGAGCGAGCTTGCTCGCGAAGAGGCCGGTTGACTCAACATCCATTCATAGCTTCAGCGAATCCCGGCCAGCAGCACCCGGGCGGTCTGCTTGAGGGGTTCGTCGCCCTCTTCGAGCAGTTCTTCAAGCAAGGAAGCGGCAGCTTTCAGGTCTCCATCGTCGATGCAATTCTGTGCCTGTTCCAGCTTGACCGAGGGTTCCGGGGCCTGAGGTTCGAGGGGCATGGTGTCCAGAGAAACAGGTTCAAGGGCCTGCGGCTCGAGCGCCAGCGCCTGTTCTTCATCGGCAAAGCTATCGAGGAAAGCATCGTCCAGCGACTCGGTTTCCAGCGGCGCTTCCCATTGCAGGTCCAGCTCATCGCCCCCTGAAAGCGAAAAGCTCTCGGCGGCATGGGGTGAAACAGCCTCTTTTTCAGCCGTGTGGTCCTGGGCATCGGCGAGGTCCCAGCTGGTTTCCATGGACAGTGCATCCAGGTCCAACTCGAACTCGTCACCAGGCACCGGCTCACGTTCAGGAACAGGTATCGGTGCCAGAGCAGGTACAAGAACCGGTGCCTGAGGTTGTACCGATGCCACTGTCGGCGCGGCGATCATGGCAACCTTGGGGTAGCGCCCGCGGATCTCCTCCAACGTCCCGGCATCGATACCCTGTGCCAGTAGATGATGTTCCTGAGCCTGGAAACCGATGACATCGCCCTGCTTGCCCAGTACCTCCAGCAATTTAAGGCCCAGGTCGGTACGTTCCGGCTCCGCCAGCAACGCAGCGCGCAACAATCCGGCGGCCTCGGTGAATCGACCGTAGGTCAGGTAGATTCCGACGCCCTCCAGCACATCCCCCTGGGGCGTATCCCCGTTATGGAACGATGCCGCGGTCTCGGACGACCGCGTATCGGGGATTGATGCAAAGGTTTCGTCATCCTCCAGCATCGGCTCGGGACGCCCGACCATCGGTTCCAATTCGGCCTGCTGCTGCCGACGCCGAACGAACAGTAACAACGCCAGCAACCCCAACAGGCCCACCAGCCCCGCCACCCATGACCAATTAGTGCCCTCTGGCTCTGCAAGCGGTTCTGTCGCGGGTTGCGCGTCTGGAGCCGGTTCCGATGCAGGAAGCGCCGGTTGCGGTTGCGGTTGCGTCGATGCAACAGGGGCTGGCGCAACCTCGGCCAGCCGGGTCTGCAATTCGCTGATCTGCTTGCGCTGGCCAGCGAGTTCCTCGTCCTGGGCCTGGAGCCGGGCCTGCAGTTCATCGATAGTCTGCTGTTGCTGCTGGTTTTGCAGCGCGCTGGCGGCCAATTGCTCATCGGACGCGGCGGGGGGCAGGTCGACAGGGGTTGCAGCCGACGTCGGCAGCACGGCCGAATCGGGCAACAACAAGCGCTGGCCGATGGAAAGCCGGTCGCTGCCGGGGTTCAAGGCCTGGATTGCTTGCGTCAACTCATTGACCGACGCGTTGCTGCCAGCATCATGCAGGCGCTTGGCGATGAGCCAGGGGTTGTCTCCCGGCACGACGGTGTAACGTTTGCCCTGTACCGCCGGGGGCGGCTTGATGACCGGCATCGCGGCCTGCGGGGCCTCGGAAGGTTCGTCACCGGCCGGCACGATACCCGGTGTACCCGGCGGGTCGATCAGCACGGTGTACTCGCGCAGTAGACGCCCGTTGGGCTGATTGAGCTGTACCAGGAAATTGAGAAAGGGTTCCTCCACCGGTTTGCTGGAGGTCACCCGAATGAAGCTGCGCTCCCCGCGCAGTACCGGCGTGAAGCGCAGGTTATTGAGAAAGAACACCCGTTCCACACCCGCACGACTGAAATCGTCCGGGCTCGCCAGGCTGGCCGACAGATCGCCCTCACCGATCCCGGCCACATCGACCAGGGCGATATCGGCGCGCAACGGCTGGTTCAGGGCGGAATGAAGCGTGATCTCGCCAAACCCCAGTGCCGACGCCAAGGTCGAATACCCCAGGGCACCCACGACGACCGACACGTTGACCCAACTGCGCAACGTGGACTGCAAACTTTCAAGCATGGGTATCCCTTTCGACTACCAGACTGAGCGTAAACGCATCCAATACGATCACTTAGTACTGGTTATAGTTCGCTAATCGCCGAATCTCAAAAGTCTGACGCCAGGGATATGCCTCAGGATTTTTCCAGGTTGGCCAGGATCGTACCGTGGACCCGCATGCACACGCGCATGTCCGCTTCGTCGACACCTTCGAACAGCTCACGACGCAGTTGCGTGGCAATGGTTTCGATTTGTTCGATCAACGGTAGCGCCGCTGCGCAAAGCACGATTTTCTTGGCCCGACGGTCCTCGGCTACGGCTTGGCGCTGCACCAGCCCCTGGGTTTCCAGGCTGTCGAGCAACCGGGCCAGGGTCGGGCCTTCGACGGCGACACTTTGGGCCAGTTCACGCTGGGTCGGCGCCTGTTCGAAACGGGCCAGGTGCAACAGCACCAGCCAACGTGCCTGGGACAGGCCCAGGCCGGCCAAGCGACGATCCAGTTCGGCACGCCAGCCTCGAGACATTTGCGCCAACTGCATGCCAAAACGGTGTTGATCGGTTAACGGCATAAAAAACTCATCAGATCTGAAATAGAGAAAAACTAATTATTAGTCAGCTAAGCATGAGCTTTGGATTCAAGCAAGGCTCGCCTTGTACTGAATCGTTAAAGGACCGCAACTCACTGATCAGACTTCAAATTCCGACTGCAACGCAGCCCTGACGCAATACAGCACACCTTCGGGAACCCGTCCTACAAACAGTGCGGCAACTTCGGACACTGGCGGCAACTCGCCTTCGCCATCCAGGAAGGCATCCTGCACCTCCCCCATTAGTTCTTCGGGTAGATCCAGCGCCTGCTCCAGCGACAACTGCTGTTTGCTGATGGCCTCGGCCAGCATCGTATAGACGTTCTTTTCCGAGCACTGCAGTTGCCCGGCGATCTGCAATGGCGTCATGCCGGCCCGGGCCAGCGTGATGAGCTCGTGGCGCACATCGGCCACCGCTTTCGGTGCTTCGGCCTCGCCGCCCAGGACCTGGAGGAAGGCCTCGCCATAACGCTCCAGCTTGCGCGCCCCCACGCCACTGACCCGGGCCATTTCCGCCAAAGAGGTGGGCTGGCTGCGGAGCATTTCCAGCAGCGTCGAGTCGGGGAAGATGACGTACGGCGGGACGCCGTGCTCCTCGGCCAGCTTGCGCCGCAAAGCACGCAAGGCTTCCCATTGATCGCGTTCTTCGCCACGCACCAGTTGGCTGGCCTGGCTCTTGCTGCTCTTGACCGCCGTTGCCGGCTTGAGGTCGCGACGCAGTTCGAGGCTGACCTCGCCTTTGAGCAAGGGCCGGCAGCTTGCGGACAAACGCAGGCCGCCGTAGCCCTCCAGGTCGATGTCGGCCAGACCGCGGGCCACCAGCTGTCGGAATAATGAACGCCACTCACTCTCGGTGCGCGCCTTGCCCACGCCAAACACCGACAGGTGCTGGTGGCCAAAGCTGCGAACCTTCTCGTTGTCCTTGCCCAGTAACACGTCCACCAGATGCCCGACACCGTAGCGCTGGCCGGTGCGGAAAATGGCCGACAAGGCCTGGCGGGCCGGCTCGGTGGCGTCCCAGGTTTCCACGCCATCGACGCAGTTGTCGCAATGCCCGCAAGGCTGGGGCATGTCTTCGTCAAAATAGGCCAACAGGGTCTGGCGACGGCAGCGGGTTTCTTCGCACAGCGAGAGCATTGCGTCGAGCTTGTGCTGCTCCAGGCGTTTGTGGCGCTCATCGCCTTCGGAGTTCTGCAACATCTGCTTGAGCATCACCACGTCTTGCAGGCCGTAGGCCATCCAGGCATCGGCCGGCAAGCCGTCACGGCCGGCACGCCCGGTTTCCTGGTAATACGCCTCGAGGGACTTGGGCAGGTCCAGGTGCGCGACAAAACGCACGTTAGGCTTATCGATGCCCATGCCGAACGCAATGGTGGCCACCATGATCAAACCTTCCTCGTTGAGGAAGCGCTTCTGGTGATAGGCCCGCAGGTCGTTGGGCAGCCCGGCGTGATACGGCAACGCCGGGAACCCCTGCTCACACAGGAACGCGGCCACTTCATCGACCTTCTTGCGTGACAGGCAATAGACAATGCCGGCATCACTGCGGCGTTCGGCGAGAAACGCCAGCAACTGCTTGCGCGGCTGCTCCTTGGGCACGATGCGGTAGAAAATATTGGGGCGGTCGAAGCTGGACAGGAACCGCTCGGCATCCTGCAAGTGCAGGCGCTCGACGATTTCCTCGCGGGTGCGCTTGTCGGCGGTGGCGGTCAGGGCGATGCGCGGCACGTCGGGGAACAGTTCCGCCAACTGCCCCAGTTGCAGGTATTCGCGACGGAAGTCGTGGCCCCATTGGGACACGCAGTGGGCTTCGTCGATAGCGAACAGGGCGATTTCCAGGCTCTGCAGGAACGCCAGCATGCGCGGCTGCACCAGGCGCTCCGGGGCCAGGTACAACATCTTCACTTCGCCGCGCTTGATGCGTGTCGCCAGGTCCCGCTGTTGCTCGGCACTGAGGGTGGAGTTCAGCGAAGCAGCGGCAACCCCCAGCTCCTCCAGGGTTGCGACCTGGTCGTCCATCAATGCGATCAGCGGCGAGACCACCACGGCCAGGCCGTTGCGCAACAGCGCCGGGACCTGGAAGCACAAGGATTTGCCGCCGCCGGTGGGCATGAGCACCAGGGCATCGCCACCGCTGGCCACGCGCTCAATAATGGCACCCTGACGGCCACGGAAACTGTCGTAGCCGAAGATGTCCTTGAGGACGCGTTGAGCCTGTTCGAGCATAAAAACTCCAAAAATCACCGAAACATCCCTGCAAGGCTGGTTCAGAATCACAAACGCTGCACCGGCAAATCGTAAGTGTGCGTTTCGAACCGGCAGGACGCCGCAGGGCATCACAAAACGCGGCAGTATACCCGAGGCCTTCGTTGCAAAGGGGGCTGCTGACAGGAGGTGATCAAGTAGGCGATTGCACGCCATGCGCCCTGTAGGAGCTGCCGAGTGCAACGAGGCTGCGATCTTTCCTCTGCCAATTGCATCTAAAGCGAACAACCAACAGAGCAGGGTCAGGATCAAAAGATCGTCCGAACGCGGCCCGAGCCTTCGGCAGCGCCTACAGGGGTCGCGGTCCACCCGTGCGCCCATGTAGAGGCAAATACGCCGGGCGGCTGGCCTGGGCGCTCAAGAAGGCCTAGAATTCCCGCATTGTTTATTCCCCAAGGTAGCCCGTAATGTCCTTCGCTGAGCAACTGACCCGCCTGCAAGTCTTCCTCGACGCTGATGAGCTGCACGAAGAGGCGCTGGACTACGTGGCCGCTCACGGCTATCTGACCGCCCTGTCCATCTGCGCAGAAACGGTGCCGGACCGTGAGTGGATCGACGCCCTGTTTGCCGAAGAGCCGCATTACAGCGACGAAGCCCAGCGTGCCGAAATCGAAGCCACGCTGGTCGGCCTCAAGGCCCACATCGCCCGCCAACTGGCTTCCGACGAAGAATTCGAACTGCCATGCGACCTGGACCTGGGCGATGACCCGGACGATTCGGAGCTGCGTGGCTGGTGCATCGGTTTCATGGAAGGCGTGTTCCTGCGCGAAGCCGCCTGGTTCGAAACCGCCGAAGAAGAAGTCAGCGAAATGCTGCTGCCGATCATGGTGGGTTCCGGCCTGTTCGACGAGCAACCGGAATTTTCCGACATCGCCGCCGACGCCAACCTGATGGACGACATGATCGTCCAGATCCCCGAAGCCCTCACGGCCCTGTACCTGCTGTGCAACGCACCGGACGAGAAACCGGCGATCCTCAAGCCTCGCCACCACTGAGTGACTGGGTGCCCTCGCCTGTCGGCAATCGCCCGCTGATCCTGCGTTACGTTCTATTGGCCATTGGCTGGCTGAGCGTAGCGCTAGGGGTCATCGGCATCTTCGTTCCCGTATTGCCCACCACCCCTTTCCTGCTCCTGGCGGCGGCCTGCTTCGCCCGCAGCTCGCCGCGCTTCTACCAATGGCTGGTAGAACATCCACGCCTCGGCCCGTGGATCCGTGACTACCTCAGTGGCAACGGCATCCCGCTCAAGGGTAAGGTCTATGCCATCGGGCTGATGTGGGCGAGCATCCTCTTTTCCTGCTACCTGGTGCCCCTGCCGTGGGCCCGGGGGTTCATGCTCACCAGTGCGGTGCTGGTGACGGTTTATATTCTCAGGCAGAAAACGCTGCGCAAGCCTTAAATCGTGAAGAGGCAGCGAGCAGGTATTCAGCTGTTTTCATTCACAGTAGAATTCGTCTCACATCCATTCGCTGGAACATCACCACTGCCGTAGCCTGGCATCGGTCCACATCGAGGAGAGTCTGTGAAACTGATCAGGCTGGAACTGGAAAACTACCGTTGTTTCCCTACATTAACTCTTGAATTGGACCCCCAATTGACCTTGCTGGTCGCACGCAACGGTCAAGGCAAGACGAGCCTCCTGGATGCCATTAAGGTCGCGTTGTGGCCCTATGTTCGCGGTTTTGATCTCGGTAGCACCACCAACGACACTACCGGCATCCACCCAGAGGACGTTTTCTTACGCCCTCTCGCAGCGCATCAAATGGAACCATCTCTTCCCGCACGGCTAACTGCCCACGCCCTTTTTCTGAACATGCCTTGGAAATGGTCACGGCGTCGGGAGAGCATCCGCAAAGGCACGCAAACCCGCGGGGATGCAGCAGCCACCTTGCTGGAAACTACCGCCGAGACGCTTGAAGTGCGGATTTTTGACGGAGCAACGGCTGGCCATCAAGACCCCTTCGACTTGCCAGTCCTAGCGTACTACGGCACAGGCCGGCTCTGGAGTCAGAAGAAGCTGACTGCTGCTCATGAAAAAGCTGAAAACGCCGAGTTCTCAAGAACTTATGCCTATCGCGACTGCCTTGATCCGGCCTCAAGCTATAAACACTTTGCCAAGTGGTACACTCGAATCTTTCGCAGCTATCGCGAGGAGCAGATTCGCAGTATTGAACGTGGGAAGCTAAGCGTTGATGTAAAGGACGAATTCGCACATCCGGTATTGGCTGTACAGAATGCAGTGAATGCCGTCCTCGCTACCCGGACGGGATGGCGAGATCTGGCATATAGCAGTGAATTTTCCGACTTGGTGCTGGAACATCCATTTCATGGTGTGTTGAAGGTCAGTCAGCTCAGCGATGGGATCCGCAATATTGTCGCCTTGGCTGCGGACATCGCTTATCGCTGCGTAAAACTCAATCCGCATCTGGGCATCATGGCTCCGAGTAGAAGCACAGGTGTGGTTTTGATAGATGAAGTCGACATGCACCTGCACCCGGCGTGGCAGCAAACCGTCGTACCTGATCTCCTCGATGCTTTCCCCCATATCCAGTTCATCGTGACAACCCATAGCCCTCAGGTGATCACCTCCGTACCAGCGCACTGCATCCGTGTTCTCCAAACCGAAACCGACGAAAACGGGCGACGGGTAACAGTGAGCAATGTGGATCAACAAACTCAGGGGGTCGCCAGTTCCCAAGTGTTGGCGTACGTCATGGACATCGATCCGACACCCGACAATGAGCCAGCTCAAAAAATGAGCGAATACATGGGATTGATTCAGCAGAACCTTCATGAAACAGCACAGGGCCAGGAACTGCGCAGTTATCTGGATGAGCATTTCGGTAGTCAGCATCCGAATATGCTCGATTGCCATCGACTGATCCGGTTGGAAACGTTCAAACGCAAGCAGCTGATAAAACAGTAAGACAAGGAAACTGGGTACATGCGAAAGCTTGTTCGAGGTGAAGGGCCCCACTGTCTTACCCGCTACAGACACGGATTGCACAAGTGGTCGTTACAATCTCCGACCTCGGAGGAACGTGATCAGCTCTGGGAAAGTCTCCAAGCCATGCAAGATACTCGTTGCGCTTATTGCGAGGCTGATATCAGAAAACCCGGCCACGCACACATTGAGCACTTTCGACAACGAGACAGATACCCACAAGGCACATTCGATTGGAGCAACTTATTTGGCTCCTGCTGCCGGGAAGATGCGTGCGGTAAGTTCAAGGACAGTTGCGACCCGTATGATCACAGTGTCTTGCTCAAGCCTGACGTGGACGACCCGGATGACTACTTCGTTTTCGTCAGCGACGGCACCATCGTCCCACGGGCTGATCTGGACGATAGGTCACGGCAAAGGGCGATTGATACCTTGCGGATATTCAACCTGGATGCTCAAAACGGAGCGCTACGTGAAATGAGGCGCGAGGCCATACGTCCTCATCGGGATACGGCACAAGCCCTCATGGAAATGTCTGAGGATTGTCCTGAAATCGATTTTCTTAAGTTCCTTGAAGAGGAAGTTCAGACAATCGCGAGCTTGCCCTTCTCTACTGCGATCCGGCACACGCTATCGAACAGGTGTTGACCGAAACCACTACGCAAAAAGGTGCTTTGCTGGCGAAGCGTACGCTGGATTACGCCAGCCAGAACAGCATACCCTTCTGTGGCGAGGGAGCTTGCTCGCGCTGGGTGGCGAAGCCGCCTGCAATGGACCTGACGTGCTCTTAAAGACAAACCGCAGCAGCCGGTTTCACGACTGCTGCGCAGCCGAGCGGGAGCAAGCTCTCATCAAACAAAATCCATCCCCTTGTTCTTTAAGCTTTTTTAAGCCGCAACCAATCGGACACCCAGCTTTGTAGCCTTGCGCTGCAAAGCTCTAAGCTGACGATCACGGCTTTT